>JAKPNF010000049.1 GCA_029548565.1 Verrucomicrobiota bacterium
TTGCGAGCTGACGCACACCGCCATGTCCTGGCCATCCGGCCCAAAAAACGAGCACAACTACCGCCGCAACACCCGCGATATTCTGGAAACGACCGCCCGCATCGCCTACGCGCGCGGGGCCGACGGCATCAGCTTGTTCAACTTTTTCTATTACCGCTATTACACGGACGGCGTGCGCAAAAGCGGCCCCTTTAACGAGCCACCCTTTGATTACCTGACAAAACTCGCCGACCCCAAGGCACTAGAAGACGACCCGTCATTTTTCTACCTGTGGACGTTCAGCATGAAAATCCCGCAGGCCAGACGCTCGGAACAATTCTCAATGGACATAAGTCCTGCCCGCGGCAACGGCCCAGCGGCATTACGCCTGCTAGTGCTCAGCGAAAAAGAGCACCGTTTCTACGAAGGGCAGGCCGCCGAAAAAATCGACCGCGGGCAGTGGGATGTGCAGCTAAACGGCGTGACGCTGGAAAAATCCGTCGCCCCGCAACCCGACTATCCATTCGACAAAGGCCCCATCAAGGCCGGCTTCAACCAGCCCCAGCAATACGTGGCTTTCCGCGTCCCCGCAGGTCTGCTAAAAGACGGCGAGAACGACGTCACTGTAGTCAACGAAGCTCTTGGGCAACCCATGCGCCTGCGCTGGATAGAAATCAGTCAACAACCGACCAAGACACAGGATGAATAGGTGATAGCCAAGAAAAAAAAGCTATCTAAGGATAATCTGAACGACCATAGCAATAGCTGAAACAATAGTCGCAGCAACAAGGGCAAGGGTTAGCCAAAAAATGGCTCTGGCACTCCGTGATGCCTGCTCAGTCGAATCTCTTGTCGATTCAGATAATTCCTTGAGGCTATTTGCTAAAATTGAGCCCGTACCGACTATGGTTGATGTGAGCTCGTCAAGGCGCTTCGACAATGTAGCTTCATGGGCGATAACCCTGTTTGAGAGCATGTGAATTGATTGGCGCGTGTTTTGTATCTCGTTTTTTAAGTCTCGTTCCATTTTTGTGGTTATTATTGCGATAGCATTTTTCAGACGACCAAGAGGTAGGTCAACAGAGGATTCTCCTTATAGTTGTAACGTCAAACCGGGTAAGTGATAACTGCAACTTGTGGTATTCCTCTTATTATAAAATTAGACATAATGTATATTGTGCGAATATATGGCCGTTTTTTATTGAACACTAATTAGATAGGAATTTTAAAAATGAAACTCTAGATATCATTCTTCTTTTTTCGTCTGCGCCGAATGATGGCCGTTACGATTGGATAAACAGCCGCGTACGTCGCGATTGCCACCACTGTCAGGAACGACGGAAAACAAAAAACGGAAAAAAGTATTTCGTCATCTGCGAGACCGCTCAATTGGATGCCGACAATGCCGACGATATTTATCGCCAACAAAAACCAAAATAGTCTTCGTGTATAGGTATATGAAATAACTCCGAAGCAGAAAATGTAAGTCGCGAAAGAAAGCACGGCCGAAGCCACAATGGGTGTCCACCAGCTTCCTATTTCACCGTAGGCCCATATAAAACAAAACGCGCTAACTATAAAGGTGGAGATGAAAAACAACCCGACGCAATAAACATAACCCCAAAGGCGCAGTCTTTCGGGTGTTTTGGCGGTATTTAGCAAAATCAACAAAATCACGCACGCAAGAAGCGCCGAAGGTAGGCTGACAAATAGTTCAGTCCAGACAAAAAAGAACACACCTATGAAGGCACCAAATGCCGCAGCAACAATCGACAACTCCCCTTTCCTGCAGAATTCTTCAAACAAGCAAAGCCATCCGAACAAAACAGGATGAGCAAAAACCCACAGGAACAAAAAGGCTACAAAGGGAACAAGAAAACTCCCTTTTGCGTCGTCATGCGGGTGCGTGCACACATTTAACAAGAAACTGGGTCGTTATTTTTGTCAACTTTTCCTTTTGTCTTTTAGGCGTGGCTGCTTTTAAATTGTCGGGAACCTTGTTTACTGAATGAACCTCAAGCATTTTTATGGCGTGCACACTGCGTTGGTGACACCTTTTCGCAACGGCCGTGTGGATTACAGGAGCCTGTGCAAGCTGATCGACCACCAGATCAAAGGCGGGATTAACGGCCTTGTGGCCGTGGGGACGACCGGGGAATCGCCCACGCTCTCGCACGAGGAGCATATCGAGGTGATGCGCTTTGTCATCGAGCAGGCGCGCGGGCGCGTGCCGGTCATCGCGGGCACGGGTTCCAACAGCACGGACGAGGCGATTGACCTCTCGCAACGCGCCGTCAAGGCCGGGGCTGACGCGCTGCTGCTGGTGGGGCCTTATTACAACAAGCCCAATGCCGAGGGCCAGTACCGCCATTTCGCCAAAATCGCGCAGGCCGTGAGCGACACGCCGATCATTTTATATTCGATCCCCTCGCGCTGCGGCGTCGACATCCCCTACCCGACCATCTTCCGCCTGGCCAAGGATTTTAAGAACGTCATCGGCATCAAGGAAGCCGGCGGTTCGTGCGATCGCGTGGCGCAGATTTATGGCGAGCTGGGCGAAAAGTTCCTCATCTTGAGCGGTGACGACGGCCTCACCCTGCCCTTCATGAGCGTGGGTGCCAAGGGGCTGATCAGCGTGGCGAGCAATCTCTATGTGGCTGATCTCGTCAAAATGGTGAAGTTGGCCAACGCCAACGATTACAAGGCGGCCGGAAAAATTTTCAAAAAATACTACGCCTTCTTCCGCGACATCTTTTTGGAGCCGAACCCTTCGCCGATCAAGTACGCGCTCAAAAAGGCAGGTCTCATCGCTTGCGATGACGTGCGCCTGCCTTTGGCCGAAGCCTCGGCGCCCACGCGCCAGTGCATCGACGCACTGCTCAAGCAATTGGGCAAGGCGCACTGATAACGCGGGAAACTTTTTTTTCTTTTTTCCAAATGAAACCGCTTTCTCTTTTTCTAAACGGGTACAAAGGCCGCATGGGCTGCGCCATCATGGACGAGGCGCCCCGCCAAAACGCCGAGATCACGCTGAAGGCCGACATGGGCGACAGCGTGGACGCGACCGCGCTGGCCAAGTGCGACGTGGCGGTGGACTTTAGCTTCCACAGCGCGACGCCCGAAATCGCCAAGCTCTGCGCCGAGGTCGGCCGCCCGCTGGTCATCGGCACGACAGGACACACGCCCGAGCAGCGCGCGCTCATCGAACAGTGCGCCCAAAAAATCCCGATCGTGTGGGCGGGCAATTATTCGGTGGGCGTCAATTTGCTCAACTACCTCACGCAAAAAGCCGCGCGGGTGCTTGGAGCCGATTACAATGTGGAGATCGTCGAGATGCACCACCGTCACAAAAAAGACGCCCCCAGCGGCACGGCTGTGAAACTCGTGGACATCGTGCGCCAAGCGCGCGAACTTTCCGAGGACGACGTGTGCTACGGCCGCCACGGCATCACGGGCGAACGCCCTCAAAACCAGATCGGCATGCACGCGCTGCGCGGGGGCGACGTGGTGGGAGATCACACCGTCATTTTCGCGGGCGAAGGCGAGCGCGTGGAACTTTCCCACAAAGCCTCCAACCGCACCGTCTTTGCCCAGGGGGCAGTGCGCGCCGCCCGCTGGCTGGCCGAAGGTAATGGCGGCAAGAGCGGCATTCATGGCATGGACAGCGTGCTGGGCCTTAAGTGATTTTTCAAAATGATCGTATCGATTGAAGGCGTTTTAACCGAGTCGAGTCTGCTGCGCGCAGTCGTCGAAACCGGCGGCATCGGCTACGAAGTGCAAGTGCCTTTGACGACGACCGAAAAACTCCCGGCCATCGGACAAAAAGTGCGCCTGCACACGCTGGCCGTCTACCGCGAAGACGCGCAACTGCTCTTCGGGTTCGCCACCCGCCAGGAACGCGATTTTTTCCGCCTGCTTGTGGAAAAAGTCTCCGGCATTGGTCCCAAGACCGCGCTGAGCATTTTAAGCAAACTCTCCGTGCAGATGCTCGAGCAAGCGATTTTGCAGTCCGACGTGGCGCTCTTGTCCAAGTGCCCGGGCATCGGCAAAAAAACCGCCGAGCGCTTGGTGGTGGAATTGCGCGACTATCTTTCCCGCGGCGCGCTCGCAAGCCCAAGCATTTCCCTGTCTCCCGCCGACACCGCCGCGCCCACATCCCCCTTTGCCGACGCCGTGGCCGCCCTCGTGGCGCTAGGCTTCAAACCCGCCGACGCCGACAAAGCAGCCCGCAAAGCCCAAAATCAACTCGGCGCCGAAGCTACCAGCGAGCAACTGATCCGCAAGGCGTTTTCCGGGAGTTGAAATCGCAGCTCTTTGTTGCTAGTACACGTCGCGCAGGTAGCGCTTGTCCTTCTTCATATCCTTGAAATATTGCTGGGCTGCTTCCTCGTCTAACCCACCCTGCTCCATCGCGGTTTTGAGAAGGACAGCATCGACATCCTTGGCCATGCGCTTGGCATCGCCGCACACGTAAAGATAAGCGCCGCCTTGCAGCCACTGCCAGATCTCCGCGGCGTTTTCGCGCAGGCGGTCTTGCACGTAAATCTTGTAATCCTGATCGCGCGAAAAGGCCAGATCCAGCCGCGTGAGCGAACCCTCGCGCATGTATTGTTCCCATTCGTCGCAGTATAAAAAGTCGCAGGAGCGGCGCTGGTCGCCAAAAAAGAGCCAGTTGCGCCCTGTGGCCTTGGTGGCCGAGCGTTCTTGCAAGAAAGCGCGAAACGGCGCGATGCCGGTGCCCGGGCCAATCATGATGACGTCCTTGCTTTTATCCTCAGGCAAGCGGAAATGCGAGCTGGCGACAAACACGGGGATCTTCGGCTCGCCCACCGCCACGCGGTCGGACAAAAACGACGAGCACACGCCGTTGCGTTTGCGCCCATTGGTCGTGTAGCGCACGATCGCCACGCACAGGTGGATTTCGTTCGGATGTTTTTCCGGCGAGGATGCGATCGAGTACAGGCGCGGCATCAGCTTGCGCAAAAAGCCCGTGAACTCCTGCGGCGTCGGGTTGGCGCTGGGAAATTCCAACAGCAGGTCAATGTAGGCGCGGTTATATAAAAAGCTCGTGCACTCTTCCGCTTTGTCCACGGCCAACAGCGCGACGGCCTTTTCCTTTTCGCTTGGGTCGGTCGCGCGCTCAGCAACAAACTCCAAGTATTTTTTTGTGGGGCCGGAGAGCGTCAGCTCGCTGGTGAGCGCCTGGCGCAGCGTGACCGGCGCCTCGGCCTTGGGCAAGGTCACCTGCTCGTCGCCCGTGGCCCTGAGCGCCGCAATCACCTCATCGACATCCGCCTGCGCGTTCGTGGCATAAATGCCCAGCGAATCGCCGGCCTTGTAAGTCAGCCCGCTGCCTCCCAAATCGACAACAAAGTGGTAGGTTTCCTTCTCTCCCTGCGGGCTGGACAGGCGGATGCGCTGCGTCATCGTCGCCAGGTAAGGATTGTTTTTGTTAAAGGGACACTGCGAGGTTGCTTCGTGCGAACTCATGGTCAATGTGTTTTTTTCCGGTGTAAAAATAATCAACGCCAAAGATGCAAAAACGTCTTTGGCTTATCAGCCACACTAACAACAACACCCCCTTGGGGCAAGTTTTTGTCTGGGGTGCGACTTCAAACTTATATCTGGAGCTTAGCGCTTTGTTTTCAAACGCAAAATTTTCCCGTCAAGCACCTCGTAGGTGAAGTCGCGTCCCAGTGCGCCTGCGTCGATCGTTAGGTCGCCTTGTATTTTCAGGTCGTCTGCTTCGATCACATCGAAGGCGTAGCGCACACCGGTTGAGAGTTTGAAATTTTTCAGCGGCCTTAGGCGGATCACGGCGCCGTCTTTGAGCAGCACGGAACCTTTTTTGCCGGGGGTTTTCCAGATCAGGCGGTCGTATTTTTTCGCGCCTTCCACGTTTACAGTGAAGACGGAATTTTTGCCCTGGGTGTAGCTGCGCGCGTCGTCGTAGGGTTTGCCTTGTGCTTTTGCAAACGCCTCGGCCACCTTGTCGCGCACGAGGGTCGTCTGGCCGACCGCCTCGTCGCCGGCGGGCGAGAGATTGCCGCCGCCCGTGTTGTCCAGGTCGATGGCCAGCGTGTTTGCCTGCAGTGTTCCTTTTTCAAAAACAAAGCTGCCCTTGCCCATCCCCTTGACGATCCCCGCCTCGCCGTCCGGCGCCTCAATGATCAGCGTGCCATTGGACAGCGTGTAAACACCCGTGGCCTGGCGCGAGGAAGTCGCGGGCAGATTACCCGTCAGCGACAATTGGCACGAAAGCGACACCAGCCCTCCTTTTTGCGAGAGGCTGCCGGTGCCCACCGCCTTCATGTCCACGCCGCCGAGCGAAAAATGCCCTCCATCCATGAGCAGTTTGCCGCCCTCGCGCACTTCGATGCCGCCGCTGCCGATATCCCGTTGCCCAAGGTAATTGTGCAGGATGCCCAGCTCGCCGCCCTTGGCGATCAATAGCGTGGTGTTGGTGTTGTAAATTTTCAGCCGCATGATTCTCACGGCCGAGGACAGCGACACCACACCGCCTTTGGATAGGCGAAATTCGCAGTCGCCATTGGGCGGCGGGCGGCGGCCGGGGGCAGGTCTTTCAAAGGGCTGGTCGGGCTTGCCCGCTTCGCGAAAATACCACAGGTCGCTCTCCCATTTGCCCGGGCGATTGACCATGTAAGTGTCGGCGTGCAAATTGTCGTAATCGAATTTTTTCAGCAGCTGCGATTTGTCAGCGGGGGCGCCCCACGCTTGGGCGCCGACAAGCACGCACAGCAGCGCGCGCGATAAATGAGTGGTTCCGGTCGTAAACACAAGAAATTTTTCGCACAGGTGGCGGCGCTCGTCAATCTTTTTCGCCCTCGATAAATCCTGCGCGCCTTTCGCGTCGGTTTCTTTAAAAACGGAAAAAATGCCCATATTATTTTATGACGCATTTCTTTCATATAAAATTGACAAGCCAAGCCTTCCGCTGCGAAAATAAACAAGCATTGATCAAGACATCTTTGCCTGCCGCATACCTCATTGTCAATATAGCCTCATGAAAAAAACAGCCGTCCTTTTCTCGCTCGCCATCCTGTTCGCCTGCAGCTGCGCGCGGGCGCAAACCGATCAATGGGGCTGGCAACTTTCGGAAACGCCGGCCGATGTCATCGCCAACCCCACGGGCACGCTCTCACAGGGGCGCCCTTACCAAGGCACTCCGAGTTCCGTCGTTTCCAAAAACGGCAAGCGCCTGTTCGTGGCGTGGTACGGCGACGGCGAGGACGAGAATCTGGAAAATTACGTGATGGTCTGCTACGCCACAGGCGACTTGAAAAAACCGACGGATGTGAAGCTCGTCATCCGTTCGCCGCATGTCGGTAAAGTGCGCTGTTGCGATCCCGCCCTGTGGCGCGAACCGCAAGGGCGCGTGTGGCTTTCGTGGTGCCAGACAACGGGCGAAAAAATTTTTGGCAAGGTCAACGAGCGCGGCTCGCGCTATCTCTCCGCTTGGGGCATTTATTGCGATAATCCCGAAGACGACGAACCCGTGTGGAGCGCGCCGCGGCGCCTGTTCGACGGCAACATGATGAACAAGCCCACCTATCTGGAAAACGGCGATATTCTTTACTGCCTGTGCGTACCATTGTTTTTTAACATAAACGACCTGCGCTCGCGCGAGGAGGGGCTGTGGATTTACCGTTCCAAAGACAACGGGCAAACCTTCGAAAAAATCAGCGGCGTGCGCCTGCCCTCCAGCGCGACGGAAAGCATGCTCGTCGAAAAGAAAGACGGCACGATCTGGCTGTGGAGCCGCGTCGACCCCATCCTTTTATACCGCCAGTACAACCGCGAGAAAAAAACTTTCGTCGACAAGGGCGTGCCCACCGACGGTATTTACGAGGCGTTCTCAAAAGACGGCGGCGTGACGTTCACGCGGGCACTGCCCTCAAAAATTCCGCACGTGGGCTCGCGCTTTTACGTGGGGCGCCTGCAATCCGGCAATTTGCTGCTCGTTAAAAATTACGCCAACGACGAACTGTGGCTCTCCGGCAAACCCAAGGCGAAGATCGGCGAAGGCGACAAGGAGATCAACCTCAACCCAAAATTCCGCCGCCAGATCATCGCCTACCTCTCGCGCGATGACGGAAAAACCTGGGAAGGCGGGCTCATCCTCGACGAGCGCCGCCTGGTCAATTACCCCGATGCCAGCCAGTCGGCGGACGGTTTTATTTATATTAGTTGGGATCACGACCGCTACAACGAGCCGGAAATCATGGCCGCGAAAATCACCGAGGCGGACATCCTCGCCAAAAAAATCGTGACGCCCGGCTCCACGCTCAACGAGATCATCAACAAGGGCCCGCAAGGGAAAACCGCCCGCAACCGCACGAAAAATATTTAACAAATGAAACCCATAAAAAAACTAGCCATCCTTTTGTTGTCATTTACTTTGTCCGCGAGCCTCTTTGCCGATGAAAAAAAGCCCAACTGGACGCTCTCCGAAACACCCGCCGACATCCTCGTCAACCCCACCGGCACACTTTCAAAAGGCCGTCCTTATCAGGGAACGCCAAACATCGTCGTCAGCGCCACGGGCAAGCGCGTCTTCACCATCTGGTACGGCAACGGCACGAAAAAACCCACCGGCCACCACGAGAATACCGACAACTACGTGATGGTCTCTTATGGCGACGAGAATCTCGAAAATTTCGAGCGCGTCAACATCGTGATCCGCTCCCCGCACATCGGGCGCGTACGCTGCTTTGACCCCTGCGGCTGGCGCGACCCGCAAGGGCGCGTGTGGATCGCCTGGTGCCAGTCCACCGGTGAGTACGACTTCCGCACCCGTTATTTTAAAAACCAGGACGCGCAGTGGAGCCGCCGCGGTTCAACCTGGGCGATTTACACCGACAATCCCGACGCCCCCGAACCCGTTTGGAGCGCCCCCCGCCGCCTGTTCGACGGCAACATGATCAACAAGCCCACCTTCCTCAAAAACGGAGACGCACTCTATCCCGTGTGCTTTTTCACGATGAAGGAAAAGCAGGACATGCTCTCGCAAAAAGAGGGCGCGGGCGTCTGGATTTCCAAAGATAAGGGAGAGACGTTCAAACAAATCGGCAACGTGCGCATCCCCGACTCGCCCTACGCCGAGCACATGTTCATCGAGAAAAACGACGGCACGATCTGGCTGCTGGGCCGCCGCGAGCCATACACGTTTTACGGGCGCTACAGCGACGCCGCCAAGGGCACCATCACCTACGCCTGCGAGACGGACGGCATTGTCGAGGCGTTTTCCAAGGACGGCGGTAAAAGTTTTGGTCGCACGCATTTTTCAAAAATCCCCGGCATAGGCTCGCGCACGCACATCTCGCGTTTGAAAAGTGGCAATTTGCTGCTCATGAAAAATTGGGCAAACGACGACTTGTGGCTGGCGGGCAAACCCAAGGTGGTCGGCCAACGCATTTATCGCAAGACCCTCGTGGCCTACATTTCCAAAGACGACGGCAAAACCTGGGAGGGCGGCTACATTCTCGACGACCGCCGCAAAACCACGACCGACGGCGACAAAAGAGACATCGCCTACCCCGACGCGTCCGAGGCAGACAACGGTTTTATCTACGTCGTGTGGGATTTCTCCCGCCACGATGACCCGCAAATCATCACCGCCAAACTCACCGAGGCCGACATCCTCGCCGGCAAGATCGTGACAAAAGGCTCCGTCGCTAGTGTCGTCGCCAATCAAGGCCCGCCATCCGAGGAACCGCTTGAGGATAGGCGCTAATTTTTAATAAACTCTTTTCATGAAAAAAATTTCTTTCCCCGTTATCGTCTGGGCGCTGATGAGTGCCATCGGCGCGGTGTGCACGCAAGCGGCAGATACCCCTACCCTCAAATTTTTGCCCAGCGCGCAGGCGAACGCCGCAGTGCAAAAGCGCCTGGACGCGATGGCGGCGGCCAGCGACGCAAAGCTGAACCTTGCCTACAAAACAGTCGGCGATGTGGCCTGCACGATGGATCTTTTTCTTCCAACAACAGTGAAAGATAAAGACGGGAAGGCGTTTTATCCGGACGGGGCGCCCGTCGTTCTTTTTTTTCATGGCGGCGGCTGGGCGGCGGGCAGCCGTTACACCACCCTTGAAGGAATAGCGTTGCCTGAAACGGTCAAGTTTTTCAGCGACAGGGGAATCGCCCTGGCGCTTGTTTCCTACCGTTTCATAGGAAACGGCCTGGGTGTGCAGGATTGCATCGCAGACGCTTTCGACGCCGTCCGCTATCTGGCATTGCACGCGCAAGAGTACCGGCTGGACGCCAAGCGAATGCTTTCCTGCGGGGGTTCCGCTGGCGGGCATCTGGCCTTGATGCTGCTCTATGCAAACCCCGACGCCTTTGCGGGCGATGCGGCTTTGAAAAACGCCACGTTCTCGTTTGTCGGCGGCGTGATGCGCGCCCCTCCGGTTGTTTTTCCCGGGACAGTTCACAGGAATTTTGCCCCCGAAATGGCGCCCATGCACTGGATTAGCGCAGGGGCGGCCCGCGCGCTTTTGGTTCATGGAGACAAAGACACGGCCGTCAGCATCCAAGACAGCGAACTGTTCGCGAATAAGGCCAAGGAGCTGGGCGTTGAAGTGACGCTGTTAAAAGTTCCCAACGCCGACCACCACTTCAAGGGGAAGCATCAGCCACTGGCGGGGCTGACGCGCAATATTTTCCTGAACAATCTCTACGCGATGGCACGCGAGTCTCTGGATGCCAAACCTGCGAGCACTCCCGCCGCAAACTAAATTTATGAAAAAATTCTTGATGGCGCTGTGCGCGCTTTCCTGCGCTTTTCTAAGCGCACAGGAAAAGGAAATCGACTGGCGATTGGCCGAGGTACCCGCCGAGGTCATCGTCAACCCCACGGGCGAGTTGGCCAAACCGCGCCCCTATCAGGGCACGCCGAGTTCCGTCGTTTCCAAATCGGGCAAACGCCTGTTTGTCTCGTGGTACGGCAACGGCGGCGACGAAGGGCCGGACAATTATGTCATGGTCGCGTACGGCGACAAGGATCTCGGGCGTTTCAGCGACGTGAAGATCGTCATTCGCTCGCCGCATATCGGGATCGTGCGCTGCTTCGATTCCGCCGTGTGGCGCGACCCAAACGGGCGCGTTTACATCTCCTGGTGCCAGACAACCGGCGCGCATGTTTTCGGAAAATTACTCTCGCACAAGTGGAACCGCCGCGGCTCGACATGGATGATCTACACCGACAATCCCGACGACGAAAACCCCACATGGTCGAAGCCGCAATACCTTTTCCCCGGCGTGATGCTCAACAAGCCCGCCTACCTGAAAAATGGAGACATCCTCTACCCCGTCGTCGTCTTTCAGATGCGCGCGATCAACGACGCGCTCTCACGCGAGGAAGGTCTGTGGCTTTATCGCTCACAGGACGGCGGTAAAACAATAGAAAAATATAATCAGATTTTCATCGCCGCCCACGGTCTGGAGACGGCGGTGCTCGAAAAGAAAAACGGAGACCTCTGGTTTTTGAGCCGCGTGGAACCTTATGTAAAATATTTGAAGTACAATCGCCCGACGAAATCCTTCGTGCGCAAAGGCGTGGTGACAGACGGCATCTACGAGGCGGTTTCCAAAGATGGCGGAGAATCTTTCACGCCGCTGCGTCCCTCGAAAATCCCGCACGTAGGCTCGCGCTTTCACATCAGCCGCCTGAATTCCGGTGCGCTGCTGCTGGTCAAAAACTGGGCGAACGACGAACGCTGGCTGGCCGGAAAGCCGAAGGCCAACGA
Organism: Verrucomicrobiota bacterium; assembly: GCA_029548565.1. Lineage (GTDB taxonomy): Bacteria > Verrucomicrobiota > Verrucomicrobiia > Opitutales > JAKPNF01 > JAKPNF01. The sequence goes on from JAKPNF010000049.1 coordinate 11,745, forward strand.
CGACGAGGGCGACAAGGAAATCAACGAACTTCCCCGCGCGCGCAAAAAACTCATCGCCTATATTTCCGACGACGACGGAAAAACCTGGAAAGGCGGCCTTGTCCTCGACGATCGCCGCCACGTCGCCTACCCCGACGCCTCGCAATCTGAAGACGGAAGCATCTACATCACCTGGGATTTCCAACGCTATTCAGACGCCGAAATCTACGCCGCCAAACTCACCGAGGCGGACATCCGCGCCAAAAAAATCGTGACCGAAGCTTCCGCCCTGCGCACTGTTGTCAGCCGCGGCGGGAAATAGATTGAGGCGTCTTTATTTCTTTTCCACCGTCTGGTCGATCACCACTTCCAGCGTCTTGGCCAGCAAGAGCGAACGTTGCAAGTTGGCCAGCAGCGAGCGGTCTTTTTGCAGTTCCTTGACGATCTTCGCGGGGTCTTGGCGCGTCATGATGGCTTCCTGCATGATGCGGTTTTGGATGTCCTGATTCTCGACCTTGACGGACTCTTTTTGGGCGATCGCCGCCAAAATGAGGTTGAGCTTCACGCGCTTTTTGGCGGCCTCGGTGGCCTGGGCAAAGAGCTGCTCTTTGTGCGCTTCAAATTCTTCCTGCGTGGCGCCGTGGGCCATGCGCTCCTCCATGTGCGAGCGCAGGATGTCCTGCGTCTCCGTCTCGATGGCGCTCTCGGGCAGCGGGAAATCGACCGCGCCCTGCAGTTTTTCGATCACGGCCTCGCGCTTGGTCTGGCGGTTTTTCTGCGCCTTGGAGCGGGCAAGGTCGGCCTTCATGATTTCTTTTAGCTTGGGCAGACCGTCCGCGCCCATCGCCTTGAAAAATTCCTCGTTCATCTCGGGCAGCACGCGTTCGCGCACTTCCTTGACCTCGATGTCGTACTCGGCGGATTTGCCCGCCAATTCCTTCACGTCAAAATCCTTGGCGAATTTTTCGGTGACGGTCTTTTTGTCGCCGGCTTTCATTCCGACAATGCCGTCGACCACCGCGCGCACGCCGGGGGTGCCTTCCTCGGCGCCCGCTTCCTCCCAGGTGGAGGCTTGCGTGCCGAGCATGTGGCGATCAGGGGCGATCTCGGAAATTTTCTTGTCGCCGAGTTTGCCTTCGTAAGACAGGCGCACGTAGTCGCCTTTTTCGGCGGCGCGCTCAACGGGTTTGTACTCGGCGCGCTGGCGGCGGATGTTTTCGATAGCCTTTTCGATCTCCTCCTTGGAGACTTCCTCGCTGTCGACGGAAACCTCGATGCCCTTATACTCGGGTGTCGTGAATTCCGGGCGCACGTCGACAGTGAATTTCACCTCGCCGGAATTGCCCGGGGTGAACGCCGCGCCCTCGATGTTGACCAGCGCATAAACTGCCAGCGACTCGTCCTTGTTGATCAGCTCGTAGGCCTGGGACGTGAGTTTGGAGTTCACCTCGTCGGCGATTTCCTTGGCATAGCGTTTTTGCACCATGTCAACGGGCGCTTTGCCCGGGCGGAAACCCGGCAGGTTCGCTTGGCGCGCAAACGCCGAGACGACCTCTTTGCCCGTCTGGGCGGTTTCTTCGGCCGTCACGGAGACGGTCACGGCTTTGCGGGTGTCGGAAATTTTTTCTACGGTGTGTTTCACAACGGTATGCGTATGGCTGGTTTAAAACGAAAGTAAAAAATGATTATAAAGCAGCGCGTTTGCGCGGGTCAAACGATTATTGCGCCTGCGCGGGGGCGATCAGTTCTTTTAGCTGCCCCTGGTCGATATTCCCTCCGGAAATGACACACACGACACGCTTGCCCGCAATGTTTATCAGTCCGCTTTGAAGCGCGGCGAAGGAGACGGCACCCGCGCCCTCGGCCACCACTTTTTGTTTGTGCAGCAGCGTGTTTATCGCGTCTTTGATTTGCGCATCGCTTACCGTGACAATGCCATCGACGTACTGCTGGCAAAGCGCGTAGGTTATTTTCCCGGGAGTGCGCACCTTTATGCCGTCGGCAATGGTAGTGCCCGCGGGCACCGTGGCGATCTGGCCGCGCTCACGCGAGACAAGCATGGAGGGCACGGCAGCGCTTTGCACGCCGTACACTTTGCAGGAAGGTTTCAGGGTTTTTATCGTGAAGGCGATGCCCGAGATGAGACCGCCGCCGCCGACGGGCACCACGACCGCGTCGACATCCGGCACTTGCGCCAAAATCTCCAGGCCTATCGTGCCCTGCCCTGCGATCACATCAATGTCGTTATAGGGCGCGACATAAGTGGCACCGTTTTGCGCGACAAATTTTTCGCAGGCGGCGACCGCGTCTTCAAAGGAGCCTTCCACCAGCACGACCTGCGCGCCGTAATCACGCGTCGCGCGCACTTTCGCAGGCGCGGTGCCTTTTGGCATGAAGACCGTCGCCTTCAATCCAAATTGTTTTGCCGCGAACGCCACGCCTTGGGCATGGTTGCCAGTCGAGCACGTCGCCACGCCGCGCTTTTTCTGCTCGGCGGAAAGCTGGCTGATTTTATAATACGCGCCCCTTAATTTAAACGCGCCGGTTTTTTGAAGGTTCTCGAGTTTGAGAAAAACCTCCGCCTGCCCGTTAAACTCATCGCTAAAAATAACCGGGGTTTCGCGGGCAACTGGCGAAAGCACCCGTTGGGCGTGTTTCACTTTTTCAAGCGAAAGCCCCGCGTGTTGCTCGGGCGCGCTGGCGCATCCGCAAAGCGAAAGCGCGCAAATGAAAACGGGGATTTTCCAAAGCGTCCTCATCTTTTCAGAACACCGCTCACACCGGCTTGTAGGAATCCTTGAGCGTGACGGTGCGATTGAACACGGGGGCGCCCGGCTTGGAATCCTTATCGGCGCAGAAGTAGCCGACGCGCTCGAACTGATAGTGATCCAGCGGTTTTGCCTCCAGCAACGCGGGTTCCACCCAGGCGGTCGCCTCGCGCAGGGAATCGGGGTTTAAATTGGAAATAAAATCCAGCCCCTCTTCCACCTCGTCGGGATTGTCCTTTGTGAAAAGGCGGTCGAACAGGCGCACCGGCACTTGCTTGGCGTGCGCGGCGCTGACCCAGTGCAAGGTCGCCTTCACCTTGCGACCGTCCGGCGCGTCGCCGCCGCGGGTGGCGGGGTCGTAGCTGCAGCGGATTTCCACGATCTCGCCCTTTTCATTTTTGATCACCTCTTTGCAGGTGACAAAATACGCCCAGCGCAGGCGCACCTCGCGCCCGGGAGCCAGGCGGAAGAATTTTTTGGGCGGGTCTTCCAAAAAGTCCTCGCGCTCGATGTACAGCTCGCGCGTGAACGGAATTTTGCGCGTGCCCATGCCTTCCTCGTTGGGGTGGTTGGCGGCTTCGAGCCAGTCGGTGTCGTTTTCGGGGAAATTTTCGATGACGAGCTTCACAGGGTCGAGCACGGCCATCGCGCGGCGGGCGATTTTGTTGAGATCCTCGCGCACGCAATATTCTAGCAGCGCCAGGTCGATGATGTTCTCGCGCTTGGCGACGCCTATGCGTTCGCAAAAATCGCGGATGGCCGCGGCCGTGTAGCCGCGCCGGCGCATTCCCGAGACGGTCGGCATGCGCGGGTCGTCCCAGCCGTTGACATGGCCTTCTTCCACGAGGCGGCGCAGCTTGCGTTTGCTCATGACCGTGGCGGTCAGGTTCAAACGCGCGAACTCGTACTGGCGCGGGCGGTTCGGTGTGTTGAGCACGTCCAAAAACCATTCGTACAGCGGGCGGTGCACCTCGAATTCCAGCGTGCAGCACGAGTGCGTGACAGCCTCGATCTCGTCGGAAAGCCCGTGCGCGAAATCGTACATCGGATAGATGCACCATTGGTCGCCCGTGCGGTGGTGCTTCACCTTTTTGATGCGGTAAACCGCGGGATCACGCAGGTGCAAATTGGGCGAGGCCATGTCGATCTTCGCGCGCAAAACATATCTGCCTTCCTCAAATTCTCCCGCCTTCATGCGGCGCAGGATGTCGAGATTTTCCTCGACCGGGCGGTTGCGCCCCGGCGGTTCCTTGCCGGGCTGCGTCGGGATGCCGCGATATTCCTTGAACTCATCGACGCTCAGCTCGCAGGCATAGGCCTTTCCCATTTGGACAAGCGCCTCGGCATGCTCGTAAAGCTTGCCGAAATAATCGCTGGCATAATACTCGCCCGACCATTCGAACCCGAGCCAGCGCACATCCTCGCGAATGGCGTCGACGTACTCGACGTCCTCGGCCTCGGGGTTGGTGTCGTCAAAGCGCAGGTTGCATTTGCCGCCGAATTTTTTGGCCAGGCCAAAGTTGATGCAGATCGCCTTGGCGTGGCCGATGTGCAGGTAGCCGTTGGGCTCGGGCGGGAAGCGCGTCTGCACGCGGCCGCCGTGCTTGCCGGATTGCAGGTCGTCGGCGACGGCCTGTTCCAAAAAATTGAGCGGTTTTTCTGTTTCGCTGTCGGACATTTTTTAAAGATTTTCAGGTTTGGAAAGCCAGGCGTTTATGCGAGATGCCACTCGCTGTTTGCCGAGCACGCGCAGCAGCCCGTAAAAGCTCGGCCCCACGCTGCGGCCGGAGATGGCCAGACGCGCGGCGTGAATGTACTCGCCCGTCGAGCGCCCCTTTTGCTCGGCGAAAATTTTGAGCGCGGCTTCGAGCGGCTCGTCCGCCCAGTCGGTCTGGGCGTCGGCAAAAATTAAAAACTCCGCGAGCACTTCGCGCACGCCAGCGAGGCCTTTTTTCTTGAGCGTTTTTTCGCGCGCGGCCACGTCTTCTCCGTACGTTTCCGCGAAGAAGTAGCGCGTGTATTCGGGCAAGGCCTCCAGCCCCGCCAGCTTGGGTTGGCACAGTGAGAGGACGTCTTTCACATAGTTGATATCCGCGTCTTGCAGCAGCGCGCTTTCGGCGCGCAACACCGCGACGCCCTTTTCAAAAAATTCCTCCGCGCCCAGCGCCTGCGTGTACACCGTGTTGAAGTGCGCCATTTTCTTCTCGTCGAAGCGGGCGTTGGACTTGTTGATGCCGGGTAAGTCGAAGCGGCGAATGATCTCGGCTATCGGCATAATCTCCTCGTCGGTCTTCGGATTCCAGCCAAGCAGACACAGGTAGTTGCGCACGGCATCCGGCAGGAAAAAGCGGCGCTGGTATTCCTCGATGAGCGCGCCCTGGTCGCGTTTGCTCATCTTGCCCTGCCCCGTCGATTTCAAGATCAGCGGAATGTGCGCGTACACGGGCGGCGTGGCGCCGAGGGCGTTGAAAAGTTCGACGTGCTTGCTGGAATTGGAGAGATGGTCTTCCCCGCGAATCACGTGCGTGATTTTCATCTCGATGTCGTCCACGACGTTCACGAAGTGAAACGACGGGTCGCCGTTGGAGCGCCAAATTACAAAATCCTGGGTTTCCGCGCGCACAACGTCGCCGTGAATGGCGTCGCGTATCGTCACGGGCGCGGCCTCCACTTTTTCGATCTCCGCTTTTTTAAACTCGTCGTAAACGGTTTTGCGCTCGCCCTGCAGTTTGAAATAAACGGCGCCGTCCTTTTCACAGGCGCGGCCGGCGGCCAACAGCTTGTCGCGGTATTGCTTGTAAATCTCTCCGCGCTGGCTTTGAAAGTACGGGCCGTAATCTCCTCCCCTGTCCGGCCCCTCGTCCCAATCCAGCCCCAGCCAGCGCATTCCGTCCAGAAGGAAATTGAGCGCCTGCTGCGTGTTGCGCGCGCTGTCGGTGTCCTCGATGCGCAGCAGAAAGGTGCCGCCCGTGTGCCGCGCGTACAGCCAGTTAAACAATGCCGTGCGGGCGCTGCCGATATGAAAGAAGCCGGTGGGGCTTGGCGCAAAACGGACGCGGATAGGTTCGCTCATGATGAAAGGATAATTAAAACGGTTTTTTCGGAGGCTCTCAACAGCTAAAAAGGCGCTCCCCAAGGAACGCCTTTTTTTGAAAAAGAGTTTTCCCTGGGATTAAATTTTGAGTTGCTGCATGATGCGCTCGTCTACTTCCTCTATCGAGCCAAGCGTGCTGATCACGTGGCAGGGAAAAGTGTCGCCGATGGCGCGCAGGGGCTTGGCGGTGTGCTCCTCGTAGGTGCGGTAACGCAAAGCGGCGGCCTCGGGATCAATGTCCGTTTTGCGCAGCTCCTTCAAATTGCCCTGTCCTGAGAGCTGCGCCTTCTCGTTGTGGGCAAGCGTCTCGCGGCCGCGCTGCAACTGGCGGAAAACGGATTCCTCCTCCGGCACTTCAAACAAAACCACGTGGAATTTGGAATCGTCCCCCAGGCGTTTTGAAAGATGGCGCACCACGTCGCCCTGAATGCGCGTGCGGGGAAAGCCGTCGACGATCACGCCCTCGGCCAATTCTTCGTCGCTCAGGCGGCGCAGGAGCATTTCGACGACCTCGGCGTCGCCCACAAGCTGCCCCCTGTCCTTGAGTTCCCTGGCCTGCGGGGATTGCAGCAGATCGCTCATCACCACCGGTTGATTTTTCATCCCCAGATGGCTCATGATAAAGCGCGTGTGCGTGCCCTTGCCCGAGCCGGGCGCGCCGTTGAGCCACAAAATAAATTTCGGGAAATTCAGGTCTTTGCCGCCTTTTTCGGCGGAAAGTTTTTTCCAAACAGACTCCAGAAGAGCCTCTGCGTCAGGATGGGGGACATCAGTCATGGCGAAGAAGGAGGAATTTTTAAAGCGTTAAAGACCCATTCAAACCTTTTGGCCGCGCGCTGGCGAGGCGTTTTTTACGCCGCCCTATTTGTCCGCCACCTCGCTGATGACATCCTGCGGGATCTTCGGGTAGCAGATGCGCGAGACGGCCTCGTCGAAGTCCTCCGCACCCTTGAGCAGTCCCACCCAAAACATAGTGAGAACGTTTGCCCATCGCGCAACTTTTAATTCATAACTGATTTTTATGCAGCCAATAAGGCTTGTCGTACTTAGATTTCAATCCGGCAAGCGTCACTTCTCTTTCGTCCAGAATGAACTCTATTTTTAATTCCGCAAGTTTTTGTTCTCTGTCTAAAAATGAGTCAAATAAGAAAATTTTCCCGTCTCTCATATCGAATATAAAAGCTTTCAGAGGGTTTCCCCACAAATCGCCCACCAAATAATCACGGCCTACCCGTAAATGAAAAGCAGACCCAATAACTTTGCGATGCTCACTGTCAAAAATATCAACCCCATTGCCTCCGGCCTCATTGCTCGAACACTCGATTATCTTATAGCCATGCGGCAATTCCTCGGAATAAGGAGAAAAATTTATGTACCCCAAAAACAATAAAAAGAGGATGGACGAAATTAAAAGTGACTTGATCAATAATTTCATTTTTCAATTTCCCCGGACATTGCCTCATCCCACCAACCTATAATTATGAACACCGACGCACTGGAGGATTAAGAGAAGCAGCTTTGTCATGGGATTAGCCTCCATAAACAACGGAGTGATCTTTTTCCTGGGCTTTATTTTTTGCCCGCTCGCTTCAGCTATCAACCCTAAAGTGTTAAAAAAATTCTGCCTTATTTAAAATTATTCAATCAGAATGCCGTCTTCCGAAATAAATATATTATCAACAATATCCATTATCCCGAATAATTAATATCTTATGCGCCACCCTGCCAGTCCACGGCAATCCTTTTTTAAACCTACACGCTTTTGTCCGCCACCTCGCTGATGACGTCCTGCGGGATCTTCGGGTAGCAGATGCGCGAGACGGCCTCGTCGAAGTCCTCCGCGCCTTTGAGCAGTTCCACCTCCATGCGCAAAAAATAAAACGGCAGCGGCGCGGCGAAATCGTCGCTCAGGCGCACGGCGTCTTTCTCGGTCGTCACCACAAAGTCCACGCCCGCCGCCTGCGCCTGTTTGAAAAAGGCGGCGATTTCGTCCACGGTGAAGCGGTGGTGGTCGAGGAAGCGGCGGTTGACCGTGATCTGCGCGCCCGCGTCCGTGATGAGCTTTTCAAAATTCTCCGGCGCGGCGATGCCGCTAAAAAGCCCGACCTGAGCGCCCTTAAGCTCGCCCAAGGTCAACTGCGCGCGCTGGTCGGCAAAGGACACGAGGTACTTCGGCTTGTGCGCGCACACGATAAATTCCGCGTTGGGCTTGTACTGGCGTATCATGGCCTCCAATTCCGGCTGGGGAGTGCCGTCGGACTTGGTCAAAAAAATGTAGGATGCCCGCGAGAGGTGCTTGATCGGCTCGCGCAAAATACCGCGCGGCAAAAGCTGGCGGTTGCCGAAGGGGTTGGTCTGGTCGACCAAGAGCAAGTTAAGCTGCCCGCGCAGCGGCAGGTATTGGAAGCCATCGTCCAAAATAAGCGTGTCCGCCCCAAAGTGCCGGATGGCGTACTGCCCGGCCTTCACGCGGTTTTTGTCAACCAAGACCACCACCCCGTAGGGCACGAGGTTGCGCGCAAGCATGTACGGCTCGTCACCAGCTTGCTCGGAGTCCAAAAGCAGTTTCGTCCCGTCGCTGACAATCTTCGGGGGCGGCGGTTCTCCGTGGGTGAGCCAGCGCCACCAGTTCTTGTAAAAAGGCTCGGGCTTGCTTTTATAGCCGCGGCTCAAAATGGCGACCTTGCGCCCGCGGTCGGACAGCGTGCGGGCGAGCTTTTCCACCACCGGGGTTTTTCCCGTGCCGCCCACCGTGAGGTTGCCCACCACCACCACCAGGCAGCCCAGCGGTTGGTCGCGCAAAATGCGGTTGCGGTACAAAAACGTGCGCACCTGCACCGCGCCGTCAAAAAACCAGGAGCAAAACCGCAAAAAACCGCCCAAAATCAGCGCGTCGCCGCCCTTGCGCCGCCCGTAGATGACGTCCACGGTGTACAGCGTCAGGCGGTCGGAGGACTCTCGCAGGCGCTTTTTCAAGGTCTGAAAGAAGGTTTGACGGTTGGGCGACATTATTGGTTAAATATTCCTTTGAGATTTTTCCACTCTTCAAAGAAATGCAAGTAGTAAATCTATTGCGGGGCAAAATTCTGAGGGCCGAGGTGACCGACAGCTCCCTCAATTACGAGGGCAGCATGGCCATCGACGCCGATTTGATGGAAAAGGCCGGGATTCTGCCCTACGAAAAGATTTTGGTCGGAAACATCTCCAACGGCGAGCGTTTTGAGACCTACGCCATCCCCGCGCCCGCCGGGTCGCACATGGTTTCGCTCAACGGCGCGGCCGCCCGCAAAGGCTCGATCGGCGACCGCGTGGTCATCATGACCTTCGGGCAGTTCGGCATCGAGGAGGCGAAAACCTGGAAGCCCAAGATCGTCGTGCTTTCCAACCGCAACCGCGACATCGTGCGCCAAGAGGACGGCCTGTCCTCGTAAACAACCCCGCAGCCCCGTTTTTCGGCAAAGACACCCTTTGTTAAAAGTTTTTCATTTTTACCTATGAGCTACAAACTGTTCATCCCCGGGCCGATCGAAGTGTCGGCCAAAACGCTCCAAGCCATGGGCACGCCCATGATCGGCCACCGCAGCAAGGACTTTGTGGAGCTGTATCAGTCGATACAGCCGCGATTGCAGTCGCTGTTTTACACGCAGGATCCCGTGTATTTGTCCACCAGCAGCTCGTGGGGGATGATGGAGGGCGCCATCCGCAACGTGACGGCCAAAAAAGTGCTCAACTGCATGAACGGCGCGTTTTCCGACAAATGGTTCGACGTGAGCAAACGCTGCGGCAAAGACGCCGGCGCCCTCAAGTTCGAATGGGGCACCCCCGTGTGTCCCGACGCCCTGCGCAAGGAACTTTCCACCGGCCAGTACGACGCCGTCACCCTCATTCATAACGAAACCTCCACCGGCACGATGTCGGACATCGAGGCGCTCATGGCCGTCGTGCGCGAGTTCCCGGAAGTGATCTCGATCGTCGATTGCGTGAGTTCCTTCTCCGTCCTGCCGATCGAAAAGGACAAACTCGGCATCGACGTGCTGATCACCGGCACCCAAAAGGCGCTCGCCCTGCCCCCCGGCTTGGCACTGTGCAGCGTATCCGAGCGCGCCCGCAAGCGCGCCGAACAGGTGCCCGGCCGCGGCTATTACTTCGACTTCCTCGAGTTCCAGGCCAACCACGAAAAGGGCATGACGCCCTCCACCCCCGCCATCTCGCTCATCTACGCGCTGCGCTCCAAGCTCGACGACATTTTTGAGGAAACCCCGCAAAAGCGTTACGAGCGCCACGCAAAAAACAACGCCCTCGTCCACGCCTGGGTCGCCAAAAACGGCTTCGAGCTGTTCCCCGAAAAACAGTTTGCTTCCAAGTCGCTCACCTGCGTGAAAAACACCCGCGAGATCGACGTGGCCGCCCTCAACGCCGCCCTAAAGGCGCGCTACAACTGCGTGATCGACGGCGGCTACGGCAAGATCAAGGGCAAAACCTTCCGCATCTCCAACATGGGCGACGAGACCGAGCAAACCATCTCCACCCTGCTGGCCAACCTTGACACGCTGTTAAGTGAGTTGAAGTAGAGAATATGCAGGGGAAACTTTTTTGAAAAAAAGCTTTCCCCTGCACCCCTTCAAAAAATTTTTGTACGAAGGGCGCGAAAAGGGAGTTTCAAAACGAAACTCCCTTTTCGCGTTTTTGACAGGGACACAGCGTTTGTGGGTCGGATGCGCAGCATCCGTACTAAAAGTTTTTTCGGAAAGGGGGCGCGGGGGAAAACCCTTTTTT
>JAKPNF010000065.1 GCA_029548565.1 Verrucomicrobiota bacterium
CCGCCCTGTGGTGTCCGGACTTTCCTCTCAGGTTCGTGAGAACCCAAGCGAAGGCCTTTGCCCGGGAAGAGGTTGTCCAAGCAATCTACCAGCGCGCACAGCGCCACGCAAGGCTTTAGACACACCCTAGCGGCGGCAAAAATTTTCAGACTGCAACTTAGGCGGTTATTTTGTGTTTAATCATTGCACGGGCGCTTCCCTTAAAACAAAAATGCCCCGCGTTTAAAAATGAAATATCCCGCACTCTCCCTGACTGCCGCCGCGGCGCTTTGCGCGGCGCCTCATTCGTTCGCGCAGGCGCCCGAGACTTCTGAAAAGCCAAAGCGCCCGAATGTCATCGTCATTTTGGCCGATGACTTGGGCTATCGGGATACCGGCGCGTACGGCGGCAAAGACATCCCCACGCCGCACATCGACGCGCTGGCGCAAAACGGCGTGCGGTTCACGCAGGGGTATATGACCTGCCCCGTTTGCTCGCCCTCGCGCGCGGGGCTGCTCACGGGGCGTTACCAGCAGCGCTATGGTTTTGAATTTTTATGCAACGTCACCGCGCGTTTGAAGCCCGGGGCGAAGATGGGCATCGCCGTCGGCGAAAAAACCATCGGCGACCGCATGAGGGCGCTGGGTTACGTCACGGGCGCGCTGGGCAAATGGCACGTGGGCTTTGACGACGAGTTCCTGCCCATGAACCGCGGTTTTGACGAGGTGTACGGCGACCCCGGCCAGCCCGCCTATTTCATCCCCCCGCAATACGACACGCGCAACCCCGGCAACGAGGGGGCGGGCAAAATCCGCAAGCCGCACAAGGATTACTACATCACGGAAGACCTCACGCAGCGCGCGCGGCAATTCATCAGCCAGCACAAGGACGAGCCGTTCTTTTTATACATCGCCCACAAGGCCGTCCACACGCCGCTGGAGGTGACGGAAAAATACCTCGCGCGCCTGCCGAAGGAAAATTTCAAAAGTGAAAACCGCCGCCTGCACGCGGCGATGACGGCGGCGCTGGACGACAGCGTGGGCGGGGTCATCCAAGCGCTGCGGGAAAACGGCCTTGAGGAAAACACGCTCATCTTTTTCTCCAGCGACAACGGCGGGGCGGGCACTGCCGACAACAGCCCGCTACGCGCCGGCAAGGGCTCCACCTGGGAAGGCGGCATCCGCGTGCCGTTTATCCTGCAATGGAAAGACACGCTGACACCGCGCGTGCGCGACACGCCGGTAAGCTCGCTGGACATCCTGCCCACGGCCGTCGCCGCGGCGCACGGAAAAATCGACCCCGACTGGAAGCTCGACGGCGTCAATTTGCTGCCGTGGCTCAAAGGCGAAAAGGACAAGCTCGAACGCGACGCCCTCTACTGGCGCCTCGACGCCCAGTGGGCGGTACGCCAGGGCGACTGGAAACTCGTGCAAGGGCGCGAAGGCAAAAGCGCGACCAGCAGCATCCAGGTGGCCGTGGTGGGCGACGTGCGTTTGTATAATCTGGCTCAGGATATCGGCGAAAAGCGCGACCTGGCCAAAGAACAGCCCGAGAAAGTCAAGGAGCTGCAAGCGCTTTACGACAATTGGAACGCCCAACTCATGGAGCCGCTGTGGGCACCCCACGAAGGGAAGAAAAGTCCTAAGAAATAGGAATGCGGGAGAACCCTTTTTTGAAAAAAAGGGTTCCCCCGCGCCCCCTCCCTAAAAACTTTTAGGACGGATGCTGCGCATCCTTGTTGAAATCAGATATCTTAATTTTTTCTAAATACTTTATATGAAAACCCCGTCCCTGTTTTTTGCCGGCGCTGCTGCAGGCGCGCTTTTGTTCAACGCGCAGCCTTGTCTGGGCGCCGCGCCCGCGGCCAAGCAGAAGCGGCCGAATATTTTGTTCATCATGTCGGACGACCATGGCTTGAACGCCGTGAGCGCTTATGGCTCGCATCTGGCGAAGGTTTTTAAAACGCCCAACATCGACCGCATCGCCACCGAAGGGGCACGCCTGCAAAATTGTCTGGTCACCAACAGCATTTGCTCGCCGAGTCGCGCGGTCATTCTCACGGGCAGGTACAGCCACCTCAACGGGCAGACGATTAACTACATTCGCTTCGACGGCTCGCAGCAAACGGCGCCCAAGCTGCTCCAGAAAGCGGGTTACCAAACGGCCATCGTCGGCAAATGGCACTTGCGCGGCGAACCCACGGGCTTTGACTACTGGAACATCCTCGTTTCGCAGGGGCGCTATTTCGACCCGGATTTCATGGAGATGGAGCTGGTTCCCCAAAACCACAAGGGCTACGCCACCAACATCACTACCGACATCGCGCTGGAGTGGCTCGACAAAAAATGGGACAAGGAAAAGCCCTTTTTTCTCATGACCCACCACAAGGCCCCGCACGGCGACTGGCAGATGGACCCCGCTGACGAGGGCATGTTTGACGACGTCGAGATCCCCGAGCCGCCGACCCTGCACGACGACGGGAAGAACCGCTCCAAGCTCGTCGAGCGCCGCAAAAACATGCTCTACCCCAACCTGGCCAAGCTCATGGCCAAGCGCCGCGGTTTCGACATGTCGGGCATAGAAAGCTGGGAGGACGGCGTCTCAAAGATCTACCAGTTCTACATGAAAAATTATCTGGGCTGCGTGCACAGCGTCGACCGCAATATCGGGCGCATGCTGGACTATCTGGAGAAAAAAGGCCTGCTGGAAAACACCATCGTCATCTACACTTCCGACAATGGGATGTTCCTGGGCGAGCACAGCTGGTACGACAAGCGCATGATGTTCGAGGAGTCTCTGCAAATCCCCTTCGTGATCCGCTACCCGCGCGAGATCAAACCCGGCACCGTGCTCGACGAGATCTGCCTGAACCTCGACTTCGCCGAAACCTTTTTGGACTACGCCGACGCGCCCATCCCCGCCGACATGCAGGGCAAAAGCATGCGCGCTCTGTTGCGCGGTGAAAAGCCCGCCGACTGGCGCACATCCATGCTCTACGCCTATTACGAGGGAGCCGACAAAGGCAGCGCCCAATACGGCGTGCGCACGCAAACGCACAAGCTCATCCGCTACACCAACGGCCAGCACGATATGTTTGACCTGACAAAAGACCCGCGCGAGATGAAAAGCGTCTTCACCGACCCGGCCTACGCCGACACCCGAAAAGCACTGGAAACAGAATTAACCCGCCTGCTCGCGCAATACGACTTCACAGAAAACGACCTGCCCGGCAACTGGGACAAAGCCCACCCCGAAGTTTTGCAAGACGCCAAAGACAAGTCCGCATATAAGTGAGCAGCAAGAGACAAACGCGATAAAAAGAACCACCCGCAGGGAAAACTTTTTTGAAAAAAAGTCTTCCCTGCACCCTTTCAAAAAACTTTGATGACGGATGCTGCGCATCCTTACCCGCGCCCGAAAAGTTACGCTACCCGCCCGCCCTTCTAAAAAAATACTGCACACTGGCCCTTTTTGCTCCGTGCAGCTTTCTCGCAAGTGAAAATCCCTCAGGGCGGATTTTGCCGCAGGATAGATGGGGGCACGTACGAGACTACTTGTCCCCATCGTAAGACAAGGCAAAATTCGCCCTGAGGGATTTTCACCGCGGGAACGAAAGAATAGACCAACGGGATATTCTTTCGGATGGTCACGTGCAGGGTTCGTATCCCAATGCCACCTCGTCCGGCGCCAGCCCCCCTAAAATCACTCAGCGCCACAGGCGCACTGACTATTTCACCCTTTTCGCGTGTTCCAGAATGGTCTTTTTGCTCAAGGCGACGTCTTGCGGGGTGTTGCGGTGATCAACCAGCGGCATAGGGAGGATTTCTTTTTGGCCTTTGAGATTATTATAAGCGGCGAAGATGGTGGTCGGCGGGCAGACGTTGTCGGTGAAGCCCGCCGTCACGAGCGCCTGAGCCTTGATGCGCGTGGCGAAATTAGCGGCGTCGAAGTATTGGGCGGTTTCGATGATCTCGTCGGTTTGCGGTTTGCCGTCGGGGCGGTTGTAGGGCCAGCCGTTGATGCGGTCGACCGTCTCGCCGGTCAGGTCGCACATGCCGGGGATGCTCGCGCAAAACAGCGTGACTTTTTCGTGCAGGCCCGCCGCCGCGAACGCCTGCGCGCCGCCTTGGCTGCCGCCGTAGACCACGATCGTTTTGCCGTCCCAAGCGGGGTGCTCGGCCGCAAAATCAATCACGCGCACCAAGCGCAAAAACGCGCTGCGGAAGTAAAACGTGTCGCGGTTGTCGCGCCCGCGCACAAAGTAGTCTTTTAGGTCGGTGTCGTAGCGCTCTTGGTAATATTCCCTTGTCTGGCCGTTGGGAGTGCCGTGGATGTTGAAGTCCAGCGCGATAAAACCCTCCTTCGCCCAGTTGCGCGTTTTGCCGAGGTTGGCGGTGCTCACACCCGCGCCCTGAGTGGTGACAATGATGGGCAGGCTTTTGCGCTTGGCGTTGGCAGGAACCGAAAGATAGGCCGTGATGGTGCCCTCGGAGCTTTCCGCCGTGACGTCGAAAGATTCGACGGATTTGTCCGGGTTTTCAAGCGGCGTGAGCTTTGCGTTCAGCGGCGTTTTGCGGGCGGTCTGTTTTTGAGCGGCCCAGAAGGCGTCAAAGTCCTGCGGCACTTGCGCGGCGGTCTTGATTTCAAGCGGGTCGTACGCGGCGCCCGCGCGCCCGCCGATGTTTTTGCCATCGGGGGTTTTGAAGTCGATGCGGCAAGTTAAAAACCCCGGCTCGTCCAGGCTGCCGGAAAAACTGGCTGTCCCGTTTTCAAGCGTGAGCGTGCCGTAGTCGATGAAGGGCGCTTTGTTGTCCTTTGTTAGGCGCCATTTGATTTCGGCGTTCTCAAGCGGCTTGCCGTCTTGCTTGACGGTGACGAAAAAGACGGCCTTTTCGCCTTGTTTGTAGAGGGCGTTTTCGCGATCGGTGGCCATTTCAATGGCGTAGTCGGCGGCGTTCAGCGCGAGAGTCGCGCCCAAAAGGGCGCCCAGCAGAAGGGTTTTGATTTTCATAGAAGGGAATATATTTGTTTGAGAGGAAATTACTGCGCGCGCATTTTTCTGACGTGTTCCAAAATCGCCTGCTTGACGGTGGCAAGGGAATCGGGCGTGCTCCTGTGGTCAACCAGCGGCATGGCGAGCATGCGCTTTTCACCTTTTAAATTCGAGTAGGCCGCGTAGATGGTGGTCGGCGGGCAGACCGGGTCGGAATAACCGGCGGTGACCAGGGCTTCGGCCTTTGTGCGGGCGGCGAAGTTCGCGGAATCGAAGTAGCGGCCCGCCTCGATCTCGGCCTGCGTCATAGTGCGGTACTCGCCACGGTTGTAGGGCCAGCCGTTGGTGCGCTCGACAGTGATGCCCGTCAAATCGCACAGCGCGGGAATTTCGGCGGCAAAAAAGCTCACGCGGGGATCCAGCCCCGCAGCGGCGAAGGCCTGCGCGCCGCCCTGGCTGGCACCGTGGGCCACGAGGATTTTGCCGTCCCACTCGTCGCGCGCGGTGAGGATGTCCAGACAGCGCATCAGGCGCGTATACAGCCCGCGGTAAAAATGCGTGTCGCGGCTGTCGCGGTTTTTGACGAAGTAATTTTGAAGCTCGGTTTTGTAAAGGTTCTCGTAATACTGCTTGGGTTTGTCGTTGGGCAGGCCGTGGACGTTAAAATCCAGCGCGATAAACCCCTCCTTTGCCCAACCGCGTGTTTTGCTCAAATTGGCGTTGCGCACGCCCGCCCCGTGCAACGTGATGATGGCGGGGCAGCTTTTCCCCTCGGCGTTGGCGGGAACGGAAAGGTAGGCGGAGATGTGCCCGTCGCCGCAGTCGGCTTGCAGGTCGTAGGTGATGACGGATTTGTCGTCGTTGGGCATTTCGGTGAGCTTCAGATTCATCGGGAGCGTTTTGAGCAGCTCGCGTTGCGCCGCCCAGAAGGCGTCGAAATCCTCCGGAACGGGCTTGCTCATTTTAATGTCCAGCGGCTCGTAAGCGGCACCGGCGCGGTGACCGACGGATTTGCCCTGCGGTGTTTTGAAGTCGATGCGGCACTGCAAAAAGCCCGGTTCGCCCAGCGTGCCGGAAAGGGTGCCCACGCCTTTTTCAAGCGTCATCGTGCCGTAGTCCATGAAGGGTTCCAGCCCGTCCTTGGTCAGCCGCCAGGAGACGCTGGCGTCTTTGAGCGGGCGGCCGTCCTCCTTGACGGTGAAGCTGAACACGGCCGTTTCGCCCTTCAAGTACATGGCGTCGGGCTTGGTGGTTCTTACCTCTACGGTGTAATCGGCCGCCCACAGACACGCGGCGCCCAACAAGGAAAGAAGGATGATGGGTATCTTTTTCATAAAAGTGAAATTTTGAGACCCCGTTTATGTGGTGTCAAAGTATAAAAAAATTGGTTTTCCGTTTGCCCAAAAATCTACTAGGATTGTTTTTCACGTCCTTGTTTTTTTATCATGAACACCAAGCCTAAAAAAGTTGCCATTCTCACGGCGGGCGGTCTCGCGCCCTGCCTGTCCTCCGCCGTCGGCGGGCTGATCGCCCGTTACACGGAGATCGACCCGAGCATCGAAATCATCTGCTACCACAGCGGCTACAAGGGTCTGCTGATGGGCGACAGCTACAAAGTGACGCCCGAGATCCGCGCAAACGCCCGCACGCTGCACCAGTACGGCGGCAGCCCCATCGGCAACTCCCGCGTGAAACTCACCAATGTCAAAGACTGCATCAAGCGCGGCCTTGTCAAGGAGGGCGAAGACCCCCAGAAAAAGGCGGCCGACCAATTGGTCAAAGACGGCGTGGACATCCTGCACACCGTCGGCGGCGACGACACCAACACCGCCGCGGCCGACCTCGCCAAATTTTTGGCCGACAACAATTACGCGCTGACCGTCATCGGCCTGCCCAAAACGGTCGACAACGACGTGTTCCCCATCCGCCAGAGCCTCGGCGCCTGGACGGCCGCCGAAT
>JAKPNF010000069.1 GCA_029548565.1 Verrucomicrobiota bacterium
GAGCCGCACCACGTGGCCGAAGCCATTTTCAAGGCCTTCGCCCGCGCGCTGGACATCGCCACCCAGATAGACCCGCGCGCGCTCGGGGCGCTGCCGAGCACCAAGGGACTGCTTTAAACCTTTATCAATGGCGCGCAAAAACGCGCGGGAACGCCTTTCCTTCAAGTGTATTCAGAAAACAATGACAAGCCACGGGTCGCCCTCGTCGATTACGGCATGGGCAACCTGCGCAGCGTGCAGCGCGCGCTCGAGCGCGTGGGTGCGGCCGTTCATTTGGCGCAAAGCCCCGCGCAAGTCGGCGGCGCGCAGGCGCTCGTTTTCCCCGGGCAGGGCGCGATCATGGAGACGATGCGCTTTTTGAAGGCCACGGGCTTTGATGTTTTTCTGAAGGACTGGATCGCTGCGGACAGGCCGTTTTTCGGCGTCTGTTTGGGATTGCAGGCGCTCTTTGAATTTTCCGAAGAGGGCGGCGGCACGCCCGGGCTGAGCATCTTTAAAGGGCAGGTGCGCCGCTTTGAATTGCCGCAACCCTACCGCATCCCGCACATGGGTTGGAACGAGGTGCGCTTCGCAAACCCCGCCGACCCGATCTTGGACGGCATCGCGCCCCAAGGCGACCCGTTTTATTTTGTTCACAGCTACCGCGTGGTGACCGATGAAAAACCCCTCGTCTGGGGCGTGACCGACTACGGGGGCGAGTTTGTCAGCGCCGTCAGGCGCGGCAACTGCGTGGCCACCCAGTTTCACCCCGAAAAGAGCCAAATGAAGGGCCTGCGGCTCTATCAAAATTTTTTGCATTCCCTGCCGAATCTGTCATAGTAGTGTTTTGAAGGGTTCCCTTCCAACTTTGCCTGCCTATGTCCAATCCTGAGTCAGCCGTCATCCGAATCGACAACGAGAACCATGTGTTCCCCGTCCGTGTGGGCACGCAGGGCGATCTTGGCATCGATATCGGCAGCCTGCGCGCCTCGACCAAGTGCGTGACGTACGACGACGGGCTGGCCAATACCGCCGCCTGCGAGAGCGCCGTCACTTTCATCGACGGGGAGAAGGGCATCCTGCGCTACCGCGGCTACCCGATTGACCAGCTGGCCGAAAGCTCCACCTTTATCGAGACGGCCTACCTCATCATTTACGGCGAGCTGCCCACGCGCCAACAGATGAGCGCGTTCTCGCAAAAAGTGCTGCGCAACGCCAACGTGCACGAGAGCATGCGCCATTTGTTCGAGGGCTTTCCGAACTCCTCGCCGCCGATGGCGATCTTGTCCGCGCTGCTCAATTCGCTGGGCTGCTACTATCCCGAGATGGCCAGCAACAACCGCGAACGCGACTTGCAGACCTTTGACGAGGCGGCCGCCTTGCTGCTGTCCAAAGTGCGCACGATCGCGGCGATGTCCTACCGCATGAAGCACGGGCGCCCCTTCATTTACCCGCGCAGGGATTTGGGCTATTCCCAAAACTTCCTGCACATGATGTTCACCGAGCCTTATCACGAATACTACCCGCACGACGACGTGACCAAGGCGCTCGACCTTATCTTTTTGCTGCACGCAGACCACGAACAAAACTGCTCGACCTCCACCGTGCGCATGGTGGCCAGCGGCGGGGCGAATTTGTTTGCCAGCGTGTCGGCCGGCGTCAGCGCCCTGTGGGGCCCCTTGCACGGCGGGGCCAACATGCAGGTGATGGACATGCTCGAGGAAATCCGGCATGACGGCGACAACGGCAGCAGGTTCATCGAGCAGGCCAAGGACGGCAAGCGCCGCCTGATGGGCTTTGGCCACCGCGTCTACAAAAATTACGACCCGCGCGCCAAGATTTTGAAGGAAGCCTGCACCCGCGTGCTCAAAACCCTCGGCGCGGAGGACGACCCGCTGTTGGAAATCGCGCACGTGCTCGAGGAAAAAGCCATCCACGACCCCTATTTCATCGAGCGCAAGCTCTATCCCAACGTCGATTTTTACAGCGGCATCATTCTGCGCGCCATCGGCATCCCGCAGGACATGTACACCGTCATCTTTGCGATCGGCCGCATGCCCGGCTGGATCGCCCACTGGAAGGAAGTGGCCGAAAACCCCAAGAGCAAGATCCAGCGCCCGCGCCAGATCTACACGGGCCACACCGAGCGCAACTACCAGACCATGCGCGAGCGCAGCAATGGCGCGGCGCCTGACCACACCCTCGAGCCCCACGCCTAGGCGGGGCGCTTTTGGCGCAATACTGCGTTGCTGCGGTGTGCTGCGACTGGGGCAGTACAGTCGTACAGCCCCATCCGCATCCCCCCTTGCGCCTTGTCTTGCATCCAAAATCGCTCCCGCCTAGGGGATCGCGGGTGTTCGTTTTTTGATCACGAGACGTTTTGCGTGTATTTGAGCAATGGCACCTGAGAGGGCTGGCGCATATCAAAATCTTTCCCTTTCAAAATAACCTCAAGATAACCCGCAGCTCCTTCTAAAAAAAATACTGCACACTGGCCATTTTGCTCCGTGCAGCTTTCCCGCAAGTGAAAATCCTTCAGGGCGGATTTTGCCGCAGGATAGATGGGGGGCTGCACTAGTTTGCTGCTCCCCATCGTAAGACCAGGCAAAATTCGCCATGAAGGAT
>JAKPNF010000073.1 GCA_029548565.1 Verrucomicrobiota bacterium
CCTCGACCGTGTTTTGGGAAAAATCGGCGCGCTGGCTCCGGACAACGTCACGCAATTGGTGCAGCGCCTGGCGCGCGAGCGCGCGCTGTTCGAGGCGATTTTCAACACGATCACCGAGGGTATAATGCTGATCACCCGCGAGGGAAAGATCAGCTTCGCCAATGCCGCCGCACAGCAGTTGGTGGGGCTGAAGGAAGACGAGCAGGGCAATTTCCCGAGCCTGTGGAAGGCCATCCCCGGGCTTTATGAAGACCTGGGGCGCGTGATGGAAAAATGGGACGCCTCTGGCGCCGCCGCGCTCACGCGCCAGTGCGAAATTTACTACCCGGAAACACGCAGCCTGCGCCTGTACATCGTGCCTTTCCCCGATGTGGGCGACGCGAAAATGCAGGGGCATTTCGCGCTGATTCTTTCGGACATCACGCAGGACAAACTCTCGGCCGACGAACGTGTCGAGAGCGAGCGCGTGGACTCCATCACGCTGCTGGCCGCCGGCGTCGCGCACGAGATCGGCAACCCGCTCAACTCGCTGAACATCCACCTGCAACTGCTGCAGCGGCGCCTCGACACCCTCAAGGCGGCCGCCGCGACAAAAAAACAATTACACGACTGCGTGGAAGTATGCGCCGAGGAAGTGCGGCGGCTGGACGGCATCATCCGCAATTTTTTAGAAGCGGTGCGCCCGCACCCGCCGGATTTTGCGCCGGTGAATTTAATGGATGTTTTTCAGGAAGTGCTGACGCTGCTGCTGCCGCAATTCGAGCAGCGCGAGCTAAAGCTAACGCTCGACACGCCCGAAACCCTGCCCGAGGTGATGGCCGACAAACCGCAGCTAAAACAGGTCTTTTTCAATATCCTGAAAAACGCCATGCAGGCCACCGACGCAGGCGGCTGCCTGCACGTGCGCGCCCGCCACGACGACGATTTTGTCTACCTCTACCTGGCCGACACAGGCCACGGCATGGACGCGCGCGAACTTTCGCGCATGTTCGAGCCGTATTACACGACAAGGGCGGACGGCAGCGGCTTGGGGATGATGATAGTGCAGCGCATTTTGCGCGCGCACGGTGCGCATATCGGCGTGGACTCGAAACCGAACAAGGGCACGATCATCACCCTGCAATTCCCGCAAAAAGACCGAAAAATAAAAATGCTGCGCGGGTGAGAAATAGTCAGTGCGCCTGCGGCGCTGAGTGATTTTTAAAGGCTGGCGCTGGGCGTGGGGGCATTGGGGCTGCGAACCCTGCGCGTGACCATCCGAAAGAATATCCCGTTGGGCTATTCTTGCGTTCCCGCGGCGAAAATCCTTCAGGGCGAATTTTGCCTGGTCTTACGATGGGGACAAGTAGTCTCGTACGTGCCCCCCATCTATCCTGCGGCAAAATCCGCCCTGAAGGATTTTCACTTGCGGGAAAGCTGCACGGAGCAAAGTGGCCACAGTGCAATATTTTTTTAGAAGGAGCTGGCGGGTTGTCTTGGGGTTATTTTGCAACGTAAGGTTTATTATATATGCCAGTCCCGTAAAGGGGTGCAGGGGACTAAGTCCCCTGCAGGTGCTAATTGTTGCCGGTTTCGTGGCTGAATAACAGTGCGAATATCTTTATCTCACTCTGCCACCGTCAGCCCTCTCAGGTGCTATTGCTCTTCGCCACCTCATCCGTCACGATCACCTAGCAGGATGCGCCCGCATCCATTTATTTTTCTCTTTTTCTAAAATCCTTCCAGGCTTTGTGTTTGGCGTTGGGCGCGGGCGGCGTCGGCTTGAGCTTGGGCTTTGTCTATTTCGTGTTCGAAATTCAGGTCGCGCACGCGTTGTTGAAGGTCTTTGTCGTCGGTGGCGGCCACTATTTTGGGGTGGCGTAGCAGGGCGGGGTAGTTGCCTTCCTCAAAGAGGCGTTGGACTTCCTCGTCGTTGGCTATTTCTTTTATGCGCGGGTCGTTGGCCAGTTGTTGCACGGCGGGGCTGCGTGCGAGGTATAGCAGGGCCAGCTCGTCGCCGATCAGGCGGGCGGTTTTTTCTGTGAGCACGGAAAGCTCGTGCGGCAGCGGGTCTATGGCGCGGACAAAAAGGGCGGCCTTGCCCAATTCCATCGAGCGCTTGGCCTTGACGAAGGCGGCGGCCACTGGTTGTTCTTTGGCCACGAGCGCGGGGTCGTCGCGCGTGTTGATGAGGGTCTCGGCGAACATTCCGGTCAGGCGCACCACGGCGAACAAAAGATATGCCCAAATTAACCCGACGCTCAAGCCCGCCAACGCGCCCATGGTCGTGCGCGGGCGTTCTTCGTCGTTAGGGCGTGTCAGCGAGGCGATCAGCAGGTGACACAGGATGTAGGCGACGATGCAGATGACAAGTGCTGCGAGCGCTTGCAATAAAACGAAGGGCAGGGTGATGTGTGTCTTTATCAGCTCGGCCAGCGGCGCGTTGAACGCCCAGGCGCACAGGTAGGCGGCGGCCAGGCTCAGTAGGCCGGAGCATTTTCGCCAAAACCCGCGCCTGCGCCCGTCGAGCATATTCCACAGCACGATGACCGCAAAAACCGCCAAAGCGATTTTTTGCCAAAGAGGGTCTGCGGCCAGCGCGTCGATTTCCATGCCCCCTATTCTAGCAAGTTTTTTGAAAGGGGAAACTGTTTATATAAGCGAAAGCATTTTGCCTTTTGGCGGGCGCTTGTGGTTTAATAGCCTGATGGAAATGGCTGCGCCTAAGCCCCCCATCTACGGGGAGACGCTCGAGAGCCTGTCCGCCTTGCTCAAGGGCAGCGGGCACGCGGCGTTTCGCGCCAAGCAGATTTTGGCGTGGCTGTACCGCCGCCGCGCGAGCGCTGCGGAGGAAATGACGGACTTGCCCAAGCCGCTGCGCCAGTGGCTCGATGAAACGTTTGATTTTGAACCCGCGTTGCTTTTGCTCGAGAAAAAATCCGAGGACGTCACGCAAAAGCTCCTCATGCAAATGCGCGACGAGGCGCTGGTGGAGTGCGTGCTCATTCGTGCGCCGCAAGAGGGCGAGGCGTTGGGCAAAGTGCGCACGACTGTCTGCATTTCCACGCAGGTCGGCTGCGCGCACGGCTGCCGTTTTTGCGCGTCGGGGATGGACGGGTTTCGCCGCAACCTTTCGGCGGGCGAGATCGTCGCGCAGGTCATGCACGCTGTGCGGCTGGAAGATGAAAAAGACCCCGCATGGCTCGCGCGCGGGCTGGTGAGTTTTGACAACCTCGTCGTCATGGGTATGGGCGAGCCGCTGGCCAATTACGACAATGTCATCCGCGCGCTGACGATTTTGAACGCCTCGTGGGGCTTGGGGCTGGGCGCGCGACGCATCACACTTTCCACCAGCGGTGTCGCGCCGAAAATTCTGGAATTGGCCAAGGAGGAATTAAACATCCGTCTGGCCTTGAGCTTGCACGGGGCGACCGACGAGGTGCGCTCGCAGATCATGCCGGTCAATCGCCGCTACCCGTTAAAAGAATTGCTGGTGGCCGTGCGCGCGTTTTCCAAGGCCAAGGGACACATGGTGACGTTGGAGTACATCATGATCGACGGGGTCAACGACACGCCCGAGCAGGCGCGCGAACTTATAAAAATCGCAAAGGAGCTGCACGCGCATGTGAATCTCATCCCCTACAACACGGTGCAGGGGCTTGAATGGCGCCGTTCGCCCGCCGAGCGCCGCCGCCGCTTCGCCCAAACCTTGAAAGACGCGGGCGTTTCCACTACATTGCGTAAGGAGAAAGGTCACGACATCGACGCGGCATGCGGGCAGCTGCGTCTGAAAACCGAACGCGCCCGAGTCGCTACCAAAAAATCTTTATGAGTCCACACCCCTGTATTTTAGCGCCGTCGATTCTGGCGGCCAACCACACCCGCCTGGCGGAGGGTTTTCAGATAATCGCCGAGGCGGGTCTGCCCTGGGTGCATCTGGACATCATGGACGGGCACTTTGTGCCGAACCTGTCGTTTGGCCCGCAGGTGGTCGCGGATTTGCGGCCGCTGGGCAAACAGTATTTTGATGTGCACCTGATGCTTGACAACCCGCACTTGTACGTGGAGGCCTTTGCCAAGGCGGGCGCGCAGAGCATCACGATCCACACCGAGCCGGACTACCCCATCGAGCAGACGCTCGAGCACATCCGTGCGCTCGGCTGCGAGCCGGCCATCTGTATCAACCCGCACACACCGGCGGAGGATTTGCTGCCGTATTTGCACCATGTGCACATGGTGCTGCTGATGAGTGTGCAGCCGGGTTTTGGCGGGCAGTCGTTTCAGTCGAACGTGCTCGACAAGATTTCGCAGGTCGATCTGTGGCGCAAGGAGATGAGCCTTGATCTGCGCATCGAGGTGGACGGCGGCATCAACATTGAGACCGCGCGGCTGTGCCGCGAGCGCGGGGCGGACACTTTTGTGGCGGGTACCGCCTTCTTCAAGGCCGCCGACAAAAAACAATTCGTGCGCGACATCTGCGGCCAATGACAACGCGCGACGCCGCCACGCAAAAGGCCGTTTTGTATCTGGCGAGCGCCTCGCCCCGCCGCGCGCAACTGCTGCGGCAGATGGGGCTGCGTTTTTTCGTGGAGCCGACACATGTGGAAGAACACGAGCACCCGCACAGCGCGCCGGATTTTTTGGTCAACCAAAACGCCCTGGCCAAAGCGCAGGCGCTGGCTGAAAAACATTTCAATGCGCTGATTTTGGGCTGTGACACGACGGTGAATCTCGACGGCGAAAATTTAAACAAGCCCGCCGATCTCGACGAGGCGCGCGCGATGCTCAAACGTCTTTCGGGGCGCATGCACACGGTCTACACGGGCGTGTGTCTCATCGACGGGTGCAACGGTGCCTATGACCTTGAGGCCGTGCAAAGCCGCGTTTTTTTCAAGCCGCTTAACGACGAGATAATCACGCGCTATTTCGAGGTCGTCAACCCTCTGGACAAGGCGGGCGCTTACGGGATTCAGGAGGGCAGGGAGCTTATCATTGAGCGCTGGGAAGGTTCGCTGTCCAACATCATGGGGCTGCCCGTCGAATTCTTGGAGGAGCTTTTGCAACGGCGCGGCTGGCTTGAGCCGCTGCGCAAAAAGGGTTAGATTATCCCCATGGCCGCGCCCGCGCCCAGCAAAGAGGAGCTTGACCCTTCCCGCGAGGAAGGGGCGCCGCGCTATTACGACCTGGCGGAGCTTTTCCGGCAGGAGGAAAAACGCTGGCGGCGCGAGCTGCTGCCGCCCGCGCTGCTGCTGACCTTGCTCGCGCACGCCGTAGTTATATTTTGGATACTCAACGCGCCGGACTTCGCCGTTGTCCCGCGCCAACAACGCCCGCCGATAGAGCTGTCGCTGGAAGCCATCCCGGAATTTGTGGACACCAACCCGCAGGCCCCCGAGGCGCGCGCCCCCGAGACCAAACAGCTCAGCGACCGCGACCAGGTCGCCGCGCAGGAAAAACCGTCCGAAAAACAGGACAGCCAAAAACCCGCGCTCGAGGGCGAGTTGATCGAGTCGGAAAACATCGTCAGCGGCCACCCCTTCGCCTCGGAGTTGCCGTCGCCCGTGGGCGTTTCCGAGGAGGCGGCGGCCAAGGATTTGCAACAGGGGCAGTCCTCGCAGATGGCCTATCCCCTGCCGCCGAGTTTGCAGACGCCGGAACTCGAAAACGCCGCGCAAAGCGAGGAGGGTTTTCAGCGTTCGCCCGAGCCGAAGGTCGACGCCAACCCCGCGATCGCGCAGCCGCAGGACATGGGCGAACAGGCGCCTCTGCCGCGTCCCAAAGTGCAAATCCGCCGCCCCAGCACCATCCTCATGCAAAACATCGACGGCGTGCGGCGCTACGGCGTCGTGGCCATGACCTCGAAATTCAGCGAGGCGGGCGCCTACCGCCAACGCATGTACGAGGCGATCTGCCGTCAGTGGTATTTGCTGCTGGAGCGCCAGTCCTACAGCGCGCGCGACACGGGGGCCTTTGTGCACATCAAATTCTCCGTGGACAAGCAGGGCAACCTGCTCGACGCCAAAGTCGCCGAAACCTCCGCGAGCCAGCCCGCCACTACTATCTGCCTGGATAGCGTCATCTCGCGCGCGCCCTTCGGCCCGTGGACACAGGAGATGATCGACTTGCTGGGCGAATCCACCGAGGTGGAAATCCGTTTTCATTATCGATGAGCACGCAACCGGACATTTCTTTTTTGCAAAAACACCTGCCGCTAAACCGCGGCGTGCGGGTACTCGGTGTGAGCGCGGCGGGACTGGTCGCGCTCGAAAAACCCTGCGAAGTAAAAACACACCCCAACAGCAGCGCGGCCGACAAGACCGCGCTGTTAAACGCCCATTACGACCTCAAACAAGAACGCTACCATTGGAAAAATCCGCCCACCGCTCCCGAAGACGCCCCGAGTGCGCTGTGGATTTTAAACCGCCTCGATTCTCCGACCTCCGGCGTGGTCATGGCCGCACTCAACGCCTCCGCCGCCCAAGCCGGCCGCGCCTGTTTCGAGAAGGCCACTGCTGAAAAAATTTATTACGCCCTTGTGCGCGGCGCTCCTCGCCCGCCCAAAGGCCTCTGGAAAGACCGCCTAAACCGCGAAAAAAAAGAAGGGACAGTGCGCGTAACCCAAGGCGGCATCATGGAAGCGCTGTGCGAATATGTAGTAAAAGAAGTTTCCAAAAAATTCCCCGGCCTATGCCTGCTGCGCCTAAAACCCCTGACAGGGCGCACCCACCAACTGCGCGTACAATGTGCAGCCCACGGCCATCCCATCCTCGGCGACCGCAGCTACGGCGACTTTTCCTGGAACAAACAACTCGCCAAAACAAGCGCCCAAAGGCGCCTCTTCCTGCACTGCGCCGCCACCCGCCTAAGCATAAAAACACCGACAGGCATTGATACATTAACCGCCGAGAGTCCACTGCCCGGATCCTTCACTCAAATGCAGTGAGAAAAAAGGTGCGCAGCACCTTCGATAAAGTCTTTTTGAAAGGGGTGCGGGGAAGACTTTTTCTTCAGTGAAGTGAGTCCATTTATAGCGAACGGAACGGGCGGGTGCGCAGCACCCGATGCGGAGCATGTCGGCGTTAGCCGACACCAAAAAGTTTTCCCCGCATTCAATTTATTTCTCTCCCTCTCTCTCCTTCCCTTAAAAAAACGAGAGCTGGTTTTTGTTATCGAAGGCTTTGGCGCGGCGGGAGCGTTGGGGGCGGCCGGCTTTGGCTAGGGTTTCGCGCAGGTTGGATTGCAGGGCGTTGCCTTCTTTTTCGAGCAGGGCGAGGACTTCTTTGGCGCGGGAAATCACTTCGGGGGGCAGGCCGGCCAGTTGGGCGACGTGGATGCCGTAGGAGCGGTCGGCGGTGCCTTCGTGGACTTGGCGCATGAATACGATTTGGTCTTCCCATTCGCGCACGGCGACGCAGTAGTTGTGCAGGCGCGGGAGGGTTTTGGAAAGCTGGGTAAGCTCGTGGTAATGCGTGGCGAAGAGGGTGCGCGGGCCGATCTCGCCGGAGCCGTGCAGGTTTTCGGCGACGGCCCAGGCGATGCTTAGTCCGTCGTAAGTGCTGGTGCCCCGTCCGATTTCGTCGAGGATGATGAGGCTGCGGTCGGTGGCGTTGTTGAGGATGTTGGCGGTCTCGTTCATTTCGACCATGAAGGTCGAGTTGCCGCGTGCCAGCTCGTCGGAGGCGCCCACGCGCGAGAAGATGCGGTCGACGATTCCTATCTTGGCCTGTTTGGCGGGCACCCAGCAGCCGATTTGCGCCAGCAGCACGATGAGGGCGACCTGGCGGATGTAAGTGGATTTGCCCGCCATGTTGGGGCCGGTGATCAGCGCGATCTGGTTTTTGGTGGCGCTCAAATCGCAATCGTTGGGGACAAAGCCCTGCGAGCCGCTGGTGCCGATCTGGCCGCCGCGCAGCATTTGCTCGACAACGGGGTGGCGCCCCTGTGTGATCTGGCACACATCGCTGTCGTCGAGAATGGGGCGGCAGTAATCCCAGTCACGCGCCAAAAACGCCCAGCCCAAGAGCACGTCGAGCTCGGCCAGGGCGGCGGCGTTTTCGCGCAGGGTGTCGGCCTCTTTTAAAATCTCGTCGTTCAGCTCGCGAAAGAGCGTCTCCTCGCGCGTGAGGGCGCGTTCGTCGGCGTGCAGGATTTCCTTCTCGCGCTTGCGCAATTCCTCGGTGACGAAGCGTTCGGCGTTGGTCATCGTCTGGCGGCGGATGTAGTCTTCCGGCACGAGGGCGAGGTTTGCCTTTGTCACCTCGATAAAATACCCGAACGCCCCGTTGTAGCGCACTTTTAGCGACTTGATGCCGGTGCGCTGCTGCTCGGCCTGCTCGAATTCGCTCAGCCAGGTCTTGTGGCCGCGCGAGAGGCTGCGCAGCATGTCGAGCCGCTCGTCGAAGCCCTCGCGGAAAACGCCGCCTTCGCGGATGTCGGAGGGTGGCTCGTCGACGATGGCGTCCTCGAGTTTTTTCTTGAGGGCGGGCAGGGGGTTGACGCGCTTGCGCAGCGCGGGGATGTCGAGCGACTCAAAGCATTCCAACGAGTGGCAAATTTCCGGCAGCACCCCGAGCGTCTCGCGCAGTGCGCCCAGCTCGCGCGGGTTGCGCACGCGGTTTTGCAGGCGCGCCAAAATGCGCTCGATGTCGCGCACGCGCTTGAGGGACTCTTGCAGCGAGTTGCCCAAGGCGCCCGCGCCCATCAATTCGCCGACGAGCGTTTGGCGGCGTTGCAGCTCGCCCAAATCCACCAGCGGTGCGGCCAGCCAGCGTTCCAGCAACCGCGCGCCCGCGGCGCTGACGGTGCGGTTGATGGCACTTAGCAGCGAGGCCTCGCGCCCGCCGCGCCCGGAGTCGAAAATTTCCAGGTTGCGCAAGGTCGCGGGGTCGAGCAGCAGGCAGTTGTCCGCGCGATAGGCGCGGATGGCGCTTAAGTTTTGCGGGGCCATGCGCAGGCTCTCGGTGGCGTAGGTGAGCACGGCCCCCGCGGTGCCAAGGCCGGGGTGCTTCACGTCGATGCCGAAGCCCTCGAGGTTGGCGAGTTTGAGCGTCTTTACGACCAGCTCGGCGCCCGCCAGCGTCTCAAAAAAGTAATCCGGCATGCCCGTGACGGGCTTGTTGGCGGACAGTGCGGCGAATTCCTGCGCCCATGCCTTGTGCGCCTCGTTGTCGGTGGGCTTGAGGGGGCCGCCGCCGAGGGCCACCCAGGTGCGCGAAGCTTCTTGCGGCACGAGGATTTCCTTGGGATCCAGCGAACTCAAAATGGGTGCCAGCGCGGAAAATTCCTCCTCGGCGGCGATCGAAAAATCTCCGGTGGACAAGTCCAGCCACGCGGCGCACAGCCCCTGCTTGGTCAGGTTGAGCGCGAGCAGGTAGTGGTTTTTCCCGGCTTGGAGCTGGCGGTCTTCCAGCGTGGTTCCCGGCGTCAAAATACGCGTGATCGCGCGCTTGACGAGCTTGCCGGACACGGGCGTTTCCGTCTGGTCGCAGATGGCGACTTTTTTGCCGGCGTTGAGCAGCTTGGGCAGGTAGCTGTCCAGCGCGTGGTGGGGGATGCCCGCCATGGGGTAGTCCTGCCGTCGCGTCAGCGTGATGCCCAGCAGGCGCGCGCCTTCCTGCGCGTCGTCGTGGAACATCTCGAAGAAATCCCCGAGGCGAAACAGCAGCAGGCAGTTGTCCGGGAGCTTCTTTTTGAAGTTCCAATACTGCTGCATCATGGGGGTGTTCGCCTTTTCGCTCATAGCTTGTTACAAAATCCTTTTTAAAAAATTGAGGCGCTTGCGGCAACGCCAAATCGAACCGTCCACCCATAAAACCGCTTGCGCGCTTGAATTTTTTTCCTGTTTGTAAAATACTGGGTCATGCGGATTTATTTTCTGGGCATTTGCGGGACGGCGATGGGCAACGCCGCCGTGCTGATGAAGGCACTCGGCCACGAGGTGCGCGGCGCCGACACGGGGGTTTACCCGCCCATGAGTGATGTGCTGGCAAGCGCGGGGATCGATGTCTATGAGGGTTATGACCCCGCGCGGCTGGAAAAGTTCCGTCCCGATTTCGTGGTGGTGGGCAACGCGCTTTCTCGCGGCAACCCGGAAATCGAGTGGCTGCTAAACACCCGCGCGTTTGCCTACGGTTCGCTGCCGCAACTGCTGCGCGAGCGGATTTTATTCGAGCGCCAAAACATCGTCGTGGCCGGCACGCACGGAAAAACGACGACCGCCACCTTGTGCGCCTGTCTATTAAAAGGGCAGGGCCGCGACCCGGGCTACTTGATCGGCGGCGTGCCGCTGGACTTGCCAAGCGGCGCCCACGCGGGCGCGAAGGCCGATCCCTTTGTGATCGAGGGGGACGAGTACGACAGCGCCTTTTTCGACAAACGCAGCAAGTTCATCCACTACCTGCCGAGCATCGCGCTCATCAATAATGTCGAGTTCGACCACGTGGATATTTTCCGCGACCTGGCCGACGTCGAGCGCACCTTTTCGCATTTTTTACGTTTGGTGCCGCAAAACGGCTATGTCGTGGCCAACGGCGACGACGAGGTGGTCGCGCGGCTTCTGGAACCCGTCAACTGGACCCACATCGTGCGCGTGGGTGTGGGCGAACACTGCGATGTGCGCATCGTGAATTTTAAGGAGACGCGTGAAGGCGCGCATTTTGAACTGCATTATAAGGGAAAACTTTTGCGCACGATCGACTGGGCGCTGCCCGGGCTTTTCAATGCGCGCAACGCCGCGATGGCCGCCACCGCCACGGCCTTGAGCCTGTTCTCCGAAGGCTTTGAAAGGTTAGACCTGTCCTGCCTGCAAACGCTGCGCGGTGTGCGCCGTCGCCAGGAGGTTTTGTATGCCGACCAGTTTCGCGTGGTGATCGAGGATTTTGGCCACCACCCCACCGCGATCGCGCAGACGCTCGAGTCGCTAAAGGCGCGTTACCCGAACTTCGCCATCACCGCCTGTTTTGAGCCGCGCAGCAACACCGCCCGCACAGACATTTTTCAAACCGCATTGCCCCGCGCGCTTGAGGCGGCAGACGCCGCCTTCATCGGCCCCGTGCACCGCGCCGAAAAACTCGCGGCCGACAAGCGCCTCGACGCGGAAAAAATTGCCGCCGAACTAAAACAAAAGAACCTCCATGCCCGCGCCTGCGCGACCAATGACGAAGTCCTCGAAGCTGCTTGGGACACAATGAAAGATTCCCCGCACCCACAACTGTGCGTCTTTTTCTCCAACGGCGCCTTCGGCGGCATCATCCCAAAACTGGCCGCCCGCGCGAAGATGGCGGGTAAGTCTTTGGCGTAGTGATTGTTTTATCCGACTGATGTTTGGTAGGTTGTGTGCTCGCGTGGTTGTTTTACCTGCTTTTTGGGAAACTTTTCGCTTGCACGTGTGTCGATTTAATTTACAGGATAAAAAAACCTTCTTTTAAGCGGAAATTTCAATATTGTAACCCTATCGTGCTGAAATCATTAAAATCCCTCCGTGAACTGACGGCGCAGGCCGGTTTGATTTTGGCGGCATTGGTATTGTGCGCCTCGCAAGCGGCCGCGCAGATATCGACATCCGGCGACGTGACCGAACAGATATCTTCATCTGACTACGCCACGGCAAGCACGTATGCGGTCGGCGCCAATGCGTCCGGTTCGATGACGGTGGCCGCGGGCGGCGGAGTGACATTCGCGGGGACTTTGAATCAGGATTATTTTTACGTCGGATCGAGTTCGGGGGCGGCGGGCAGCAGCCTCAATATCACGGGCGGCCAGTTCCTTCAGACGGACGGAAACATAGTCATCGGGCAAAATGGCTCCGGCGTGATGAATATTGACAACGGCGGCGCTGTTTTGATGACCTTCCTGATTCTAGGGCACAGCGCCGGTGGTGTGATCAATTTGAACGACGGCAGCCTGGACGTGCAAAACATGAGCGTCAGCCCCACCTTTGCCCCGTCAACCAGCATCAACATCAATGGCGGGCGCTTTAGCGCGGAGCGCCTCTCGTTCGATCGCGGGGAATTTAATATTTCCAGCAAGGCGGATAGCGTCGAGATAGCCCGCTTTTCTGTGGGGCCCGATACCACGATAAATTTTAAGCTCGAGGGCGGCGACGGCGCGTTCTCCGGCCCCCTGATGCATGTCACGACGTTGTCCGTTTATGACTGGGTCGGCGTACCGAAGTTGAACGTTGACCTTGAAAATTACACCGCCACGCAGAACCAGAGCGTCGAGATTTTTAATTTCACCAACAATGGCGGCGAGTTCGACACCGACGACCTGGTCTTCACGGTCAGCGGGATTGACGAGGATCACTACGATGTGGGTACGGGTATTTACTGGGTCGGCAACACCGCGATGTTGGATATTTCCATCATTCCCGAGCCGAACATCTCGGCGTTCGTCATGGGCGCGGGCGTGCTGGCCTTGGCGTTTGCCCGCCGCAAGCGCGTCTAGGATACCGAAATTATTTCACAAAAAAAGCCTCCGCAAGCGGAGGCTTTTTTTGTGCGCGCTACTTCTTGCGCTTGGGTTTGGCGCCCGCGAGGTCTTTGTAAAGCACGCGGGATTTGCGGCCGCTTTTGTTCAGCTCGGCTTGGCGCTCTTTGGACAGGAGTTTTTCGCCGCCGCCGTGGAAGCCCGTGGCTTGTTCGAAGAAGGAGTAGGCCTGCGTGGAAAGCGCGACAAGTTTTTTGTAGCCGCGTTTAGCTGCCTCGAGGCTCGCGTACTCGACGAGTTTTTTGCCGACGCCCCGGCCGTGGTAAAACGGCTGCACGTAGACAGAACCCAGTTCCGCGACCGAAGGCGAAAGCCGCGTGAGGCTCGCAAGCCCGATGATGCTCTCGTCGATCTCGTAGACGAAGAAAGTCTCTATGTCGCGCTCGATCTGCTGGCGGGTGCGCAGCTTGAGCGCCTCGGACTTGACGGCGTTTTTCGTGATATTATAAATGCCCTGGATGTCGCGCTTGCGGGCGGGACGGATCTGCTGGTAGTCGTTGGCGTGGATCATGGTGCCCAGGCCGACCTTGTCGAAGATCTCCGTGAGCAGCCCGCCGAAAATCCGCCCGTCCAAAATATGCGCGCGCGGCGTTCCGCTTTCGAGCGTGCGCGCGGCGTAGCGCGCCTTGGAGCGCAGGCGCTCGTCGATCGCCTTGGAGTTTTTCTGTAAAATTTCCTCCAGCTTTTCGACCGGCACGTTCATGAGCGGCTCGCCGTTGACGACCAGGCCGGGCTGCGGTGTGAGATAAATGAGTTTGGACGCCTGCAAGCGCACGGCCAATTCTGCTGCCAGCAAGTCGGAGTTCACCCGCAGCGATCGACCCTCGCGGTCGCACGCGATCGGGGTGACAACGGGGATGACGCCCTCGGCGATGAGCTTGCGCAGAAAGTCGAGGTCGATCTTTTCCACTTTGCCCGTGAGCTGCTGGTCGACACCCTTCACGATGCCCACCGGCGTCACGCGCACGGCGTTGGTGATCGCGCAGCGCAGCGCGTTGAGCGTGAGCCCCTCGACAATCTGCAAACTCACCTTGCCCACCGCCTCAATCGCCAGCTCCAGTGTCTTCCTGTCGGTCGGCCCCTCGCCATAGGCGTCTGTGATGGGAATTTTGCGTTCCTTTGAAAGCGCCTTTATCTGCACCCCCACGCCGTGCACCAGCACGACATTGATGTTGAGCGAACGCATCACGGCGATATCCGTCAGCACATTGGCAAAATTTTCGTCGGCCACAATGGAGCCGTCCATCGCGATCACAAAGACATGCCCACGAAACATGGGGACATATTCCAAAATGCCCCGCAAGTCGGTCGGTTTGATGGTTCTGATCTTTGTCGAATTATCCATGTGGCTATGTAACCCCTATTTATTGACGCACTTGGGGTTATTTTGCAATTCCATTATCCGCTTTCCTTAATACGGACGAACAGGTAAAAAGAAAGGATGCCCACCCGCAAGGACGACCCGTTTGCCGAGCAGATAGACGCTTTTTTGGCGTATATCGCGCTGGAGCGCGGGCTGTCCAAGCACACGGAGGCGGGCTATGAAAACGACCTGCGCCAGTTGGCTGCTTTTTTGCAAAAGCGCGGCGTCGGCGGCTGGAAGGATGTTAGCGCCGAGGACGTCGGGCAATGGGTGCACTCGTTAGGCGAGGATGACTACGTGCCCGCTTCGCTCGCGCGAAAACTTTCCGCCGTGCGGATGCTTGCGCGCTTTTTGGTAAAGGAAAACGTGAGGCCGGACGATTTCACGGAACTGCTGGAAACGCCCAAACTCGTGCGCAAGCTGCCCGGCACGCTCTCGGCTAACCAAGTGGATGCCCTGCTGAAGGCCGTGCCGCTGAACACCGCGCACGGGTTGCGCGACCGCGCGATGCTCGAGATGATGTACGGCAGCGGGCTGCGCGTGTCGGATTTGTGCGCGCTGTCGCTGCACGATGTCGACCGCGAGCAGGGGTTTTTGCGCGTGCTCAAGGGAAAAGGCGGCAAGCAGCGCGTGGTGCCGGTGGGCGGCTGCGCGCTCGAGGCGTTGCACCGCTATATCGAGGAAGGCCGCCCGCAACTGCTCAAGCCGCGCACGGGCAGCGAATTGTTTTTGAGCCAGTGGGGCAGGGCGATCTCGCGCAAAATGTTTTGGGTGCTCGTCAAGCGCCACGCGCAGGCGGCGGGCATTTCGCAACCCGTCAAGCCGCACTTGCTGCGCCACAGTTTCGCCACGCACCTGCTGATGGGCGGGGCGGACTTGCGCGCGATTCAGGAGATGCTCGGGCATGCCGACATCGGCACCACGCAGATTTACACGGCCGTCAATCCCTCGCGCCTGGCGCAGGCGCACGCGCGCTATCACCCGCGCGGTTCGGCTTGAAAAGCGCGCCGCGCACACGCATACTTTTTATATCCATGAAGCTGCCTAATGACGCCCCCGCCATTTCCGTGCACGACTTGTCCTACGCGTTCGAGGAGGGCCTCGGTCGCAAGGAGGTGCTGCACAGCGTCAACGCGGATTTTTGGCCGGGGGAAATCGTCATCATCATGGGGCCCAGCGGCTCGGGGAAATCGACGCTGCTTAAACTCATCGGCGGGCAGCGTTCGCTGCAAGGCGGCTCTATTAAAATAAAAGGGCACGAGCTTTTCGGCGTCTCGCAAAAGCGCCTTGTCGAGCTGCGCCGGCACATGGGTTTTATTTTTCAATCGCACCACCTGCTCGCGGCGTTGACGGCCTGCCAAAACGTGCAGATGCCCCTGTCCTTCGACAAGCGCGAGACGGCGAAAAGTTCCCGCGCCCGCGCGCTGGCGATACTCCAGCACGTCGGCCTGCAGGGGCACGAGGACAAGCTGCCCGCCAAACTTTCCGGCGGCCAAAAGCAGCGCGTGGCGATCGCCCGCGCGCTGGTCAACCACCCGGGCATCATTCTGGCCGACGAGCCGACCGCCTCGCTCGACAGCAAGACCGGCCGCGAGGTGGTGGATCTCATTCAAACGCTCGCGCGCGAGAGCGACTGCACTATCATTTTAGTGACGCACGACCCTCGCATCCTCGATGTGGCCGATCGCCTCATCCATCTGGAAGACGGCTATATAAAAGAGCCCGACATTGCGCTGGAACCCTCGAAAGCCGCTAAGGCGCTGTTTGGAAAACGGTAATTTTCTACGAGCGGAAAATAAAATACACGGCGCCCAGGATGCACAGCCCCGCCCAGAGGAAGTCGAGTTTTACGGGCTGGTGCATGTAAAGGACGGCGAAGGGCACGAACACGATCAGCGTGACGCACTCCTGAAGGATTTTTAATTGCGGCAGCGTCATGATCTCCGCGCCGATGCGGTTGGCGGGCACTTGCAGGCAGTATTCGAAAAACGCGATCCCCCAGCTCACGAGGATCGCGACCAGCAGCGCCTTGGAACGCAGCGTTTTTAGGTGGCCGTACCACGCGAAGGTCATGAACAGATTGGACGCAGACAGCAACAGGACGATTTTGACAATGGCGGACATAAGTGTGGGATTTTGAAAAAATGTCTATGAAAAATGCCCGCCTAAAAAAAGGCGGGCAGTGTGGGAAATGGGGAAATGCGAACCGTTAAATTCCTTTTTCCTTTTCCTTGCGGGCGGTGAACATCTCTTTGACGAGGTTCGCGCCGAAACTCCACATGGGGCCGGTGATGTTGCCGACTTGTTCGAGGATGCTGTCGATGGCGCCCACGAAACGGTCGACTTCCTGCTCGCCGATAATCAAGGGCGGCAGGATTTTCACGACGTCGGAATTGTGCCCTGCCACCTGCGCGAGGATGCGGTGCTTTTGCAATAGTGGCGTGACGATCATCTGCGGGAAAAGTCCCTTGTCGGCCGCGTGGACAGCTTTCCAGGCCATGCGCAGCTTGAGGGATTTTGGCTCCTGAAATTCGATGGCGATGATGCAGCCGCGCCCGCGCACTTCCTTGATGATGTCGTGCTTTTGCTTGAGCGCGTTTAGCTTGTCCATGAGCTCCTGCCCGCGGCGCGCGGAATTTTCCACAAGCCCTTCGGATTGAATGACGTCGATAGAAGCCAGACCGCACGCCATCGCGAGGTTGTTGCGCCCGAAGGTCGTCGAGTGCACGACGCAGCGATCCATGCGCGAAAAGGTCTTTTGGTAAATCGAGCGGCGCGTGATTATGGCTCCCACAGGCACGTACCCGCCGCTGAGCGCCTTGGCGGTCGTGATGATGTCGGGATCCAGATCCCAATGCTGAAAGCCCCACATTTTTCCGGTGCGGCCCAAGCCCGTTTGCACCTCGTCGCAGATAAAAAGCGTGCCGTATTTGCGGCACAGCGCCTGCGCTTGCACAAAATAATCGTCCTGCGGCGAATACACCGTCTTACCCTGCACCGGCTCGACAATGAAAGCGGCCACGTCCTCTTTTTTAAGCTCGCGCTCGAGGTCTTCCAAATCGCCGTACTTGACCTTGCCCGCACCCGGCAGCAGCGTGCCGAAGCCTTCTTGAAAATAGGGGTTGCAGGTCATCGACAGCGAACCGAAGGACAACCCGTGATAAGCACCCTCCAGCGAGAGCAGGCGCTCGCGCTTGGTGGCCGCACGCGCGAATTTGAGCGCACCTTCCACGGACTCGGTGCCGGAGTTGCAAAAGAAAACGGCGTCGCGGTCGGCCCCTGTGATGCTGGTGAGTTTTTCGGCAAGCAGTCCGCTCAAAAGCGAGCAGTCCATCTGCACCATGTTGGGCATGTCCATCTCCAGCACGTCGCGGATTGCCTGCGCGATGACGGGATGGTTGCGTCCCATGCTATAGACGCCGTAGCCGCTCAAAAAGTCGAGATAGTCGTTGCCGTCCTTGTCGTAAAGGTAGCACCCCTTGGCGCGCGCGTATACTTTGTCAAACCCGATGACGCGTTGGACTTTGACGAGCATGCGGTTGACGTAGGCGTCGTGAAGATTGTAATTTTCGCCAAAGCGCTTTTGGACGAGGTCTTTGAGATCGAAGGACATTGTCATATCAATTTATCACTTTGCCATCTGCCAATCAAGGGAGATGAGAGATAAGAAGTGCGGCGCTGCGCGCGGCGAGGGGGCTGGCGCAGGGCGTGAGGGCATTGGGGATGCGAATCCTGCTTTTGACTACCCGAAAGAATATCCCGTTGGGCTATTCTTCCGTTCCCGCGGTGAAAATGCTTCAGGGCGAATTTTGCCTGGTCTTACGATGGGGAGCAGTGATTTGGGTGTCGGCTGAACGCCGACAGTGCTTCGCACCGAGCACTGCG
>JAKPNF010000084.1 GCA_029548565.1 Verrucomicrobiota bacterium
CCACCTTTTGCGCAACCTTGGCGTTGGTGGGCATGCAGCTCACGCCCGCGATGCCGACCACGGGGTTGAACTTGCCGCGGGTGAAAAAGTAAAGGACATAACCGCCGAGCAAACCGCCCAGGCCGGAGATCAGCAAGGCGAAAATTCCCAGCACCAGCAGCATGACGACCTTTTCGTTCATAAGCGTGCTGGCCTCGCACAAAACGCCCAGCAGCAACCCCATGAAGAAAGTGGCGCCGTAGAGAATCGGGCCGCCGAGCAAGTCGATAAAGGGTTTCACGCCCGCCTCGCGCACCGCCACACCGACAAACAGCGAGAGGAACAGCGGCGCGGCCACGGGGAACAGCATGCACAAAACTATGCAGGCCACCACCGCGAAAGTGAGCTTGGCGCCCGCGCTAATCTGCGGGGCGGGCTTGGCCACGCACGGCAGCACGCGCAATTTTTTAGGCACCAGGAAACGGCACAGATACGGGTATCCGCCGTAGCAAAAGCCCAGGTAAAGGTAAGCCACCACCGTAATCGGCACAAAGAGGTGTTTGCACAGCATCAGCGAGGTGTAAAGCACCATCGGCCCGTCGGCTCCGCCCACCATGGCGACGGAGGCTGCCTCGCGCATGTCAAGTCCCAGCCAAGCGGCCACAGGCACGGTCAGCACCGTTCCCAACTCGGCAAAGATGGCGATGATCATGCTTTGGAAGGGGCGTTGCAACACAAAGCCCACGTCCAGCAAGACCCCGATGCCCATGAAGACCAGACAGGCTATCAAGCCGTTGCTAAAGGCCAGCGTGTACAGCGGCTGATAGGCCAAAATTTGCATCTGGTCGACGATCTCGCCGGAATCTTCCAGCAGCGCGTCGACAAACAGCGTGCCGGGCTTGACGAGCTGCTTGGCGTCGGAAAAATCCTTCTGTGCCGAGGCGCCCAGCGTGGGCTTGTGGTTCTCGGCGTTGGAGTAAATCACAACGGTGCCGTCGGGCAGCGAGGCCTTCAGGTACTCGCCCTGCGCGGTGAAATAAACGGTGATGTCCTTCTCGGCCTCTTCCTTCACGCTGGAGCGGTTGTCGTCATAAATGATTTTCTTTTTGACCTGCGGAACCTTCACGGACAAACGGCCGTCCGCCTCGCGGGTGATGGGCAGGTCGTAAATCCCAGCCTCAGGCGCGTCGGCGTTTACGCTGATCACCTTGTAGGTTCCGTCCGTCTGCCTGACGGCGCGCAACTGCTCGCCTTTTACGTCGAGCGCCTGGACGGCGGCGGCTTCGGCCTGGTACACGCTCTGGCGCACCAGATCGCTGGAGGGGTATGTCAGCGGCATGAACAAGACGGCGGCGTTGATCGTCGCCATCCCTATGCCCATGGGGATCATCAGCAGCGGGTCGAGCGTGCCCTTGCGCCCCAGATAAATCATCGCGCAGCCCAGCGCGATCAGCACAAAGCGACCGATGACAAATTTGGGCTCGGAATCGACCATTGCCTCGATTCCCTGAAAGAATTGCAAAAGTGAAAGTTCCATGACGAAAGCGCTTTCTTAAAAGTTAGGCGACCGTTTTGGGCGCGGGTTTCGTCTTGGTGACCTTGCCGCCCAGCGACAAGGCGATCACCTTGATCAGCGCGGCGACAAGCAGCGAAATTACAATGACGATCCCGTAGGCAAGGAACGCCATCTTGGTCGAGATAATAATAGAGTCTTCCATGCTATCAACAAGCGCTTGAAGCCTAATGCAAAAAGCCCTTCATTATTACACTAACAGACCCGCTTTACAGGTCAATAGTTATCGATCCAGACGGTGTTTGAGAATTAAAAGAGTGCATGCGCCTGCGGCGCTGAGTGGTTTTTAAGGGGCTGGCGCAGGGCGTGGAGGCCTTTGGGTTGCGAACCCTGGTTTTGCCCACCCGAAAGAATATCCCGTTGGGCTATTCTTTCGTTCCCGCGGTGAAAATCCTTCAGGACGAATTTTGCCTGGTCTTACGATGGGGACAAGTAGTCTCGTACGTGCCCCCATCTATCCTGCGGCAAAATCCGCCCTGAA
>JAKPNF010000087.1 GCA_029548565.1 Verrucomicrobiota bacterium
CGGTGTTGAGCTTCCTGCCGCAGATCCTCATGCTGTTTTTGTTCCTCTCGATTTTGGAGGACTCCGGCTACATGGCGCGCGCGGCCTTTTTGATGGATCGCATCCTGCGACGCTTCGGGCTTTCCGGCAAGGCGTTTATGCCGATGCTGATGTGCTTCGGGTGCCTGGTGCCCGCCATCATGGGATCGCGCACGCTGGAAAACGAGCGCGAGCGCAGGCTCATGATCATGCTGGCGCCGTTCTTCTCGTGCGGTGCGAAACTGCCGATCTGGGCAATGTTCTCGATGGCGATTTTCCCGGGCAGCGCCGACCTTGTGATCTTCGCGATCTACATGCTGGGCATTGTTACCGCAGTCGTCGCCGCGCTGATTTTGAAGCACACGATCCTCAAAGGCGAGGCGACCCCCTTTGTCATGGAACTGCCGCCCTACCACCGCCCCACGCTCAAAAACGTCGTGCGCACGCTGTGGGAAAAACTCCGGGGCTTTGTCATCCGCGCCACGACGATCATCGCGGGCGCGACGGTCGTCATCTGGTTCTTGTCCTCATTTAATTTCTCACTGGAAATGGTCGACGCCAACTCGCAGGAAAGCATTCTGGGCGCGATCGGCGGATGGATTCAGCCGCTGTTCGAGCCGCTGGGCTGGGCGTCCGGCGACATCGGCTGGAAGGCCGTGGTCGCGGCGCTGACAGGGCTTATCGCCAAGGAAATGGTCGTCTCCACGATGGGTGTTTTGTACAATCCCGACGTGGACGGCGACGCGCTGGAAGACGGCGGGGCGAGCGCCGCGTTGGCCTTGTCGCTGGTGGCGGTCTTCTCGCCCGTGGCTGCGGTTTCCTTCATGGCGTTCAACCTCTTGAGCGTGCCGTGCATGGCCGCGGTGGCCACCGCCCACGCCGAGCTGCGCAGCGCCAAGTGGACTTGGATCACGATTTTCTTCTGGATCGCCACGGCGTGGATCGTCTCCTTCCTGATTTATCAGGTCGGTTCGCGCATTTTCGGATAAAGGCTGTATATTTAAACTATGAGCATCATCGGCATCATCATCGGTGTAGTGGCGGTCGCTCTGGTCGTCTTTACGGTTGTGTATAATGTTAAAAAAGCAGGAACCCCCTGCGGCGGTTGCGGCGGTTGTTCGGGCGGAAAATCCTGCCACGAACACCGCGGCGGCCGTGACTGCTGTGGGCGCTAAAAACACAACCCAAGGATGCGCCAGCATCCGTCCTAGGGTGTGTTTTCAAATTATGAATTTCGCCTGCACAGTCTGGACTTGGGTCCTTTTTTGGTGTCCTCACCTCGCCGATATAAATATCGCCTCGGTTCGAAGCCCCAAAAAATGCCTCCAAGCCAGCCTGCGCATTCAAAATCCCTAATTTAAAAACAAACTCTAAAAGTCTTTTGGGAAGGGGCGCGGGGAAACCTTTTTCTTCCAGAAAAGGGTTTCCCTGCTTCTTTAAAATAAGAAGCTACTTCTTAACGATCTTCAAATAAACCCCCGGCAGTTTGCTGTGCAGTTTTAGCACTTCGGTTTGGTAGCTGCTGTCAAAGCCTTTGACTTCGATCCGCGCGCCATTGTCATCCACGCGGCGGGCGGTGAGCAGGGGGATGGTTTTTGAGCCGCCTTTGTATTTTGAACCGTCGATGATCACCGTGGCGCCGGGTTCCAGGCGGCACAGCGAGGGCGATTCCGTGTAGTCGATGGCGCCCACGCCCTTTTCATCGAATATAAATTCCAGCGTGGCGGATGGGTTTATCAAAAAGTAGGAGCGCTCGTATTTGCCCGCGATGATGGCGCCTTTGGAGCCGTTCATCACCAGGCGCCCGACATGGGTGTTGCGCAGCGTGGAGCCAACCAGCAGCGGGCCGATGATTTTTCCGCCGCTGATGGTTGCCACCGAATTGCCCGAAAAAGTGCCGCCGGTGCCCACCAAAAAAGCGCCCTCGTCG
The DNA here is from genome assembly GCA_029548565.1 of Verrucomicrobiota bacterium. Lineage (GTDB taxonomy): Bacteria > Verrucomicrobiota > Verrucomicrobiia > Opitutales > JAKPNF01 > JAKPNF01. The sequence continues at coordinate 1,949 of JAKPNF010000087.1, forward strand.
CTGCTGGCGCACACGGTGAGCTGCCCGCCTTTCATCTCGAAGGCGGACTGCGAATTTTCGCTGTTGCCCCAGATCATCGCAAAGGTGTCGATTTTCAAATTGGCGCCTTCCTCGATGACGAGGGTTCCCGCGCCGGCTTCTTTTTTACCATACACGCCGACATGGTAAATTTGCGGGACGGCGGAGTTGATGAAGGCGGTTCTGCCATCGTTCACATGCACGCGCACAAAACCTTGCGGTGTCTTTTTGGTCGACCAGTTGCGCCCGTCTTTCCAGTTGCCTTTTTTTTCCACGAAATCGACGCGCGCGGGCTCGGCGATTTTTCCGACAGGCGCGGCGAGGCAAAACGAGGTTGCGGCGAGCAGCCCCAGCAGGGCAAACAGCTTTGTTTTCATAGGGCAAGAAGGGGATTTTTTGATGGTGCGGGCAGACGGAATCGAACCGACATCACAAGTTTGGAAGACTAGGGTTTTACCACTAAACTATGCCCGCGTGGGTGAAACATTAAGCATCGGGCAAAGCTGCTTTTGCGTCAAGCCCGCTTTGCGCGCGTGGTGACGCGGCGGGCGAAAAACTTTCCCATTGAGGCGGCGGCGCGCTTTTCCTAGACTGGCCTTTGAACATGCCAATGCTGTTTGAAAACGTGTGTGTGCTGGGCTCGGGGTTGCTGGGCTCGTCGCTGCTGATGGCCGCCAAAAATCGCGGCCTGTGCCGCCGCGCCCAGGTGTGGTCACGCAGCGAGGCTACACGCGCCCAAGCGCGCGCCCAGCCATGGTGCGACCAGGTCTTCGACACGCCCGAATCGGCGGTGCAAGCGGCCGACCTTGTGGTATTGGGGGCGCCCGTGCAGGTCATCCCCGCGCTTTTGGAAAAAATCGCCGCGCACATAAAACCGTCTGCGATTGTCACCGACGTGGGCAGCGTCAAGCAGGACATCTGCGCGGCGGGGCAGCGGGTTTTGCCCAAGAATTTCATAGGCTCGCACCCGATGGCCGGCTCCGAAAAAACCGGCATCGCCGCCGCCGACCAAACGCTTTTCGAGGCCCAAGCCTGCTTCGTCGTGCCGTTGCCCGAGAGCGACCCGCTCGCGGTCGAAAAACTAACAGCCTTTTGGAGCGCGCTAGGCACGCGCGTGACGCAGACAGACGCGCAAACACACGACCGCATAGTAGCGCGCGTTTCCCACCTGCCGCACGCCCTGGCCGCCGCGCTGTGCGTGACGCTCTCCCAAGACCACCCCGAGTGGAAAAACTTTTCCGGCAACGGCCTGAAAGACGCCACCCGCATAGCAGCCAGCGACCCCGAATTGTGGAAACAAATTTTCTCCCAAAACCGCGCCGCCCTGCTACAAGCGCTCGACCAACACATTGAAACGATAAACACCCTGCGCCAAGCCCTCGACCAAGCCGACGAGAAAACCATAAAAGCCCTCCTAACTCGCGCCCAAACCTACCGCCAAAACTGGCCGATTGAATAATGACCGCCCCCGAAAAAAAACTCCAAGACCCGCTGCCGATCAAACCGTTTGCAAAAGATAAGGTTTGGGGAAACGAGGCATTACGGGTGGCCATCCCCGGCTCGAAGAGTATCACCAATCGTGCGCTTATTATGGCTGCTCTTAATCCCTCAGATGAAGAGCAGATATTGATCAATGCCTTGTGTTCGCGTGACACAGAGCTGATGATTGCAGCGCTTGCGGAGTTGGGGATGACTTTTCAGTGGCGTCGTATTTTTGTTTTAAATAGCCCCATTGATCTTTGTGTGCGTCGTCCCAAGACGAACAAATTTAAGCAGCAGGCGGAATTATTTGTAGGTAATGCGGGAACGGTTGCTCGTTTTTTAACCGCTTTTTTAGCAACACAGCCTGAGGGAGTTTACAGTTTGGATGGCGACGCGGAAATGCGTGATCGGCCAATGGGCGGATTGATTGAAGCGCTGAAGCAAGGAGGTACGCATTTTGAATTTAGGGGAAAAGAGAATTGCTTTCCGTTTACCATGCGTACCTGCGCGATGCGCGAAGCGCCTGACATTATCGAAGTGGATGCTTCCGCCAGCAGCCAGATATTATCGGCACTCATGATGACAGCTCCTTTCTGGGAAAAGAAAGCAGGAGTGCGGTTAAAAGGTGAAACTGTTTCAGAGCCATTCATTCGGATGACTTATAAAATGATGGATGGCTATTGGAAAAACTCTATTTGCGAAAAAGAAGGAACTTTTTTATTTCAATGTGTTAAAGAAGTAGGAACAAAATTTTGGTCAATAGACGTAGATGCTACAGCGGCGTCCTATTTTCTTTCTCTTCCACTGGTTGTGCCAGTGAAAATGGAGGTGAAACTAGGCGAAAAAGCTTCTTATTTGCAGGGCGACGTGGCTTATTTAGGGATTTTGAAGAAGTTGGGATTCGATGTGAAGGTTGCTAGGGAGGAAACTTTTATTTCCAGAGAAGAAGGTCTTACGTCACACGACGATATTATAAAAGAAGACTTTAATGCTTTTAGTGACACGTTTTTGACCCTGGCTGCATTGACGCCACTGTTAAAGGAAAAAATAATTTTGACGGGATTGGCTCACACGCGCCATCAGGAGACTAATCGAATTAATGCGATGGCAACGGAATTGCGAAAATTGGGGCAGCAGGTGGAAGAGACGGAAGATTCCATTTCGGTCACGCCTGACAAAGAGGCGCTTAAGCGTGCTTCCGGCAACGGGCCGGTGAGCATTGCGACTTACAAAGATCATCGAGTGGCGATGAGTTTTGCGATTCTGGGCTCTTATGATTTGTGGGGCGATGGGCGACCTTGGATTGCAATTGAAGACCCGGCGACGACTGGAAAGACATTTCCGGACTTCTTTGAAGTGCTTGAAGCAGCGCGCAAAGAAGCGACTCTACCGATAGTAACGATTGACGGTGGTGCGGCCTCAGGGAAATCGTCAACGGCGCGTGGCGTGGCGACAAAGCTCAATTTCATGCATGTGGACACAGGATCGCATTATCGGGCGATTACTTTCGCGTTGATGAAAGAGGGAGTGTCTGCCGAAGATATAAAAGCAATAAAGGATGCGGTAGATCGAATTTGGGTGGGTTCGGATATTTCAGAAAACACTTCGTATATCACTGTAAAAAATGAATTACTTACAGATATAGAACTTCGCTCGCCTGAAGTGAACGCCGCCGTCTCCAAATTCGCGGCGGTGTCGGCGGTGCGGGAGTTTTTAAAGGACTATCAGCGTTCGCAACGGCACGTGGCGGTGGTCAATGGCTTCGACGGCCTGGTCATGGAGGGGCGCGACATTGGGTCTGTGATTTTTCCGGATGCGCCGCTCAGGTTTTTTCTGGAGGCGGATGAAAGTGTGCGGGCGGCGCGGCGGGCGG
>JAKPNF010000095.1 GCA_029548565.1 Verrucomicrobiota bacterium
TCGCCCCCAAAGGCGTGTGCGAAATCTACCCCAATTCCGAGTCGCTGTCCGATGGCGAGCACATACTCTTCGAAAAAACCGCCCTGCGCGCCCTGTCCACCCCCGGCCACACACAAGCCGCCTTCTCCTTCCTCCTAGAAAACGGCGACTGGCCACTGGTATTCACCGGCGACGCCCTGTTCGCAGGCTCCATGGGCGGCGCGCGCTACGACTACACCGTCTCCCTAAACAGCGGCGCAAAATTAATGACACTGCCCCCCGCCACCCTAGTGTGCCCCGGCCATGGGCGCTACACCACTGTCCTCTACGAACAACGCACAATCCGTTTTTATCCGCGTGCTTGAGGTATGAGAACGTCGTGAATGGATGATGTGAGTGGTTTACGAATATCTATATATTACGTCCACACGCAAGGATGCGCCAGCATCCGTCATGGAAGTTTTTTGGGAAAGGGGGCGCGGGGGAAAGCCCTTTTTTTCAAAAAAGGGTTTTCCCCCGCTCTTCTTCATTCTTTTTTCCTCTCCTATTTCCTCGCCACCCAAAAGCGGCATTCGTCGGAGAATTCGCGCACGGCCAGGGGTTCGTTGGCCAGGTGGCTGCGGGTGTGGTCGGTTTCGTGGGTGAAGCCGGCGGCGGTGAGCATTTCTAAAATTTCTTCGCGGCTGGGGACGTGCATGAAGACTTTGCCCAAGGGGCTGTCGTAGTAGCGGTCGCCGAAATCGACAAGGGCGGGGTCTTGGGTGCCGGTTGCCCAGCGGTCGGTTTCGCCTTTCCAGAAATCCGCCCAGAAGGGGTTGGCGCGGTCGTGGGTGGTGAAGACGAAGCGGGCGTCTTTTTTTAGTACGCGGAAAATTTCCGTCATCGCCTTTTGGCGTTGGGCGTGGCCGGGGATTTGCATGAGGCCGTTGAAGCCGAAGATCGCGCCGTCGAAGCTCCCGGACGCGAAATTTTTTAGATCGGTGGCATCGGCTGTTTGAAAGGAAAGGTTTTCTTCGGGGATCTCCAGTTGCGCAGCCAGCGCGCGGGCTTTTTCGATCATGGGGGCGCAGATGTCCACGCCCGCGATATGACGATAGCCGCGACGGTGCAGCCCGATAGCGATGCGCCCGGCGCCGCAGCCAAGCTCCAGCAAGCGCATGTGCGGGGCGAAGGTTTTTTCAAAGATTTTTTTCTCGGATTCCCACAAACCTATCCACAAGGCGGCCTGCGCGTACTCGTCCACGACGTCCCGCGCCTCAAAATAATCGCGCACTTTTTGGGCGTCTACGGCCTGCGAAGGCGCGGCTTGGGCGGGTGTTTTTGTCTGCGAAGGCTCTTGGAGCGGTTCGGGCATGGGAATCGTTCTGTAAAATAAAACAAGGCGGGTTTGCGAGGCAAAAGCAGCCCCCAAAGCGCCCCGCGCGATAATTGCGCTTGCCAGCAGGCGGCTTTCCCTATTAATTATTTAACTTTTACCATGAAAGCGATCATCAAAACCCAAGGCCGCCAGTTCACCGTCAAAGAGGGCGATGTCCTCATCGTGAACCGCTTTGTCGACAGCAAAGCCGGCGACACGGTCGAAATTTCCGAAGTGCTCAGCGTGGGCGAAGGCGCCGACGCCAAGTTTGGCTCCCCGACCATCGCGGGCGCCAGCGTGTCCGCCAAGGTGCTCGAAAACAAGCGCGGCAAGAAAATCGACATTTTCAAGAAAAAGCGCCGCAAAGGCTCCGAGCGCCGCCAAGGCCACCGCCAGGAGCTTTCCGTCATCAAGATCGAGACCATCAAGGCCTAATCCGCCCTTTCCCTAAAACCTTTAATCCAACATAAGTCATGGCACATAAAAAAGGTCAAAGCTCCTCCCGCAACGGGCGCGACAGCAACGCGCAACGCCTGGGCGTGAAAAAGTACAGCGGCGAAAAAGTCATCGCCGGCAACATCCTCATCCGCCAGCGCGGCACCCGCATGCGCCCCGGCGACAATGTCGGCATCGGCCGCGACCACACGCTGTTCGCCCTCAAAGACGGCACCGTGAAGTGGGACGCCGCCCACCGCAAGTGCTCCGTCGAGGCCGCGCAGTAAATCCTCGCGTTGTTTTTCCAAAAAAGCGTTTCGTTTATCGGAGCGCTTTTTTTGTTTGCGTGAAACAGCCACGCCCCAATTTGAATTGCTGAACAACGGCAGCGGGGCTATCTTAAAGGCAGATTTACCTCCCGATGATTGACCCGAATTTCATCCGCCCCGCTTATCGGCCCACACGCGTTGAAAGGGCCTTCACACTCGTGTGCGCGCTTATGTTCGCGCTGGTGGCGGCGCAGTGCTGGTGGTTTTACTTTGAGCAAAAGGAGCAGCTGGCGCAGTTGTACGAGCAGATAGCCCCCGTTTTTGGGGAGCCGGCCTCGGCCGTCTTTTCCAAGACGATCGACGGGATCAACGCCGAGCGGTTGAAAATGTTCGGCGCGCTGACATTGGCCGGGTTCATGGTGTTTCCCATCGGCTGGTTTCTGGAAATTTTCATGCGCCACCGCAAGGTGAAGCTCGGCCTGTGGACAAGGGCGCAGCGCGCGTATTGGAACCGCCCCGAGAATTACACCGAGGGCGTTTTGCGCGTGCGCAAGGCGCACTATCCCATCGCGGGGCTGGCGCTGCTGTTTTGCGCGAGCGCCCTGCTGGTGTGGCGCATGCTTTATGAGGCGCAGGCACGCGAAACGCTCGGCGAATGTTTCTTTGTACTGATATCGGCCGTTGCCGCCGTTCCGGTGGCGGCCAGCATCGCCGTCGTCGCGCGCGGCAACCGCCTGATGCGCCTGCCGGAAAATTCCATCGAATAAAATACACATGACCCGCCTCGCTGAAATTTTAATAAAATGCGCGGGCCCCGCGTGTGCTTTGAGCGTCGTTTTCTTTCTGGCCATGGCCGCGTGGGCGGCGGTGGCGCTGCCGGAAGGGGACATTCCCTCGCATTTTGACATGCTGGGCAACGTGAACGGCTACGCAGAAAAATGGGCGTTGCTCACGGAGTTGTTTTTGGTCAACGCGGTATTTGCCGCAGGCATGCTCATGTGCGCCTTGTTCGTGGACAAAATCCCCCTATGCCTCATCAATGTGCCCGGGCGCTGGAAAACGCCGGATTTTTTGCCGCAAATGCGCAGGCGCCTGCGTGCCACATTCCTTTATATACTTGTTTTTGCGGGGTTTGTCTTTGGCGGTATTTTTTTGGAGATTTTATTGGCGGCAAACTACAACATCACCAGCGGCGCTATCATGGGTGTCTCACTTTGTATGGCTGCGCTTTTGATAGGTTGCATATTCATCCTGTTCCTTCCCCAACCGCCCAAAACACCGCCGAGCATTGAACTTGAAAGCGAGGCGTTTTCGCGTTTTGATGGAAGGGATGAAAGCCTCCCCCATTCTTGCCTGGCTTTGCTTTTTATTTGGGCTGCTGGCCTTTGGCGGCTGCTATGGCTATTTGGTCACGTACGCCAAGACGACCACGCCCGGCGAGCGCCACACGGTCGAACTGGAGGGCGAGACCGTCATCGTCGAGATGCCCGCCAACGTCACCGAAGTGTCCCCGGCGATCATCAAGGCGCTGGGGTTCGGGTTCGCGCTGCCTGCTCTTTTGCTGTTCATGTACGCCATTATCGGCAAGCTGCCAAAAGCCCTCGTCAACTGCGGCAGCGCCGCGCAAAACGAGTATTGGAAGCGCCCGGAAAATTATCCGCAAGCGCTAGCCAAGGCCAGAAGGCTCCTGCTGTATTTCGGCGCGTTGACAAGCGTCTGGATGGGACTGCAATGCCTTTCGTTTTTGGAAAATTCGCCCCTGCGCATGTACCGCGAAATCTGGTCGCCGTTGCTGCTTATTTTTTC
>JAKPNF010000085.1 GCA_029548565.1 Verrucomicrobiota bacterium
ATCACCTCCGCGATTTTTTGCGGCGTGTACGTCACGCTCGTGCCGATCATCGAGTCCATGCAGTAGGGTGCGCCCTCAAGGCGCACCGTGCGGCGGTTTTTTCCGCGCTTGACAGCAAAGCGCAAACCCGATTATATAAATTCTTTTCACTTCAAACATTTCGCTTTTTCAGCCATGAAAGTCGCCAGTTCCATCAAATCCCTTAAAAACCGCCATCGGGACTGCCAGGTGGTGCGCCGCAAGGGCCGCGTGTACGTGATCAACAAGACCAACCCGCGCTTCAAGGCGCGCCAGGGCTAATTCTTTAATAAAGAGGCGTTTGCCATGAAAAAGGAAATTCATCCCGAATACAACCCCGTGTGCTTTGTGGACGTGTCCACCGGCCGCAAGTTTTTGACCAAGTCCACGATGCGCTCCAAGCAAAAGGAGACGATCGACGGGGTTGAGTACTTTGTCGTCGTGCGCGACGTGACCAGCGACTCGCACCCCGCCTACACTGGCGAAAAACGTTTCGTCGACACGGCCGGCCGCGTTGAGCGGTTCCAGAACAAGTTCCGCCGCCGCCGCTAAGGTGGGGCGCTTTTAGCGCGATGCGTCGTTGCGTCGTCACGGAGCGATCGGCGCAACCAGTCGGTTAGCGCCGTCCGCCCCGTTCCTAGCGCCTAGCCTCGCATCCAAAATCACCTCCACCTTTTGGCGCGGATCTTTTCGCCTAATATTGGGTGTCGGCTGAAACGCCGACAGTGCTAAAGCACCGAATGCTTTGCATTCGCCCGTTCCGCTCGCCTATAAGATAGCTCGCTTCAGCGTTGCTGCAGTGTGCCGCGACTGGGGCAGTACAGTCGTACAGCCCCACCCGCAGCCCCCCTTGCGCCTTGTCTTGGACGAAAATCTCTCGCGCCAATCCTCGTGCCCTCTAAGCGGTGCGCTGGCTCACCGGATTAAAAAACGCTTCCTCGAAAGAGGAAGCGTTTTTTCTTTTAATTCGTTCAATCCACGCCTTGTTTTTTGAGCGAGCGGTCGTGGGCTTTGCTTAGCAGCAGCAGGGCGCTGGTAGCGCCGATGAAGGCGCAGAGCATGTCGGACTGGGCGTCCCAGATGTCGCCTTGGGTGCCGAGGAAGGCGTCGGAACCGTCGCCCAGGGCCAGGGCGCTGAACCATTCTATGATCTCGTAGGCGGCGGAAATGCCCAGCACGCCCAGCAGGATCAGCGCGACCATCCACTTGCCGCGTTTCAGGGTGCTGGTGCGTATCAATAACTCGCGCGCGGCGATGGCGGGGACGAAGCCCTGCGCGAAATGGCCGAGCTTATCGTAGTTGTTGCGCGCGTGGCCGAAAAAGTCGCGCAGGTTGTCAAATAGCGGGACCAGCTCGTAGGTATAATGTCCGCCCACAAACAAAACAATGCAGTGCAGCCAAATCAAAACGTACAATAGCAGGCTTAATTGAAAACGCTTGTAGGTGATTAACAGCAGCACAATCGCAACGAGTGCCGGCAGCGTTTCCAAAAACCAGATGAAATAATCGTGCGGGCAAATCGCCGACCACAGCGCCACCACAAGCAGGCTGACCAGTAAAAATAAATGCGTTGCAACTTGGGAAATTCGTACCGGCTTCATAAAAAGTTTGGAACTTATTTATTTCTTGAGTGACTAACATTGATTAAGCCAGAACTAACGCACAGGAAAAGCGCCATCGCCGATTGAAATTAGCTCATCTTTTTTAAGGAAAGCAACTTAATCACATATTATTATTTTCATTAAAATTAGAATTTAGATCAACACCCTATTTGTCCTTTAGACCTAGTTAATTTGAAAGACTCAAAGACAAGATTTTCTCCGAGCATAAAACCAATTGATGGATAAATTGTTATGAAATTGTTACCTGAAATTAACCTATTTTGAACTTGCTAGACACCTTTAAAAATATAAAAATAGGTCATCTCTAGAAACGGAACTTTCTTAAAATAAAAATTACTCCCTACAATATAAATATCATGGCCAAAGACCAAGTTCTTCGTGATCGGTTTTTAAAAATCTGCAAAGGCGCGGGGTGGAAGTTCACCATGCAGCGCTACACGATTTTTCAACTGATCCAAAACAACACCAGCCACCCGACGGTGGAGATGATCTGGAAGGGCGTCAAAAAGACGATCCCCATGATCTCGCCAGACAGCGTGTACCGCATCCTGAAGGACTTTGTGTCAATTGGGTTACTGCGCCAGATGGACGGGCTGCAGTACGTGCGTTTTGACTGCAACCCATCCGTTCACAACCACCTTGTGTGCACCGGCTGCGGAACGGTTATGGACTTCGAGACACCCCAGTCCTTCAGCTTCCCCGAACTGCCCGAGCACTTCGGCGAAGTAGACAACGTCGAGCTGCGCCTGTTTGGCCAGTGCAAACCCTGCACCGAAAAGGCCAAGCAAAAGCAACCCATCGAGCCGATGCCCATCGGCATCTAAGCGCGGCGAATCCGCCGACAAAAAAACCTCCCGAAAAGCGGGAGGTTTTTTTGTCCACAAACAAGTATCTGGCTCTATTGAGTTATAAGCAGGCGCGTCGCTATGTTTCGCCTACCCGAATCCTGACGAAAAATTCCCTGCGGCTGAGGCAATCATCTAGGCGCTGGTAATCGAAAACGGAAAGTACATCCGCAAAATCCCGCCGCCCCAAGCGGCTGGTGTAACTGTCGAATAAACCAAAAAGAAGCGCGTGAAATTTGAAAGTTGGCGAACGCGGCAAACGCCCCGCCAACTTTCAAACCCCGCCTAGATTATATTTGCCCTTGCCTGCGCTTTGCGCGAAATTATTAGCATGCAGGACGCTCCCGAAAACACGCCGCAGGAAGAAAAACCCAAGCGCAGCTTTCTGGCCGATTTGGTCGGCGCGCTGGGCGACATCACGGCTCCCATTTGGCGCGGTGCCTGGGACAAGCGTTACTACCGCGCGATGCTCACGGCCAGCTCGGTGACGGTCTTTTCCTTTTTGGTCGCGTTTGTGGCGCTGGGGTGGTTTGCCCGCATGCCCGTGGCGCGCGCCGACATCATCGAGTCGCAAAAGGCAAAAGTGCGCGAGGTTTTGCACAGCACCTATGTGCAGGAAGGCAAACTGCACACGCGCGACGGCCAAAAAATTTCCATCCCCATCGACTGCGCGCTGGTCACTCCCAAAAACGCGCCCGGGGGCACGCAGCAGGTGCTTGTTGTGCTCAACATGATCATCGCGCCGCAGGACGATGTCTCCGAGGATGAGCAAAAAACCGCCTCGCATGTTTTCAAAGGCGATCATTTTCTCGAGCGCCAAAAAGACGGCTCCTGGAGCCAAAAAAGCTACGCGGCCGATCTGGGCAAGGGCGACGCGGCCAAGACGGGCAGCCAGCGCGTTGCCTTGTTCGGCGCGAAGGAGATCGAGCTGTTGGCCGACAAGCAGGTCAAACTATTTGAGAACGAGCTGAGCCTGCCCAACTCAAAATTCAAGGAACGGCTCAACATGCACTACACCAACGCCGTCATCACGGAATTGGTCGTGCGCCTGATGCAGGCGATCCTGATCGGCGCGATCTTGTGGGCGTTGCTCAAAAATATAAAAATCCCTTTTCCCGCGGCCATCCGGCTGGCGATCGTGGCGATGGCGCCCGGGCTTTTTGTGAACCTGCTCACCGACCTGGCACGCGTCACGCCGCTGGCCTATGGCGTGGAGGATTTTGTCGGGATTGCGCAAATTCCCTTCTGGGTTTTGACCGTGTGCTATATTGTCTATGCGCGCAAGGCGCTCGCCCAAGCACCGCAAGAATAACTTTAACACAAACAAAACAATGCATAACGAAGACGAAGACAACGAAAACAAACCCAAGCCAAGCCCGATCTCGGGGCTGCTTGCCAAAAAATTCCTCGACCAACGCAAGGTGTTTTTGTGGACGGACGTCAACGACGAGTCCGCCCGCGAAACCATCGAAAAGCTCCTGTATCTGGACGCCGAGGACCCGAAAAAGGAAATCACCTTTTACATCAACACCCCCGGTGGCTCCATCACCTCCGGCATGGCGATTTACGACACGATCAAGCTCATCAGGGCGCCCGTGAAAGTGATCGTCACCGGCATGGCCGCGAGCATGGGCTCCATCCTTTTGAGCGCCGCCGAAAAGGGCCGC
>JAKPNF010000098.1 GCA_029548565.1 Verrucomicrobiota bacterium
CAAAAAGATCATGAGCGCCGTCACCGATTCGGACAACACGATCCGCTTCGCCGAGGAAAAGCCCGGCATTTCCAATTTGCTGAGCATCCTCTCGGTGGCCACCGGCCGCCCCATCGCGGAGTTGGAAATGCAATTCGACGGGCAGGGTTATGGCGTCTTTAAAAAGACTGTGGCCGAGGCCACGGTGGAGATGCTAAGACCCATTCGCGAGCGTTATACGGAGTTGATGAAGGATAAGGATTATGTCCTGAATGTTCTTAAAGAGGGTGCGGAGGCTGCCCAGAAGACGGCTTACAAGACATTGGCTAAGGTGTACAGAAAAGTGGGCTTTCTGGAACGTCCCCGTTAATAGTCAGTGCGCCTGCGGCGCTGAGTGATTTTTTGGGGGCTGGCGCTGGGCGTGGGGGCATTGGGGCTGCGAACCCTGGTTTTGACCACCCGAAAGAATATCCCGTTGGGCTATTCTTCCGTTCCCGCCCTGAAGGATTTTCACTTGCGGGCGCGCTGCCCGGAGCAAAGATGGCCATAGTGCAGTATTTTTTTAGAAGGAGCTGGCTGGTTATCTAGAGGTTATTTTGCAACGTAAGGTTTATTATATATGCCAGCTCCGTAAAGGGGTGCAGGGGACTTAGTCCCCCGCAGGTGCTAATCGTTCCCGGGTTTGTGGCAGTGCTCCAAATCGAATATCCGCTATCTCTCCTTGCCTCCGCCAGTCTCTCAGGCGCTATTCCCTAAAATTTTCCATCCCACGCGCTTTTTTATCTTAAAAATCGTCTTGGGGTGTGCATAATAAAGGCAAATGCAGCCTAGCGACGACACCCCGAACATGAGTCTTGTAAAATGGCCTTTTTATCTGGCGGACGGCATTTGTTTGTTGCTGGCGCTGATGATCGGCATGCGGCACGAGGGGCCGCTGGCGTATCTGGCGATCTTCGCGCTGGCCATCGCGGGGGCGATTTTTGTGATGTATCCTTACGTGCGCGAATTTTCCGCGCGCACGCGCTACCAGCGGATTGATCTGCGCAACGAGCTGGAGGCCCAGCGCGCGATGCTGGCGTCTATCGCCACGGATTCGCAGGCCGCCAGTCGCGGGGTGCTTCAACTGGTAGAGCAGATGCGCCAGATGCTCGGCACGCAGATGGAGGATTTTAAACGCTTTGAATCGCGCATGGGCGTGCTGGAAGAAGTCTACGCGCAGATCGACCGCGCATCCAGTGAGCTGTCGCAGGCGATCCAGCGCGAGGAAAACGAGGAAATTTCCCAATTGAGCGAGGAGCTGGAAACACTGCGCGGCGAGCAGTCAAAGAATTTGAAGGAGTGTTTAAAACTTTTAAAAGAGCTTCCAAAGACACAGCCGCAAGCGCAGGCGGTTGACTTAAGCGGCGTCGAAGAACGCCTGACCGCGCTCATGGCCGCGGTGGAAACGTTCGCGCAAAAGGCCGACGCGCCCGCGCGCGCGCCGCGCGCCTCCAAAAAATCCTCGCTGATGCAAAAGGCGCTCGCGCAATCGCAAGACGGCGAAGAATCACCCGCTGTCTCGCGCATCATCGGCGGGGCGCTCGCGGCGGACGGAGCACAAGAGGAAGAACAGGCGCAGGACGAGCAGGATGCCGAGCAAGACGAATTGGTCGTGGAGCCGGAAGAAGTGGCCTATTTTGAACAGGCGCAACAAGAAATGGTCGCCGAGAATGCCGCGCAAGAAGCGGACGAAGCGATCGAGGAAGACGAGGATGACTCCGACCTCGACGAGCCGCTGTCGGAAGAAATCTCCGAAGAAGTTTTTGACAAGATTCCCGAGCCTGAAACGCAGGAGGAACCGCAAGTGGAATCAGAACCTGAACCCGCGCCTGAAACGGAACCGGAACCACAGGCAGAAGAACAGTCGTCTCCCGAACCCGAGCCGGAATCGCAACCCGAACCGCCCGCGCCCGTGGTCGACCCCATGCCGGGCGACGATCCTTTGGGCGCATTGGTGGAATCAACGCCCATGCGCGGAAAAAAATCCGCGCGCAAGGCAAAGGGCTCGGCGGTGACGAGCGTCTCCGCGCGCATTTTGATCGGGATCGGGAACAAGCCCTACGTGCGCGGAAACGGCCCCGGGCTTTCGGCGGACAAGGGTGTTCCGATGGAGTTTGTGGAGATCGGCCTGTGGCGCTGGAGCGCCCCGGAGGGTGCAGCGCTCACGGATGTGCGTATCTACAAAAATGACCAAACTCCCGCCAAGGGCGAATCTTTCGACATCGAGGCCGGGCAGGATTTTGAAACCCAGCCGGTCTTCGAATAATTCCACATCTTCCAAAAGCAAAAAAAACGCCGCCCGCAAGGACAGCGTTTTTTTGTTTTGTGAAAACAGCGTTCTCTATAAATCAGGAACGTTTGCGGCGCGAGGCCAGCACGAGCGCGCCCGCGCCCAGCAGCGCCGCGCTCAAGGCGGGCTCGGGCATGCCGACCAGCCACAGGCCGGAACCGTCCAGCTCGAGCTTCCAATTGTGCGAACCTGCGCAGTCGCCCAAAATATTCAGGACGATGTTGTCCACGCTGCCCACGGCCGACACGTCGCCCTCAAATAAAAAGTAACGGTCGGCCAGCTTCGTTGCCTGCCCGAAATCGAGCGTCAGAATGGCGCCGTCCTCAATCAGGATGGAGGCTCCGCTGTCGGCCAAAATAAGGGGCGTGGCGCTGTCGCCGGCGTCGGCCTCGAAATAAAGGTCGGCGCCTTGCCCGAGTGTCAGCGTGCGGTTGTTGGTGACAAGCAGTTGCTGCCCCTTTTCCATTTCCAGCCGTCCGCCGCCACTGATGACGCCGTCCGACTCCGAAATTTTAACGGTGATGGCGGCGGAGCCGGACATCGGCTCGTAGTTGCGGATTTGCAGCAGGTCACCCGCTTGGGTGAGTCCAAAATTTTTGACCGCACCGTCGGCCAGTATCGTGTTTTTCAAAATGGCGTCCGCGTAAGTGCCGCCGTTGCTGAACCTCGCGCCGCGTAAATCGGCCGAGGTCAGGTCGGTGTTGTTCAGTTTGCAGGTGCTGAAAAAGGCGTTCGTCAGTTTTTGTCCCGCGAAATTTTCATTCGAGAGGTCGAAGCCGAACAAATTGAGCCCATGGAGGTTTTTATTCTTGTAGCTCAGGCTGTTGAAAATGGTGTAGTTGCTGGAATTGGTGGTGATGCCGGCGTTGCAGAGCCTTGTGTTGTACAAAATAGAGTTGGTCGTGTGCACCGTGCCCATGCGCGCGATGTCAAAGTCGCCGTCGGTCAGGTTCATATTGGAAAGATCCCAGGTGGTCTTTTGTTGGAAGCCGTGCAGCTTCAAGCCGGAGAGGTCGCCGTTTTTATAGCTCTTGGTGCTGTAGAGCTGGGCGGGGCTGATGCCGTCGTTGGGGCTCCAAAAACCGGTGAAGGACGCGTAGTTGACCAGCGCGTCCGTGAAGTTGGCGTTGGTGAAGCGCGCGTTCATGCTGGCGCCGCGCAGGTCGAGGTTGGAGAAGTTCGCGCCGGTGAGCACGACGGCGTTGAACTTTATCCCGTAAAGGTTGCCTTCCTTGTAGTTCTTGGTGTCGTAAAGCTGGCTGATGACAAAGCCCGCCGTGGACGTCTGGCTGAAGTTGGCGTTGGTGATGTCGGCGTCCGTGAAGATGGTTCCCGTGAGCGTGGAGCCGGTGAAATTGGTGCCGGTCAGGTTCATGCCGCTGAAGTCCCAGCCGACCAGCCCCGCCCAAAAGGTGATGCCGGAAAGGTCTTTGTTTTTCCAGTTGGCGGTTTGGGAAAGCAGGTCGCGCGTCAGTCCCGTCACGGAATAAAAGTAAGCGCCGGAGATGTTCGCGTTGTTGAAGGATGTGCCGCCCGAAAGCGTGCTGTTGTTAAAGATCGCGCCGCTTAAGTTCGCGTTGTCGAAAGAAGTGTCGGCGATGTTGGACAGCGAGAACGTGGCGCCGGAAAGGTTTGTCCCGGCGAACGACGCGGATGTGAAAGTCGAGCGGACGAACTTGGCGCCCGAAAAATCGGCGCCCGAAAAGCCCGTCTGTGAAAAAACGGACGTGGTGAAGGTGGCGCTGCTCAACGTGGCGCCTGTGAAGTCGCATTGGACAAACGACGAGTTGGTGACCGCCGCCCTTTTCATCGACGCCCCGGCGAACGACGCGCCGCTATAGCTGGCGTCGATAATTTTTTCGTTGTCCGCCATGAGGACGGAGCACGAAAAAAAGGCACCGATACCCAATGCCCATTTAAAAATTGATCTGAACATTTCTGATTCGTTTTCTAGTTATTAAATAGACAAACGAAAGCAAGAAATGTTCCACCGATAAAAAGGTGAGGGCTGTAACTAGCTGGAAATGATGGGTTTTTTGTGCCGCGGTACCGGCTTTTTTGCCTTATTATTTAGAGTATCGGCCTTTTGCGAGGCCGTTTGTACCTGTTGCAAAAAATAATGCTGGGCGGAGAACGGCTCGCCCGCGTGTGTCGGGTGGACGTAAGCGCCGTTGCTGTGCAGGTGCGAGGCGGTGGTGTCTTTCAGATAGGCGGGCAGAATATCATCGATAATGCGCGCGCGCAGGGCAGGGTCTTCGACGGGGAAGCACACCTCTACGCGGCGGAAAAAATTGCGGGGCATCCAGTCTGCGCTGCCCAGGTACAAGTCCGGCCGCGTGCCGCCGGCGTTCTCAAAATAGAAGATGCGACTGTGTTCCAGAAAGCGCCCCACTATGCTGGTGATTTTTATATGCTCGCTCAAACCTTTTAGCCCGGGCACCAGCCCGCAGATGCCGCGCACGAGCAGGTCTATCTTCACGCCCGCGCGGGCGGCCTTGTAGAGGTTGCGCATCGTGCGCTCGTCGATCAATGAATTGACCTTGGCGATGATGCGCGCGGGTTTTCCGGCCTTGGCATTGCGCGCCTCGCGCAAAATCTTTTCCTGAATTTGTGCGTGCAAATTGAAGGGCGCCACCAGCAGGTGTTTGAAGCTCGGGCTGAGCGCGAAACCGGTGAGGGAGTTGAAGACCTCGGCCACCTCGTCGGTGATGTGTTCGCGCGCGGTGAACAGGCTGAAGTCCGTGTAGGTGCGCGCGGTTTTCGGGTTGTAGTTGCCGGTGCCCAGGTGGCAGTAATGTTTCAAGCCCGCTCGCTCGCGCCGCACGACAAGCGAGCACTTGCAGTGCGTCTTCAACCCCACGATGCCGTAGACCACGTGCACGCCGTCCTCCTCGAGCTGGCGCGCCCAGTGGATGTTGTTGCGCTCGTCAAAGCGCGCTTTTAATTCCACGAGTGCCGTGACCTGCTTGCCGTTGCGCGAGGCTTCCTTGAGCGCCTCGATGATGGGCGAGTCGCCGCTGGTGCGGTAGAGCGTCTGCTTGATGGCGAAGACCTTTGGGTCGCGCGCGGCCTGGTTTAAAAAGTCCACCACCGGCTCGTAGGAATCGTAGGGATGGTGCAGCAAAATGTCGCCGCGGGCGATTTGCTCGAAGACCGGCTTGTTGCCCGAAAGCGCGGCGGGAATGCGGCTGACAAAGGGCGGGTAGAGCAGTTTGGGACGGTCGACCATCTCGATCACGCTCATCAGGCGCATGAGGTTGATGGGCCCGTTTTGGCGGAAGACGTACTGTTGTGGCAGGTCGATGGCTTTCAGCAGGTCGGCCAGCAGCGTTTCGTCCACACCCTCGGCGATTTCCAGGCGCACGGCGTGCCCGCGCGAGAGCTTGTTGAGCTCCTTTTCAATGCGCTTGATGAGGTTTTCCGCCGCCTCCTCGTCCACATACAAGTCGCTATTGCGCGTGATGCGAAAAGCCCATGAGCCACCCACGGCGTAACCCGGAAACAGCGTGTGGATGAACGCGCGTATGAGATCGCTTAAAAAAATAAACCGATAGTCGCTGCCCGGCGTGGGAATTTCGATGATGCGCGGCAAAATGCGCGGCACGGGGATGATCGCCATCACCTTTGTCTTGGCCTTGGCCTTTGGGTTTTCGAGCCAGGTCAGGATGTTCAGCCCCTTGTTGATCAGTTGCGGGAAGGGGTGCGCCGGGTCGATCGCCATCGGCGTCAACACGGGGAAGACCTGTTCGCGGAAATAATTGTCGAGCCACACGCGGTCTTTTTTGTTGAGCTGTTCAGGCTCCAGAAAATAAATCTCCTGCTTCACCAGCGCGGGCAGCAGTTGTTTTTTCCAGCAGTCGTATTGGTCGTCCACCAGCGCCGTGGTGATCGCGTGGATGCGCCGCAACTGCTCCTTGGGGCCGAGGCCGTCGAGGCTCTCCTCGACAATGCCGGTGGACACTTGCTGCAACAACCCCGCCACGCGGATCTCGAAAACCTCGTCGAGGTTGGAGCTGACGATGGACAGAAAACGCAGGCGCTCCAGCAGCGGTTGCGTCTCGTCTTGCGCCCATTCCAGCACGCGTCGGTTGAAGGCCAGCCAGCTTAGCTCACGGTTGAAGAACGCCACCTTTTCTTTGGGTGGCGTGCGGGAAGTTTTTGTTTTGGAAAGGGACGTGGGCACGGCAATAAGAGTCGCGTGTGAAGCGCACGCGGATGCTTCCTTTATGATACCCCCAAAGTATTTTTTCGCAAGGGCAAAGGGCAGAAGTCAGCGCGCCTGCGGCGCTGAGTGATTTTTGGGGGGCTGGCGCAGGGCGTGGCGGCATTGGGGTGGCGAACCCTGCACGTGACCACCCGAAAGAATATCCCGTTGGGCTATTCTTCCGTTCCCGCGGTGAAAATCCTTCAGGGCGAATTTTGCCTGGTCCTACGATGGGGGCCAGTAATCTCGTACAGGCCCCCATCTATCCTGCGGCAAAATCCGCCCTGAAGGAT
>JAKPNF010000105.1 GCA_029548565.1 Verrucomicrobiota bacterium
TTCCCGCGGTGAAAATCCCTCATGGCGAATTTTGCCTGGTCTTACGATGGGGACAAGTAGTCTCGTACGTGCCCCCATCTATCCTGCGGCAAAATCCGCCATGAGGGATTTTCACTTGCGGGAAAGCTGCACGGAGCAAAATGGCTATAGTGCAGTATTTTTTTAGAAAGGCTGGCGGGTATCTGAGTATTACGGGTGCACGCAAGGATGCGCAGCATCCGTCATCAAAGTTTTTTTGGAAAGGGGGCGCGGGGGAAAACCTTTTTTTTTGGTGTCGGCTGAACGCCGACATGCTTCGCATCGGGCGCTGCGCGCCCGCCCCTTCCGCTCGCTTATAAATGGCTCGCTGCACAAAAAAAGGTTTTCCCCCGCATTCAATTTTTAAAAATTACGCCTGCATCACGCTTAGCGGGATGCGGGCTGCGATTTCGCCGTTGTGGCGGATGTCGAAGGAGTAGGCGTTGGGGCGGAGGATGGGGAGGCCTTGGAGGTTGATTACGAAATTTTGGGAGACGAAGTAGCGGTCGGTAGGGAGTTCCTTTAGGGTGAAGTTGAAGTTCGGCTCGCCTTTTTCGGGGATGATGCGGTTGCCGTCGGGATCTATGAGGGTGATGGTGAATTTGTGTTCGCCCTCGTCGCCCGGGCGGAACAAAAAGCGCAGCGCGAGCGAGCAGTGCGGGTACATCATCGGGAAACGCTGGGCGCGGATGGTGTCGAAGGCGCCCAGGATGCAGAGTTTGCCCTGGTAGTCGCTGGCGCTGTCGCACAGAAGGGAGGCTAGGATTTGCATGGGATGTGTTTAGAGTGTGTTTTCGTCGATGGCCTCGGTGTCGGAAGCAGAGGTACTCGGCGGAGTGAGCAGCAAGTTGACGCCCAAGCCCTTTAAAAAGTCCGAGAATTCGGCGTTGGGATCGCTCTCGCGCAGGGCTTGTTCGGTCATCGCCATTTTTGCGTCGAGGTTGTCGGCTAGCGAAACAAGAAGGGCTTCCGGTGTCGAGGCCAGCACGGCGGCGCCCCATTGCAGTTCGCCTTGATGGCTCAGAATAATGTGTTCGAGACGCTCCACGGTGTCTGCGTCGAGGGCGTCCGGATTTTCTTTTTTAGCGCGCATCATGGCCGAGCGCACCATGCGGTAACCCAGTACGATGTGGCCTTCCAGCCGCCCTATGCGCGTGCGCGTGGGGGCGCGGGCGTTTCCGTATTCGAGAGCCTTGCCGATGTCGTGCAACAGCGCGCCCGTCATCGCCAAGTCTGCATTAACGTGCGGGTACAAAGGCAGCAACGCGGCGGTCACGCGCCCGACATGCACGGTGTGTTCCAAAAGGCCAAAACGGTAGGCGTGGTGCATCGCCAGCGCGGCGGGGGCAGTGCGAAAAGTTTCCTCGCACGATTGCACAGCCAGCTCCACGGTGTTGCGCAATCCAACGTGCGTGATGGAATTTTTAAAATTTTGAAATTCGTCCCAGAGCGCCTGCGGGTCTTCGGGCGAAATCTTTACGAGGTTTTCCAAAACGCCGCTTTGCTGCACCTCGGTTTCGTCCATTATTTTGGCGGCGCGCAGACTCGGACTAAAGCTGTCGCGATAATGGTCGGAAATTCCCTCCACACGCACGACGTCGCCTTCCTGCGCCGCTTCGAAAACGCTATAGGCGGGGCTGTCCGACCAGCAGTTGGCGGAAAAACTTCCGCTGTTATCGCCCAGTTCCAGCGACAAAAAATCGTTGCCGTTTTTGGCTTTTTTGAGGGCGAGCTTTTTCAGCAGGTAAACGCCCACAAAGGGGCGCTTTTCGCCGACGGGGATGGCGCGCAGTTGCGCGACTGTCTGAGATTCGTTGTTCATGTGAAATATTTTTGGCGCGCGGGCACTTGGACAAGGCGGCCTTCGGGCAGCACGTAGGCCGTTAGCATACCGCCATAGACGCACCCCGTGTCAATACAAAGCGATGTCGCCCGCGCGTAGATGCTGGGGCGCGGTGTGTGCGCGTAGATGACGAAGGGGCCTTGGTGCCACAGGTCGGCCCAGGGCGTGCCGTCGGGGCAGTCCGCGCGCTTGTAGGGTTTGCCGTCCTTGCCGACCACCTGGATGCGCGTGACAATTTCGGCGCCTTGTCGCGGCCAGGGTTTGTTTGGCAAAAAGCCGCCGTGCACGAAGACGATTTGTTTTTCGATGTCGAAATGGGTCAGCGCCATGGCGTCCAGAAAATCCCAGTCTTTCGGCCGCAGCGCCTGTGCCAGCGCGAGGTCGTGCGGTTTGAATTTGTACGAGCCGTCCTTTTTGCGCCAATAAAGCATGCGCAGTTCGTGGTTGCCCAAAAGCGCGACCGCCCCGTGCAGCGACTGCACGATATCGAGCACGCCGAGGCTGTCGGGCCCGCGGTTGATCAGGTCGCCCAAAAAGACAATGCGATCGCCCGGCTGCGGCGCGAGCTTGGACAAAAGTTCCTCCAACTCTGCGCGGCAGCCGTGAACGTCCCCGATGGCGATGGTGCGCGGCATTTTTTAAAAAACAAAAAATTAAAAAAGGCCGTCTTGCCTCGGCCTCGTGCTTTTTATAACTTAGTACTTTAACGTTTTTTACGCAAAATTTTTATGGATTGGACAACAAAACCCCTCGCGCGCGTTTCCTCGCTGAGCGGCCAGCCTTTTAACGAGGGCGACCGCGTTGTCAGCCTGCTGCGCCGCGACGGCGAGTTGTTCGAGCGCCTGGACTATCTGGAGAGCGAACTCACCGCCGAGACCATGCCCGGCGGCGAGATTCTGGGGCGTTGGAACCGCGTTGTGAAGCCCGCGCCCGCCTCGCAAAAACAGGCGCGCGAGCAAGAATTGGCCGGCGCCGAGGAGATGTTTTTGGCGCTGGTGGCCGACGAACAAGCCGAGGAAGACCCCGACCGCCTCGCGCTCTTGCAGATGCTCGCGCTCACGCTGGAGCGCCGCCGTGTTTTAAAAGCGCTCGGCCAAGCACAGGATGGTGTGCAGCCCTATCTGCACTTGCCCACCAAGACAGAAATGAGCGTGCAGGTGGTAGACCTGACGCCCGAGCAACTGCTGCGCATCGGCCCGCAGTTGCCGTGCTTCGCGGACTGAATTTATCTTGAAGAAACCCCCGCGCACTGGCACGCTGGACCTATGCAGTCTTTCTCCCGCTTTTTTTTGGCTTTTGCCTTGTGCGCAGTGGTCGGGTTGAGTGCGCTGTCTTCGACCGGTTGCACCCGAAAAAACCCGGGGCAAATCATGCGCCTATATGCGGAGGCACCCCCCGGAGCCATTGGTGTTAATAATCCCATTCGCACGATCCGCATGCCGATCACCGGCAACGAGTATAATATTTATTCAAAGCCCATTGCCTTTGAGGGCGACATCATCGACATCAATTTGTACCGCGTGGAACTGGGCTACTGCATCGGTATGGATATTTCGCGCAAGGCGGCCTTGCGCCTGACCATGATCAACCCGGGCTGGCGCGTGTTCTTGCTGGTCAACGACCAGGCTGTCGGCGTGCGGCAGTTTGACACCACCAGTTTCGAGGGGCGCCTGTACATGTTCCTGGAAATTCCCGACGACGAGATGGCGGCCTATGTCGAGAAACTGAGGGAATCTTGCATGCTGGTGCAGGAACTCAAGAAAAGCCAACAGTAGCCTTTTGCCATGCGTTTGAGAACACTCTTTTTTGGCGTCCTGCTGGGATGGATGCCGTTTGCATGGGGGCAGGGCGAGCCCGCTCTTTTTTGGCCCACGCCCAACGACGCCTTTTACAAGGGCAAGGGCGTGGAGAGCTTTATCCAGCCCACCGCGGGCAACACCGTGTCCTCTGGGTTGTTCGGCTCGGTGCGTAACGGCGGTTATCGCTTCCACGAGGGGCTGGACATGAAGGCCGTGCAGCGCAACCGCCGCGGCAATGTCTCGGATGCGATTTACGCGGCGCTACCTGGGACGATTTCCTACATCAATCGCCTGGCGGGCAACAGCGGCTACGGCAACTACGTCGTGCTCGAGCACAATTTCAACGGGCTAAGCCTCTACACGCTGTACGCGCACTTGGCCAGCGTGCAGCGCGAGTTGGTCGCGGGGCAGCGCGTGGAAGCGGGCGCGAAGCTCGGCATCATGGGGCGCACGGCCGGCGGTTACACGATCGGACTGGCGCAAACGCACCTGCATTTTGAAATCGGAGTGCGCCTGACAGACAACGCGTCCTTTCAAAACTGGTACGCCTGGAAAAAATACACGACCGCCAACCATCACGGCCCCTACAACGGCATGAACCTCGTGGGCATGAACGCGCTTGAACTGTTTGAAAAAATGCGCGACAAGACCTTTGAAGGCTATCGCCGCCACTTGGAAAAAATCCCACCGGCCTTCGCATTGCGCGTCTATACAAACAAAGTCCCCGAATTTATCCGCCGTAATCCCGCGCTGCTGAAAAAGCAAATCCCCGCGAACCTGGCCGCCTGGGATATCGAATTCACCTGGTACGCGATGCCGCTGTCTTTCACGCCGCGCAGCGTGACAGAAGTGCACGCCCGCCGCGCGGGCGACGTGCGCGTGCTAGGCTACGACAAGCAACTCATCCAATCCGAAAAAAGCCGCAGCACCCTCATCTTTAACGGCGAAAATATCAGCTACGGAAAAAACCTTTTGGACAACCTCAATCTGCTGTTCAATTTCAGGTATTGAGATTCTTTTCGTTTTCCTCCGCCTGCTTAAATAATGCAGCGCGGCGATCCAACTCTTGGCGGACGCCCTTGAACATCCACATGGAGAGCAAAATAAGGGCAACGGAGACGTAGCTTACCTGGGGTGGGGTGAAGTGGGCGATTAGATAAAAACCCAAGAACGGTGCAATCACGCCGCGCACGCCTGTCAGGGACATGTGCACGCTCATATAGGCGGGGACTTTGTCGGGCGGGGCCACTTTGGTGACCCACAAGGTCCACATCACGCCGCCACCGCCGAAGGCGATGCCGATCAGAAAGCCGCTGACGCACAGCCAGAAAAAACTCGTCGTGTTGAAAAACAGCGCGATGCTGACCAGGAAGATCGCGTTGACGATCAGGCGCAGCGTCAAAAAGTTCACGCGGTCAAACAGGCGGCCGAAAAATTGCGTCGTCAAAATGCGCGCGATCGCCGGCAGCATGACGGTGACGATGGCCACCTTTTCGTTGGAAAGATTCAGGCCGTAGGCGGGGTTGGCCATGTACTCCACGCGCAAGGGCAGCATCATGAGGTTGGCCAGCCCCATGAATTTCCAACTAATTAGCAGGCGGCCGAAAAGTTTGTCGGTGACGGCGTATTTGAAATTGCGTAGCGGGTGCTTAAATTCCTGCGGGTCGGGCGATTTGCTGGGCACTTTGCGGTAGAGGGCGGCGGCGGTGATAGCCGCTCCCGCCATGACGAGATACAGCGGGGTGTACAGGCCGATATTGTTGTCCAGCACACGCCCGCCCACCAGGCAAAACAGGCCGCCGGCCAGCGACGAGATCATGAAGGCCAGCGCCAGCTTGGTGCCGCGTTCGCTGGTTTTGAAATTGCCGGAATAAATCAGCAGCACAAAGGGGGCCGTCTGCGCCGCCAGCAATTGCCCCAGCACAATCCAAAACGTGAAGCCCCACAGCTCCGGCCAAAAGGCGGCCAGCACGAAGGTGACCGCCGTCGAAAGCCACAGGATGATCAGCAACTGCGAGGGCGTGCGCGCGGTGCGCGCGGCGAAAAACAGGATCAGCGGCGTGAGCAAATTGCCGATCGCGTTGGCCGAGGCGATGACGGCCTTGACGGTCTCCGAGGCGCCGAACACGCGGATGGCCACCAGCAGCGCGAAGGTCTGCCAGCCTTCCGTGATAATGCCGGTAAACGGGCTGCGCCACAGCTCGTACTTGTAGGTGACGCGCGAGCGCGCCTCAAGCGACGAAAGGCTCTGCGCCATTTTTCAACGGCTCCAATCCAGCATGCGTTCGATGGGCGCGCGGGCTTTTTCCATGAGCGCGCTGTCCAGCTCGATTTTGGGTGTGTTGTTTTTCAGGCAATCGCGCAACTTTTCGAGCGTGTTGCGTTTCATGTACTCGCAATAAAAACAGTCGCAATCCCCGCGCTGGCGCTGTTGCGTGCCGCAGACAAAAGTCTTGCCGGGAACCTCGTGCTGCAGGCGGTGTATCATGTCCGGCTCGGTGATAATAATAAAAGTGTCGGCGGGGTTTTCGCGGCAAAAAGTGATCATGCGCTCGGTGCTGCACACCTCGTCGGCCAGCGCGCGCACGCCTTGGACGCACTCGGGGTGCGCGACAACGGGCGCCGCGGGAAACTGCTGGCGCAGCGCGTCGATCAGCTCGGCGTTAAAGCGCACGTGCACGTGGCAGTTGCCCGGCCACAGGCGCATCTGGCGTCCGGTTTGTTCCATGACCCATTGGCCAAGGTTCTGGTCGGGCACGAACAGAATTTCCCTGTCTTGCGGAATCTTCGCGACGATTTTCGCGGCGTTGCCGCTGGTGACGATCACGTCGCTGAGCGCCTTGACCTGCGCCGAGCAGTTGATGTAGGCCACCGTGTAAAGCCCGGGATTTTTCTCCTTGTAAGCGGCCAATTCGGCGGCGGGGCAGGAGTCGGAAAGCGAGCAACCCGCGTCCATGTCCGGCAGCAGCACGGTTTTGGACGGGTTTAAAATTTTCGCCGTCTCCGCCATGAAGTGCACGCCGCAAAAGACGATGACGTCGGCGTCTTTCGCCTCGGCGGCCTTGTAGGAAAGCCCGAGGGAATCCCCGGTGAAATCCGCGATGCGCTGGATCTCCCCGATCTGGTAGTTGTGCGCCAAGATGACGGCGTTGCGCTCTTTTTTAAGTCGCAAAATTTCCCGTTCCAATTCGCCCGACGCGTCGGTGCGCGTCTCGGGCGTGAACACGCGCGCTTTGCAGCAGTGTGAGGGCTCGCTCATGTGAGCACCCATTATAGCCCAAAAACCCTAGGAAAGAAAGTAACCGTTTTTAAGCCCCGCCGCCGAGCGCAGTTTCAATTCGTTGAGCAGGCGGATAAAGGAGGGCAGGGCGTGCAATGTGGCCAGGTCGGGATCCTCGGCCAGGTGCTCGGCGTCGTCGTATCCCAACTGCACCGCGCGGTTAAGCGCGCGCATGGCCGCCGCCTTCTGGCGCTTGAGCGCCAGCGAGCAGGCCAAATTATAATGAACCAGCGGGTCTTTCGGCCGCAACCGCAACAGCCGCCGGTCAACTTCCAGCCCGTCGTCAATACGCCCCTTGCCCGTGTACAAATTCCCCAAATGCATTAGCGCGCGCACATCGTGCGCGTTGCGTCGCACAACTGACTCAAAAAAAGCGATGTCAAATTCCGGATCGGCGCTCATTTTTCTTTTCGTCCTTTTTCTTTTTTTACAATGCAATGTGTTTTGAGAAAAGGCAAATGTTTGAAGTGTGAAAAAATACGCGTGCGCCAAACGCCGAATAAATTACAAAGATAAATTTTAAAAACAGCACCTGAGAGGGCTGGCGGATGCGACGAAAGATGACAGGCATTCGTTTTGTTATTCAGCTACGAACCCCGGAACGATTAGCGCCTGCAGGGGACGCAGTCCCCTGCACCCTTTTACGGAACTGGCGCACACCGAAATCTTATTTTTCCAAAAAAACCTCAAGATAACTCGCCAGTTCCTTCTAAAAAAAAACTGCACACTGGCCATTTTGCTCCGTGCAGCTTTCCCGGAAGTGAAAATCCTTCAGGGCGGATTTTGCCGCAGGATAGATGGGGGGCTGCACTAGTTTGCTGCTCCCCATCGTAAGACCAGGCAAAATTCGCCCTGAAGGATTTTCACCGCGGGAACGGAAGAATAGCCCAACGGGATATTCTTTCGGGTAGTCACGTGCAGGGTTCGCAGCCCCAATGCCGCCCCGCCCAGCGCCAGCATCACCGCCGCGTGCAGCGCCGCTAACTTCAGTACCCGCACAAAAAATCTACGCGTCTTTTGGTTCTTTGGGCTGCGTGCGGGTTGAGCTTTGGTAAAAGCCCACCTGCTTGGCTTTTTCCACGCACTTCAGGCGCACGCCACCGGCGCTCAGTTGGGAGGATGTTGCATCGGTCACCAAAGTGGGGGCGCTTTTCCACGAGCACACCAACGCATCGGCGCTGCCGCTGCGGTTCAGTTTGGTCACGTCCGCGCAGCAGTAGGCTTGGCGGGTGCGCGACAGCACGGCGCGGTGAAAATCCGCCAGTTCGGAGTGGATGATCCACAGTCCGCGCGAGTCGAAGCTCCAGCAGCTTAAGACCGACACGTCGAACTTCCACTGCTTGAGCGTCTCCAGCGCGGCGCGGCCGAAGATGGAACTTTGGCGGTTGAGCACGCGCCCGCCGATGATGTAAAGCTGGATGCTCGACAAGCCGCTGAGCAGCTCGATGGCAGCGAGCGAGTTGGTGATGACGGTGAGGTTCTCGATCGGGTGGGTGAGCAGTTGGCGGGCCAGCGCCAGGACGCTGGTGCCCGCGTCCAAAAAGCAGGTGGAGTTGGGCTTGAGCTTGGCGTAGACGGCCTTGGCCATGTCGACCTTGGCGTCGTAGGCCACGCGCTCGCGCTCGCGCAAGGAGGCGAACTGCGTGTCGTAATCGCCCAGGGCGCCGCCGTGCATGCGTTTTATGCGGCCGGTGCGCTCCAGCACGTTCATATCGCGCCGTGTGGTGGCTTCGGAGATGCCGAACTCTTTTGAAATCTCTTCGATATTCAAATAGCGGCGTTTTTGTAACAGGCGCGCGATTTTCTCTCGGCGCGCATCGACGATGGCTTTGGCGACTTTCACGGGTTTATGGCAAAAGTATCTCAAATCCCTTAATTGAATGCCACACCTAAATGCAAAGAAGCATTCAAATAATTTTTATGCAAAAAAAGAGCCGTCTTTGCATAAAACAAAAACGGCTCTCGGCAAGGGCGTGTTTGAGAATTATGAATTTCGCCTGCACAGTCTGGACTTGGGTTCTTTTTTTGGTGTCCTCGCCTCGCCGATGTTTTCATCGACTCGGCTCGAGCCCCAAAAAATACCTCCAAGCCAGCCTGCACATTCAAAATCCCTAATTCTCAAACACGCCCTAGAATATGAAAATCAGTCTATTTTTTTATGCTTTCGCTGAGCGCCTGCTCGGCCTCGTAGGCGGCTTTGCCCACGGTGTCCATGTCGCAGGTGAAGCCCGGGCCGCCGCCGGCCACGTAGCCGTCGGAGCGGCCGGAGTCGTCGCGGCTGACCCAGAAGGCGTAGAACTTGGCGTCCTCGAGCTTGAACTGCACGCGCACCGCGCGCTGGGCGAGTTTGGACAGGTCGCTGCCGCCTTTCCATTTGACCTGGGTCATCGTGGTGTCGCCGCTGACAGGCTCGCAATTTTCAAACGTGAACGGCGCGATCGGGTTGCCCTGCGCGTCGCACACTTGCGCGAGCAGCTTGCCCTTGGGCGCCTCGACGTTCACGAAGAGGTGCTTGCCGGAGAAGACAATCGGGCGCGTCGTCAACTCGCCGCCTTTGTCCGCGTTGAGCGAGGCGAAACCGTCGCGGCGCAGGAAGGCCACGCCCATGGCGCCCTCGTCGTGCATGGCCGAGTCGAAGATATCCCTCTCGACCTTCGGATCCCAGGGACGATCGGGGTTGCCGGCAAAGGCTGTGTAATAAATCAGCAGCTTGTCGCCGCGGATCGCGCAGAGGTTGCCCACGCTTTGGACGTAGCCGCGATCCCAGTCGCCCGGCTTGCGGGTGGACACCAGCGCGAGGTTGCGGTCGGGACGGTCCCAGTGGAAACCGTCGCGGCTGTAGGCGAAGTTTAGCCCCGTGATTTTGCCCAGCCCCAGCGTGGCGTAGTAGCTGTTTTCAGGACCGTAGAAAATCTGGAAGAAGGACACGAAGATGCTCTCGTAAGCGGCCGTGTCTATATTATAGAGCTGCGGCTCGAAGTTGTAGTTTCCGTCCTTGTCGAGGAAGCGTTTGCTGTGCTCGGCGGCTTTCGGGTCGAGGTCGGCCGCGGTGAGGATCTGCTTGTCGAGCTTGTCGGTGCGCGCCCAGAAAACGGGCTCGCTCGGCAGCCAGTTTGCGCCCTGTAAAAAGTCGTCGCTCTCCACATACGCGCGCGAGCGCCCGGGGCCGCCTTCCAAGAACCAGCGCAGGCTCATCACCCATTTTTTGCGCACGGGGTTGTAGAAGAAGGTCACGCGGTCGCCGCTGCGCCCGCCTTCGCTGGCGAGTTTCCAGTTCGTGCCGTCGGCGGAGGTGTAGGCCAGCGAATGCCCCGTGTCCATGTCCGGCGGGCGCATGACCATTTTGTAACGCTTGGAGGCGTCCGGGTCGCGCAAATCGCGCACGACGCTCCAGGAGTCCGGCGCTTCCTCGATGATCTTGTTGGTGCCCGGCACCAGGTCGAGGTTGGGGCGCTCCCATTTCAAACCGTCTTTGCTGAAGGCGTAGGCGAGATTCGAAACGTGCCCGGCTTCGTACCACATTTCAAAAACCTGCTTGTCGGAGTTCCACCAGATCGAACCGCCCAAAGGCGCGGCCACGGGGCGGTCGCCAAAGCGCGACTTGCGTTCCAATTCGGTCTCCGGCTTCAAGACGGGGTTGCCCTCGTATTTTTGCGGGGTGTGGAACTCGCGCGTGAGGTTGGTTTTCTCCACCAGAAAATCATCGATGAAAAGCTGGCGGCCCAGGTCGATGTAAACGACCTCGGGGCGCTTTTGCAGGTAGGGCACTGGCATCGGCTCGTTGGATTTCGGGTCGATGCGCGGCGGCCATTGTTTGGACAGGATGATGCCGCTGGGCAGCACTTCGCCGCCTTGTTCGCGGCAGGGCGGCTTGACGCCCGCCAAGGCGGTGCGCGCGGGCAGGGTGATGCGCTCGCCCTCGACGATTTGCTTGGTCAGCACGCGCATCTCGCGGCAGGGAAACATCTCATACTGTTTGTACGTGACGGCCTTGGCCTTGCGCACAAACCCCTGCTGGCGCAGGGCGTCGTAGGCGTCTTTGTCCGCCTCAAACACCAGCGCGATGGCCTCGCCGCTTTTTTCGCACTTGAACGTGTGCGGCTTGGCGGAGTTCAAACGAAAAAAGTAACGTCCGTTCAAAAAGGACGGAATGCTGTTGTGCCCGCGAAAGAGGCGCCCGCCCATCCCCGTGGGCAGTTGGTCGCTGAACAGGCGCTCGACGCCCAGCGAGGGATCCGTCGAGATGAAGCCGTATTCAACCGGTTCGTCCGACAGAAGCGTCATCGTTGGCGCATTCCATTCGATCACTTCGGGGGCGTTGGCGAACATCGCGCGGCTTTCGGGCGCGGGCGCGGTTTGCGCGGTTAATAAACAAGCGGATAGCCCCGCCCATAACAGTAGCAGTTTTGGTTTCATAGAATCACAGAGGTGGGTTTGTGTTGAAGGACAGGGGGGACCTTTTTTAAAAGATCATTTTCCATAGGTCAGACGCAAGGTTTTTCCGTCGACCACCTCATAGGAAAAATTGCGCGCGTCGGGACCTTCCAGGGAAAGCTCGCCTTCCACGCTGAGATGGTCGGCCAGGATGATGTCGAATTTCGCGCCGGAAGAGGGCGTGTATTTTTTCAAGTTTTCGATCCAGATGACCGTGCCGGATTTGAGCACGACGGAGCCTTTGCGCTGCGGTGTCGTCCAGATAAGGCGGTCGTACTGGCTCTTGCTGGCCAGGTTGATAGTCAGGCGCGAATTTTTCCCCTGCGTGTAGGTGCGCGCCTCGTCGTAAACGCTGCCCGGGTGATTCTTGGCGGTAGTGTCTGTGTTTAGGACAGTCTCGCCCACCTGCGCGTCGCCGCCCGGGGAGAGATTGCCGCCGTTGATATTTTCCAAATTGATCGCGACCGCGCGGGTGTTGAGCGTGCCCTTGCCGAAATAAAAAATGCCGTTGCCCACGCCCTTGCTGATGCCTTCCTTTTCCTTGGGCGAGTTGATGTTCAGCACGCCGCCGGCCAGCGTGTAAACGCCCGTGCATTTGGGCGAGCTTGTCTGCGTCCAGGGGCCGGCCAAATACAGGCTGCACTTGGCCGAAACCGTGCCGCCGTTTTGCAAAAATTCGCCCTTGCCGGTGCACTCGGGCATCGAGCCTGCCACGAAGAAAAAGTTTTCGATCAGCAATTCGCCGCCGTTTTGCAACTCAACCGTCGCGCTGGCCGTCCCGTTGTAACCGTAAAAATGTTTGGCCGCCAGCTTGCCGCCCTTGGCGATGACGAAACTGGCCCTGTGCGCGTTGTTAAAAAGGCGGAACACCTCGGCCGTCGAGGACAAGGTCACGGCGCGGCGCAAGTCGGCGTTGTCCATCTTGCCCGGGCGCTTGCCCTTGGGCGCAGGGGAAAAGTCGGGGCTTTCCAACGTTTTGCGAAGCAACCAAATGTCGCTGTCCCAATTGCCCGCCTTGCGTGCCGAGTATACGTCGGCGTAATTGTTGTGCGTGTCGTGGCGCTTTTTAAGTTCCATCTCGCGCTGCTTGTCGGCGGCGCTGGGAGCCGCGCCAAAAGCTTGGGCGGCCACTAAAAAAACGAGGAAAAAAAGGACGGGGTGAGCTTTCATAAATTATGATCGAATTCGCTCATATAATTACTTTTTAACTATGCGCATGTCAATTCTTTTCACCGAGGGCAAGAGCGCATCCTTAGCGCCCGTATTTTAGACGCAGGATTTCCCCGTCTATCACCTCGTAGGAAAAACCGGAGGCGTCGGGGCCTTCGAGGGAGAGTTTGCCTTCTATGATCAGTTGGTCGGCTTCTATGATATCGAACTTGCCCGCGGAACTGGGGCGGTATTTTTTCAGGCACACGATCTTAAATGCTGCGCCATCTTTTAAAATGACCTTGGCGTTACCACCGGGTGTTTTCCAGATGAGGCGATCATATTCTTTGGCGCTCGCGATATTTACCGTGAAGCTCGAGCTTTTGGCCTGTGTGTACGTGCGCGCCGCATCGTAGGTTACACCTTTGTCTTTAGTCAACTGTGCGCCGGTGCGGTCGGGCATCAGGCGGGTTGTGCCTATCTGGTCGTCGCCGCCCGGAGAAAAATTGCCGCCGTGGGTGTTCTCCAAATCAATGGCCAGCGCGGTGGTGTTCAAAGTGCCTTTTCCGAAATAAAAACTCCCCGTGCCCAGCCCATAGCTGATGCCCTCGCGCGGGGCTTGCGCGGCGATGTTGAGCACGCCCCCTGCCAGTGTATAGATGCCGGTGG
>JAKPNF010000116.1 GCA_029548565.1 Verrucomicrobiota bacterium
GGGGGCAACGCGCTGCTGGGTAAAAAGTGCTTCGCGCTGCGCATCGCCTCGGCGATGGCCCGCGACGAGGGCTGGCTGGCCGAGCACATGCTCATTCTGGGCGTGAAGGATCCCGAAGGCAACAAGACCTATGTCTCCGCCGCCTTCCCGAGCGCCTGCGGCAAGACCAATTTCGCCATGCTCATTCCGCCCGCGGAAATGAAGGGCTGGGAAGTCACCTGCGTGGGCGACGACATCGCCTGGATCAAGCCCGATCCCAACGGCCGCCTGCGCGCCATCAACCCGGAAGCCGGCTTCTTTGGCGTGGCTCCCGGCACCTCGATGGAAACCAACCCCAACGCCTTGCTCTCTTGCAAAAGCGACACGATCTTCACGAACGTGGCCTTGACCGACGACGGCGACGTGTGGTGGGAAGGCATGACGGCAGAAAAGCCCAAGCACCTGATCGACTGGAAGGGCAACGACTGGACGCCGGATTCCAAGGAATTGGCCGCGCACCCGAACTCCCGCTTCACCGCTCCGGCGCGCAATTGCCCCTGCATTGACAGCGACTGGGAAAAGCCCGAGGGCGTGGAAATCTCCGCGATCATCTTCGGCGGCCGCCGCATGAACGACATTCCGCTGGTGTTCCAGTCCTTCGACTGGTCGCACGGTGTCTACCTCGGCGCCACGATGGGTTCCGAGCAGACGGCCGCAGCCGAAGGCCAAGTCGGCGCCCTGCGCCGCGACCCGATGGCGATGCTGCCCTTCTGCGGTTACAACGTGGGCGACT
This sequence comes from Verrucomicrobiota bacterium, assembly GCA_029548565.1. Lineage (GTDB taxonomy): Bacteria > Verrucomicrobiota > Verrucomicrobiia > Opitutales > JAKPNF01 > JAKPNF01. Next base: position 773 of record JAKPNF010000116.1, read on the forward strand.
ACTTCAAGCACTGGCTCAAAGTGGCCCGCGGCCTGTCCGCCAAGCCCGCGATCTTCCACGTCAACTGGTTCCGCAAGACGGCGGAAGGCAAGTTCATGTGGCCCGGCTACGGCCAGAACATGCGCGTGCTGCGCTGGATGGTCGAACGCGCCCAAGGCAAAGCCGCCGCGGTGGAATCCTACCTCGGCTGGATGCCCAACAAAAAGGACATCGACTGGCGCGGCCTGGACTTCTCCGACGCCGACTGGAACGCCCTGATGGCCGTGGACCCCTCCCGCATCAAGGACACCACCGCGAGCGCCGAGGAACTGTTCCGCTCCATCACCGACCACCTCCCGGAAGAACTCGTCGCGCAAAAAACGCTGCTGGTCAACCGCACCACGGTGTAAGGCAAGCCGTTCAACCAAACGAGATTCAGTTTTAAAAATCCACGAATAACAAACATGCGCCGCAGGCGCATTGCAAAAAAGCCGCCCGAGTTTTTCGAGCGGCTTTTTTTGTTCTGAAATGCGCGTTTTCGCGCGGTTTTTCCAAAATCAAAAACCTACCGATGTGCAATGACATTGCATATCGGTAAGAAATGGGCGGCTACATGAGGACTCGCTTTTTGACTGGTTTCGTGAGGGTGACCTTCGGCGTCTTTTTTTGTTTGGGAAGAAAAAATTTAAGCACTGTTGATATGCCGGATTTATTTTTCCTTGAAGAAAAACTTTGCCAGGATTCCTGTTTCGGCCTCTACGCAATAAAGGAAGAAAGCCAATATCCCCAGCAACATTAAAAGGTTTTTCACTACAGTGAAGATGCTGATTCTCTTGCCATTTGGGCAGGGGGGGGCTTCCGCCACATGGGTACAAGAGGGACATACTTTTGCAGCGTCGTTGAGTAGGGCTCCGCATTTTTTACAAAACATGGGAATTCTTTCGATGATATTATTAACATTCAGGCAGAAATTTATTTCCTATTTTCCGATACTCGGCGACAAGCAGTGCCGCCTCTTTTTCGATGGAAAATCTTTCGACCGCCCGCGCGCGTGCCGCCGCGCCCATGCGCGCTAAGGCCTGCGGGTCGGCCATCATTTTTTCAAGACCTTGAACCAGCGCCTGTGTGTTGCGGCACGGCACGATGTATCCGTCAACGCCGGGGCGTATGGCCATCTCGAAGGCGCCCGTTTGTGTGGCAAGCACCGCGACGCCGCTGGCCATGCCTTCCAGACAGGTCAGGCCGAAGCCCTCGTTGTGCGAGGCACACACGATCAGGGACATCGCGCGGAATAATTCCGGCAACTCAGCGAAGTTTCGTTTTTCTGTCCAAACAAAGCGTTCTGAAAGCCCTTTTTTCGCAATGACGGTTTTCAGTCTACGCTCAAAGGAGCGGAAAGCGGGGGTCACTTCCCCGACGATGACGGCCGTCCAGTGAGGGTGCCGCGCAAGAGTTTGGCACATCGCCAGAACAAATTCCTCAATTCCCTTTTGAGGGCGCACCCGCCCGAAAATGCCGACGCCGAGCTTGCCGGGCAATCCAGTGGATTTCCAGCAGGCTTCGCGGTCTTGCGCGGGATAATAAACCTGGGTATCCACACCATGTGGTATGATGGCGCTCACCGCCCGGCGCACATAGGAACTCGCGCGAGGGGAGGTTGAAATTACGCTGTCCATGCGGTTGTACAAAAAGCGCGTCCAGCGCGTGTGATCACGCTGGGCGGTGGAAGTGAACAACAGGTATAGCTTGCGCCGCGCCAGATATTTAAAAACCAGCCCCCAGAGCATTTCTATATTGCGCCTCGCGTGAAAAATGCGGGGGCGGCCGTCCGGCAGAAAGTTTCCCGTCAAACGAAAAAAGCGCCATAGTGACAGGTGAGGTACGGTGATATTGGGAGGCAGCGGATGTCCGATGCAGGCGATGGAAACGCCCTTCATCTGGTGCGGCGCAACGGCGGCGACAGTTGCCGTGATGCCGGAAAAACGGGCATTGAAATTCGGCACTATAATTTCATATTCGCTCATATTTGCTGCAATCTATTTTCGGCCACCCTGCTTTCTTATTTGCGCCTGTCCTTTGAGAGGGCTGTGGATGCTTTGCCTTGAAAAACTCGGCCAGTGAAATTTGGTAAGCGATGCATATTCGCTCGACGGTATCTATGCGCAGAAAGCGCTTTCTGCCGGATTCTATATGCTGGTAAAACTTGTAGCTTATTCCGGCACGCTCGGCGAAATCCTCCTGAGTTAGCCCGGATGCCTTTCTAAGCGCCTTTAGTCGGTTTGGTATGCTAAAACTCACCAGCATACCTGATCATAGAATGTTTTTTGTGTTCCAAACACCTCACGATCGGTAGTGTAATTTTCTTGGCGCTCCCTCTTAAATCGGTTTTACTTAGCAAAATAGCGGATGCCACTTGGGATCGAAGGAATCGATGCAAAACGGGCACGCCGCGTTGATTTTTTTAAATGAAATACACCGTCGCTTGCATGAAGTGGGGTACCAAGTATGGGCCCGAGTATGTGAACATTTTGTTTAACATGGTCAAGCGCAACACGACGCTGCCGGTTGAGTTTGTGTGCTTCACGGATGACGCCAAGGGGTTGCAGGAGGGGATTGACGCGCGGCCTTTGCCGACGATGGATTTGCCGGAGGACAAGGAGCGCGGGTGGAGGAAGCTTTCTTGTTTTAAGAAGGATTTTGAGTTGGAGGGGCGGATTCTTTTTATCGATCTGGACACCGTGATCGTCGCCAATATGGACGAGTATTTTACGATGCCGGGGGAGTTCATTGTGATCCGGCACTGGCGGCCTTCCGAAAAGCACGGCATCGGGGAAACGGGCGTGTACCGTTACGAGGCGGGGCAGTTCACGGATTTGTACGACTATTTTATGGCGCACATGGACGAGGTGAAGGCCAATTACCGCCACGAGCAGGCGTATGTGTGCGACGTGCTTAACAAGCAGGGGCGCCTCGGTTTTTGGCCGAGCGAATGGATGCCGAGTTTTAAGTACAACTGCATGCGGCCTTTCCCGCTCAATTTTTTCATGGAGCCGGTGCTGCCCGAGAAGGCGAAGATGGTCGTTTTCCACGGCAACCCGACACCCGACCAGGCGCTGCGCGGGGAAGTGAAGGGGATTAAGAAATTTTTCCGCTACGTGCGCACACCGCAGTGGCTCAGGCAGCATTGGCGCTAAGAAGGCGCTTGGATTTTCAGTTTTTTAAAATTCCAAAAAAATATTTTTATGGCGAAGAAGCGCAAAAAAATTCTGGTGATCGCACCACACAACGACGACGAGGTCTTGGGCGTGGGCGCGACCATGGCAAAGCACGCCCGCAGGGGCGACGAAGTGTTTGTGGCCATCCTCACCTCGATCGGCGAGGGCCACCCCGTCATGAAACCCAACAAGGTGGCGCTGCGCAAAGAGACGATGCTCGCCATGAAAACCCTGCGCATCAAAAAGGAGAACGTCATTTTCCGCGACCTGCCCAACGTGCTGGTCAGCGACTTGCCAGTGCATGTGGTCAACAAGGAGGTCTTCGACGTGATTCACACAGTGAAGCCCGACATCATGTACCTTCCCTTTGTCAACGACCTGCACAAAGACCACCGCGCGATTGTCTACGCCGCCCAGGTGGCCGCGCGCACTGCCACCCCAGTGGGTCGCAACATCAAGGAGATTTACATGTACGAGACGCTCTCCGAAACCCACTGGAACATGGATCAGATAGAGGGCGGATTTTTGCCCAACGTGTACGTGGACGTGACGGGTTATCTCACGATGAAGTTAAAGGCCATCACCGCCTACAAGAGCCAGCTAAAAATCCACCCCGACGCCCGCTCGGTGAAGGCGCTCAGCGCCCTTGCGACCTTGCGCGGCTCCATTGCCGGAATGCGCGAAGCCGAGGCGTTTATGCTTGTGCGCAAACTGGTGTAGTCGCATCCTGTTTCTAAATAGCTTACAATATCGCACGGAAGAATAATCGTGTGCTGAATCTTTACCTCTCAAAATTATGAAAAATATGTGGATGGTGCGCTCACACGGCGGAGAATTAATTTCATTGTTTCTAGAAAAAGGCGTTGTCGCGTTGGGTTGGCACGCGGCGGGTTCGTTCGCCGGGCTCTCCAAGACGGAAATTAAAAAATCCCTGGAAAAAGAGTTCACGGAAAATCTGCGTTCGATTCCCGCATGGACGGGGATGATTGAAAATTTTGTACGCTCGATAGATGTTGGCGACTACGTGCTTACTTATGACCCTGAAGCGCGTGTGTACTACGTGGGCGAAGTGACAAGCGATTATTTTTTTGATCCGGCGCTGGGCAAAAACTATGCGAATTTGCGAAGGGTAAAATGGCGTAGCTCGAGCATTTCACGCGACCTGCTTTCGGCCAAGGCGCGCCATTCGTTAGGCTCGCTGTCCACGGTGTTCAAGGTGTCTGCCGATGCGCAAAAGGAAATCCTCTGCGTGCTGGACGGCAAAGACACCGCGGTTGTGACATCTGAGGAAATAAAGGAAGAAGTTCAATTGCAGTCACTCGAGCTTTCGGAAAATTCCACCGAGATTCTCAAAGACGCCATTTCCGGCCTTTCGCCCGACGAAATGGAGGAGCTTTTAAAAGAAATCCTTAACGCAATGGGCTACGTCGCGCGCCGAAGCCCAAAAGGTGCCGACAGGGGAATTGATGTATTTGCTTCGAAGGACGGACTGGGTTTGGAGGAACCTCGCATCTTCGCTGAGGTCAAGCATCATTCGGGCAAAATGGACGCGCAGACTATCCGTACTTTTTTGGGTGGACGGCAAGATGGCGATAAATGCCTTTTTTTAAGCACTGGCGGTTTCACCAAAGACGCGCGTTACGAGGCCGAGCGTTCGAAAATTCCACTTTCGCTGATAGACATGGATTTGCTCGCGGAGTTGGTTCGCCTGCACTATGACAATTTCCGATCAGAAGGGAAATTGTTGTTGCCGTTGAAAAAAGTCTACATTCCTGTCACGCAGGGAGAGTGAGGATATGTTCAAACTCAACACCACGCTGGGTATCACCGGAGGGATCGGGACGGGGAAGTCTGCGGTGCTCAAGGCGCTGGCGTTGATGGATGCCGTGGTGTTTGATGCGGATGGGTGTGTGAAAAAGCTGCTCGCCGGGGATGCGGCGGTGCATGGGGCGCTGCGCAAACGCTGGGGGGCGGAGGTGTTTGGGGAGGATGAGAAACCGGATCACAAGAAGATTGCCGAGATTGTGTTTCGGGACACGCGGGAGCTTGATTTTTTGGAGGAGCTGTTGCATCCCTTGGTGCGCAAGGCCTGTGTGGGCGCGATGCAGCAGCGGCCGAAGAATAAACTCTTTGCGGCGGAGATCCCGCTGTTGTTTGAAAAGGGGTTTGACAAGGAATTTGAGCACACGCTGTGCGTGTGGACGGATGGGGACTTGCAGCTCAAGCGCCTGAAGGGGCGCGGGGTCGGGTCTGAGGAGGCCGCGCGGCGCATGGCGCGGCAGTGGCCGCTGGACAAAAAGGTGGCGGCCGCCGAGTTTGTGCTGGTCAACGACGGGGACGAGGAATTTTTAAAAAACCAACTTCAAGTCTTGCGCCACCGGTTGTATTCTTTTTAAGTGTGGTCGATGATGATTTCGCTCTACGCGCATATTTTGGTGCCTCTATTGGCGATTTTTATATTGGTCTTGTTGATGGCCGTTTTGAAAAACAAATTGTGGCGAATTTTTGCGGCACTGCTTTTGTCATTTTATATATTTGGTTCCGGTATGAAATTCGGTGATTTTTTGGGAAGTACCCAGCTTTTGCTTGAGCATCATAGGAATTTTGTGCGCCTGTTTGATTATTATGTTGCGTTCATTGAAAAGGATGATGCGCCCGGCCTTGTCCGTGGTATCTTTATTTTTCGGGACAAAATGGGAATTGCTTTGCTCGAAGAGCGCAGCTTGGGTGGCGTGATTGACGAAGTTCAGATGGTTTTGCAAAGAGATCGGGAAGATGTGCTGCCGCAAGAACAAAAAGGTGCGCAGAACGGAGACTAAAGTCTTGCGCCATCGGTTGTATTCTTTTTAAATAAAGAAGTAGCCCCTCATTGACTTTTCGTAAAAACCCCCTCCTTTTTTGTGCGGAGGCGGGAAACCAAAAAACCGTAATCGTTACGATTATTCCTATTCTTATATCTGTATGTCCGAAATCGAAGAAGACAAGCCGAAGAAGCGCGGGCGCCCCGCCAAAGCAAAAACTCAGGAGGGCGAAGCTGCGCCCGCCCCGCGCAAACGCGCCGCTAAGAAGGTGGCCGAGGATGCCTCGCCGCCCGCCGCGCCCGTTGTATTGCCGGGCACGCGCATGAGCGAAGATGATTACTCGCCCGGTGCCCGCCGCGAGAAACCGCAGCCCAGTGGTAGGGACGACGCCGGCGATTACTCGCCGCGCGAGGGCGGTGGGGAGCCGGTGCCGCAGTCTTTCAGCGCCTCGCCCGACGATGGCGGTGGTCGCGACGCGAATGACGCCGAGGGCAGGGATGCGGCAGACGACCCCGCCCGCCAGCAGCGCCAGTATAATCAGGATCAGAAGGCGGCCTCGCACGGGTATAATCAAAATCAGGGGCAGGGCAACCGCCCGTACTTTCAGAAGAACTACCAGAATTTCAACAACAACAAGAAATTCAACAAGAAGTTCAACAAGTTCAAAGACAAAAAATTCAAGAACTTTCAAAAATTTCAGAACCCCAAAGGCGGCGGGTTCGCGGGGCAGTGGAAGCCTTCGCCGACGGCGCAGTTTGACTCGGACACCTCCGTTTTCGCGCCCGCCAATTTGCCGGCCTGGGAGTTGCTCGCCAATATCGAGGAACTGGACAAATTCGCCGAGGAAAACACGACCGGCGCCGAGCCGGTTGATTTTAACGCGCTGTACGCCGAGACGCTCGCGGAACTGGAGATCACGGCCAACGCCCTCGGCGTTGCCGTGCCCGGGGCGCCCACGCGCCGCCAGTTGATCCGCGATGTGCTGAAAGCGCACTGGGAAGCCAAGACGCCGATTCATTTGAACGGGATTTTGGAAATTCTTTCGCATGGCGACGGCGTGCTGGTTTACGCGGTGGACAATTACCGTTTAAAAAGCCTTTCGGCCTACGTGCCCGCCTCGCTGATCAAGCGCTACGGGTTGCAACGCGGCCACAGCGTCGACGCGGTTGTGCACCCGCCGCGCGAGGGCGAGAGCTGCCCGTGCGTCATCAAGGTGCGCGAGGTGATGGGGCTTAATCCCGAGCAGATCGCGCACGTGACGCCGTTCACGGAATTGACGCCGTATTACCCGCTGGAGCGCTTCATGCTCGAGACGGCGCCCGACGTGCCGTGGGACAATATTTCGATGCGCGTGGTCGATTTGCTCACGCCCATCGGTTTGGGGCAGCGCGGGCTGATCGTCGCCCCGCCGCGCACGGGC
>JAKPNF010000117.1 GCA_029548565.1 Verrucomicrobiota bacterium
CGGTGATGACTTCGTCGCCCTTTTGCAAGCGGCGCTCGCCCAAGCGGTACGAGGTCAGGGCGCTGACGGCCAGCAGGTTGGCTGAGGAGCCAGAGGTGGTTGTAAAAGCGTGTTTCAGCCCCAGGAAATCCGCGAATGCGCGCTCGAATTTCTCGTTGAAGCGTCCGCCAGTCAGCCACATGTCCAGCGAGGCCTCCATCATGTTGGATAGCTCTTGGGAGCCCAGAACCTTTCCCGAAACCGGAATATATCCGGTGCGCCGCACGTCGGGGCGCGCCAGGTCGTAATATTTTTTTGAGAGGGAAAGGATTTGTTGTTTTAAAGACTGGGCTTCTGAATTCATTTGAAAACTTTCAGGTATTTTTGCTGGTAGTCGGAAATTTGCTTTCGGGTAAAGGCAAGCATGTTTTGGCCGTCGTAAAAACAGCGGTACCATTGCGCCGTGTGGGCGATGGCCTCATGCGCGGTGCACAGCGGATGCCAATTCAGGTGCGTGCGCGCTTTTTCGATGCAGAGTTTAAGCAGCCCCGCCTCATGCAGCTCGCTGCGCGCGCCCACCTGTATTTCTCCGCGGCCGAACGCTTGCGTGAATTCCCTGGCCACGTCTTGCACCCTCAGCACGCCCTCTGGCAGGGGGCCGAAATTGTAAGGCCCCGCGTAGGTTTGCGGGTCTTTTGAAATGAGCTTGCCCAATAGCAGGTAACCGCCCAGCGGTTCCAGGACATGTTGCCATGGGCGGGTGGCGACCGGATTGCGGATCTCGACGGGTATCCCCTTGACGGCCGCGTGGACGCAGTCCGGGATAAGGCGGTCAAGCGACCAGTCGCCCCCTCCGATGACGTTGCCGGCGCGCGCGCTGGCCAGGGCGAAGCCCTTGCCTTGCGTCAAAAAAGACCGCCGGTACGACGAGGTCAGAATCTCGCTGCAGGCCTTCGAGGAAGAGTACATGTCGTGGCCGCCCAGAGGGTCGGCTTCGCAATAGGCGTAGTCGCGCTCGATGTTTTCGTAGCACTTGTCGGTGGTCACATTGACAAGGGCCTTTACGCAGTCAAATTGAGAAGCCGTCATCAATATGCGCAAGGTGCCCATGACGTTTGTGTGGTACGTCTCCCAGGGCTGCGCGTAGGAATAACGCACGAGTGGCTGGGCCGCCAGATGAAACACGATTTCGGGTGAAAATTCGGCGAACGCTTTTTCGAGCGCGGCCGCGTCGTTGATGTTGGCGATGACGGTTGAGGTGCGCTCGGAAAGTTTTAAGACGTCGAACAGTGCGGGATTGGTCGCGGGCTTTAACGCCAGGCCGCACACCTGCGCGCCGAGACTTTCCAGCCACAGCGCCAGCCAGCTTCCCTTGAACCCGGTGATGCCGCTGATGAAGACCCGTTTGTTTTTATAAAAAGAAAGAGGCATGCGGATTATTGTTTAAGCCACGAGGCCCAGGGGGCGTTGCCCGCCATCCATAGTTGCGTGAGTTCGTTTTTGTCGCGCAAAGTGTCCATCGGTTGCCAGAAACCGGCGTGCTTGAACGCGCACAACTGGCCGTCTTTGGCCAGGTTTTCCAGCGGTTCCCGCTCGAAGATGGCCTTTTCAGACGGGCCGATATAGTCGAGCACTTCGGGCTGGCACACAAAGAAGCCCGCGTTGATCCAGGCGCCGTCGCCGCGCTGTTTTTCTTTGAAATTTCCGACGGCACCGCTGGCGTCGATATCGATCGCCCCGAAACGCCCCGCCGGCTGCACCGCCGTAAGCGTGGCAAACTTGCCGTGCGCGCGGTGAAACGCGATGGTGTCTTTTATGTTCACGTCGCTGACCCCGTCGCCATAGGTCAGCAAAAAAGGCTCTTTGCCGATGTACGGCTGGGCCATTTTTATGCGCCCGCCGGTCATCGTGTCTTGCCCTGTGTAGAGCATGGTGACTTTCCAGGGCTCGTGGCGGTTGACATGGATTTGCGTCGTGTTGGTTGCCATGTCGATTGTGATGTCCGAGTAGCGGGTGTAGTAGTTGATAAAGTAGTCTTTTATCAGATGAGACTTATACCCGGTCAAAATGATGAACTCGTTAAACCCGTGAAAGGAATACATCTTCATGATGTGCCACAAAATAGGGCGCCCGCCGATTTCCACCATCGGTTTGGGCTTTAATTCGGTTTCTTCGGAGAGTCTGGTTCCCAGTCCTCCCGCCAATATGACCACTTTCATAATCGCATTAAACCAAGGCGGTAAAGTGTTGTAAAGGTTCAAAGTCCGCGCTGTATGGCAAGCACGGTTGATCTTGAATGACTTCGACTTGCAAGGCTTGAAGCGCTCGTGCAACCCATTAAACCGAAGCGCTTCGTCAACTTGAAAAAATCCTTTGCTTTTCGATGGGAGCTATTTTTCCATAAACAGACACCTCGCAGGCGGTGCCGACGATAAATTTCCGCACGCGCTCATCCGTTCACGCGGCGGCGTGCGGCAAGAAGCAAAGCCAATGCTGTCAGCGCAGCGGCGCTCAGGGCCGGCTCCGGAATATCGTAGTATAGCACCAGTTGGTTGGTGTCCTCAAACACCTCGAGCTTCCAAATACGCGTCGGGTCATTTTCGCCGTCGTGGACGATCAGGTTGCCCATTTCCGAGCTATAGGTGCCGTCCAAAATGATGCTGCTGGCCGCGTCGTAGTCGCCCACCACGATGAAGTTCGCGCCCACGCCCACCGTGATTTCCAGGGTAGAGCCATCATGGAAAGTCATGGCAGCGCCGTCTTGCATGTGGAACTGCGAGGTGGCGTCCATCTTGATGGTGCCGTGCACGTCCAGCCCCAGCCCCGCACCGCTGGCGAAAATTTCGTTATTAGACTCGACTGTGAGTGTCACGCCGCTGTTGAGCGTCGTGCTGTCGGCTTGCAGGTGGATGTTTGTGGTGCTGCCCGCAGCCTTTTCGCGGATGAGGAAGTCGCCGTAAGTGGAGGAGGTGTGGTTGTTCAAACCGCCGAGTCTGCCCTGGGCGTCGATGTAGGAGATGCCGTAAGAGGGTGTGTTGCCCGCCGTGTAGGTCGAGTCGCTAAAATCGTTGCCCCACAGGCCGCCGAATTTGGCCGCGTCGATCTGCGAGCCGCGCAAGTCGCGGTTCACGAGCGTGGTATTGCCACTCAAATCCATGCCGCGCAGGTCGAATTTTCCGGTCGTGGAATTGTAGTTCTTGGTGGTGAGCAACTGGTTGTAGGTGAAGCCCGTGTTTTGCAGGAAGAACATCGTGCCTCTGGACGAGTCCCAATTGAACGATGCGCCGCTAAAGTCGGCATTGGCCAGCGAGACTTGCTGCGAACCGCTGGCGAACTGCGTGATGCCGCCAAAGCTCGTGTTTTTAAAGCTCAGGGTGCTGTCCGAGGAAGCCTGAATGACATCGTAGAACGAGAAAATACTGCCCGCGGCGAAGACCGTGTCCTCGAAGGAAATATTGTCCACCGTGGCGTTGCTGAAGATGGTCTGCGAGGTGCTTCGAAAGGTGGCGCCCGCGAAGTCAAAGTCGGACACGTCGATGTTTTTAAAGGTGAGCTTACCCGCGTAGGTGGGAGTGGAGCCGAAGACCATGGAACCCATCGCGGCGTTGCCACCGTCGAAGGTCACATCGCTGCCTGCTGCGAAATTGGCGCCGCTGAAGTTCGCGTTGTCGTAATAGCCTGCGTTCCAGTTGCTGATTTTGAAAAGAATGGAGCCGGTGAAATTCGCGGTTAAAGACGGTGTTGCCCATGTACGCGTCCACAAACTGAACCTGCGAGCCGCTACTGCTTTCAAAATTGGTGCCGGAGAAGACGGCGCCGTCGATCCAGGAATAATCGCTGAAAGCGGTGTCGCCCGTGATCGTGGCGCCGGAGAAATCCGCGTTGGAAAGGCCGGTGTTGATGAAGGTCGCCCCGTCGATGATGGTCGCGCTGCCGGAGACATTTGTGCCAAACTTGGCCAAGCCCAGCTCGACGTTGTCAAAGGTCACATTCTTGCCGATATAGGCGCCCTTGAAGCTGGAGCCGTTCATGAAGCCGGAGAGCATCTGATAAGTGGGGGACTTTTCGCCGACAAAGCTGATGGTGCCGGTCAGTTGCGCGCCGTCAAAGACGGCGTTTCGCATGTCGGAATGCGTGAAGGTTACGGTGCCGCCCAGCGTGGCGTCCTTGAAGCTGGCGCTGGACATGGACACATCGGAGAAGACCACGTTGCCCGAGAGGTCGGCCGCGTCGAACTTGGCATTGTCCAAAAAGCCGGAGATGACCGAGTGGCTGGCGTTTCGCGTTCCCGTGAAACTCGTGGTGCCGCCGAGCTTTGCCCCCTCGAAGGTGGCGCCGGAAAGGGTGTTGGAGATGAAGGAGGTGGTGCCCGTGAACTGCGTGCCCGCGAAGGTCGCCCCCGCGAGGTTGGAGTTGGCGATCGTGGCGTTGGCCGCGAAGGTGGCTCCCGTGAACGCGGCTCCGGTCAGGTTGCTGTTCATGAAAAACGCGTTGCCGGTGAAGCGCGCGTTTTCAAAGGTGGCCGAGCAGCTCGCCACGGTCACCGACGCGGGGCTGGGGCTGTTCGTCATGTCGAAGAAAACGGGCGCCGTGCAGATTTATGAAGTCGGTGATTTTCGCGTGGAGATGATAATTCCCGAGCCGTCGATAAGCGGCGGGCTTTTCGCGCTGGCGGCCTTGTTTGCGTGTTTGCGCCGCCGACGCGCCTGATCAGACAGACTTGAAAAACCGAAAAGCCTCCCGTTAAAATGGGGGGCTTTTTGTTATCCGAAAAAGCGCCGCACACTTCGCAATGCAAATCATTTTTCTAGGAACGGGCACCTCGCAGGGAGTGCCGATGATAGGCCAGCCGCCCGGCACCTTCAACGCGGCCGACCCGAAGAATTTTCGCACGCGCTCTTCTATCCATGTCATCGCTGCGGGCAAGCACATTCAGGTGGACGCGGCGCAGGAGTTTCGCCTGCAATGTGTGCGCGAGGATATCCGGCAGATGGATTTGTTTTTACTTACCCACGGGCATGCCGACCATATTCTGGGCATGGACGACATCCGCCGCTTTTGCGATTTTAACGGCGGGCAGGCCATGCCGGTGTACGGCGATGCCGAGACGCTCGAGCGTGTGCGGGCGATTTATCCCTACGCCGTCCAAGGCGTGCCGGTCTCCAAGGGCTACCCCGTGTTTGATTTAAAAGAAATGCCCGCCACGCTGGAGCTGGACGGCCTGCGCATCCACAGCGTGTGGCAAGAGCATGGGCCGCTGCGCTCGCTGGGTTTTGTGTTTGAGGAACTGGACGCGCAAGGGCAGGTCGCGAAAAAATTCGCCTACTACTGCGACACGCACAGCGTCAGCGACGAGGCCGTCGCGCTGGCCAAAGGCGCTCAAGCGGTGGCGTTGGACGGCCTGCGCCCGCGCTGGCACCCGACGCACATGTCCGTGCAAGATGCCATCGAAGCGGCCAAACGCATTGGCGCGCCGGCCTCGTATTTGACGCACCTGACCTACGAGATCGACCATACCCGCATGCAAGCCGAGCTGCCCGAAGGAATTTTTTACGCCTGGGACGGCTTGCGCTTGTCCTTGTAGGGAGGCAGGAGAGATGGAATGAAGATGCGGGGGAACCCTTTTTTAGAAAAAAAGGGTTCCCCCGCGCCCCCTCCCTAAAAACTTTT
>JAKPNF010000122.1 GCA_029548565.1 Verrucomicrobiota bacterium
GCTCCGCATCGGGTGCCTGCGGCACCCGCCCGTTCCGCTCGCTATAAATGGGCTCGCTTCATTATAAAAAAGATCCCCCGCACCCCCTCAAAAAAATTTATAACAGGACAATTTGCCGATGCGAGGCTGCCTGGGAAATACATCTAATTTAATTCAGCGGGCGCACGGCGCGGATGATCCAATGGCCGTCTTTGTTTTTTTCCCATGAGACGCTGAACCACTCGCCGTTTTCGAGTTGGGTTTGCGTCATGGCGGTGTGTGCGACGACCCATGTTTTTGTGCGCGCGGTGTTGTCTTTTAAAATCTCGTGGCCGCGCTTGGTGAACTGCACTTTGCCATCGCCGCTTTTTTGCACCCACAGCATCACCAGTTGCTCGATCTGTTCCTTGGTGCGCGCCAGCACGCGGCGGTCGTCGACGGTGACGGACACGCCCTCGTCGCTGAGATATTTTTTTATTCGCGTGGCTTTTGCCAATGCGCCGAGTTTGCTTGTCTCGCGCGGGTTTATGGTCAAAATTTCCTCGATCTCGTCGAGCGACTGGTTGAGTTTCGCCTCGTCGCTTTTATAAAAAAACCAGAAACCGAAGACGGCGATAACGACCGCCAAAATCACTCCCCAGGCGCGTGTGGAGATTTTGGGCATATTTAAAAATCAGTGCTCGTGGCCGTGGCAGGGGTCTTTGGGCAGGCCGACGCGGCGCACGGCGACAAGGTGGGCGGTGAGATTTTCGTCGCGCGGCAGCAGCGACTCTTTGCCGGTGGTCAGGTCTTTCACGCGCACGGCGTTTTGCGCGATTTCGCTCTCGCCGTAGAGCAGAGCGAAGGGTGCGCCGGACTGCGAGGCCGCCTTCAATTGCTTGCCGAAGGCTGCCCCTTTGAGGGCGTATTCCACGCGCAAATTCGCGCGGCGCAGTTGCGAGGCGTCCGCCAAGGCGGCCTCTTGCGTGGCGCCATCGCCGGAAGTGACGGCGTAAAAATCAGGCGCGTTTAAAAATTGCGGCAAAAGCCCGCGTTCTTCGAGCGACAGGCGCAGTGTGATGTCGCCCATGCCGAATCCGCAGGCGGGCAGATCCGCGCCGCCCAATTTGGCGACCAGATTGTCGTAGCGCCCGCCACCTGCCAACGCCCTGCCCTCGCCGGAGCGTTCAAAGACCTCGAACACAAAGCCCGTGTAATACGCCAGCCCGCGCACGATGCCGAAATCGACAGCCACCCAGTCGCCGTAGCCCATCGCGTTCAAGCGGCCAAGCAACGCGCGCCAGTCGTTCAGGCGGGCGCTCAGCGATTCTTTTTTGTCCGCCAGCGTGTTTAAAAACGCCTCGAGCGCTTCCAGCGAATTGATCTGCAAAAACGCGCGGATGTCCGCGAGCAATGCCGTGGCGTCCGCGCAGTGGGCGGAGAGTTTTTCCAGAATTTTTTCCTGCGGCTCGCGCTCGATTTTGTCGATGATGGCCAGCACTTCGCCCACGGCCTCGGGCGCGACTTTGGAGGACAGAAATTCAAACCACAGTGTGCGGTCGGACAGGCGCACCACGACGTCCTGCGACTTGAGACCCGCCAGCTCCAGCGCGCGGGCGGTCAGCGCGATGATCTCGGCGTCGGCGGCGCGGCCGGCCTCGCCCAGGATGTCGGCGTTAAACTGGTAAAAGGAACGCCCGCGCCCCTTTTGCATGCGCTCGTAGCGGTAGTTTTCGCCGATCGAAAACCATTTTATCGGGCGGCGTAAACTCGCGGCCTTGGCGCCGACCATGCGGGCCAAAGACGGCGTCATCTCCGGGCGCAGCGCGACGGCGCGGCCGCCCTTGTCCACAAATTCAAAGAGCTGGCGGCGTATTTCCTCGCCGGATTTTTCCGTGAACAGCTCCAGCGGTTCCAGAACCGGCGCGTCCCACTCGGAAAACCCGAACTCGGCCGCCGCCTGCCGCCACAGACGAAAGAGGTGGTTGCGCACGGCGCACTCTTCGGGATAAAAATCCCGGAACCCGGGGAGCGTCTGGAAGCTGGATGCCATTTTATTCCTTAATAAAATAAAGGCGGCGACCCGCTCGGGCAACCGCCTTTTCGAAAAGGAAAATATAAAACCTTATTTCTTCGAGGCGGCCAGCGCGTCCAGATTGATCTTCTTGAGGTCGGCCTTCAACTCCTTGCCAGCCTTGAACTTGATGACGGCACGGGTCGGGATGATAACGTCCGTCTCCGGCTTATGGGGGTTGCGCCCCACGCGGGACTTGCGGATCTGCACCTCAAACACGCCGAAGTTGCGCAGCTCGACATTGCGCCCCTGCGCCAGCGCCTCGGCGATGACATCGAGGGTTAGCTGAACGGTCTCGCGCACTTCTTTTTGGGCGAACTTGGTTTTGTCGTAAATTTTAAGAACGATGTCTCTTTTGGTAAGATTGCCTTGCATGGGAGTTTTCCTTACTATGGTGTGACAGTGTTATCGAGGTTTGTAAACGTATATCTATTTGATATTCCACGGGAATCAATTTCAAGTCAAATCCTTATTTCATGTTACACGGCAGGCAAATCAAGACCATATTCGCGCGGGTTTCGGGCGGTTACGACCGCGCGAACCATCTGGCAAGCCTAGGCATAGACTTTTACTGGCGCTGGCGCCTGACACGGCTCGTCGCCAAAAAGCATCCGCAAAAAATCGCGGATTTCGCCACCGGCAGCGGCGACGTCGCCTTTTTCCTAAGAAAGCACCTGGAAAAAAGCACGGAAATTTTCGCCTACGACTTCTCCCCCGAGATGCTTGAACGCGCGCGCCAAAAACAAAAGAAACGCCCCGTCGCCGAAAAAATCGCCTTCCGCGAAGCCGACTGCATGAATCTTTCCTCACTGCCCGAAAAACCCTTCGATGTCTGCACCATCGCCTTTGGCGTGCGCAATTTCCTCGACCGCAAGCAGGGTCTCTCCCAGATCCGCCAAACCCTGCGCCCAAGCGGCACTCTCTTCGTGCTCGAATTTTCACAGCCCTACCGCTGGTTAAGGCCGTTTTACCGCGCCTACTTAAAATTCATCATGCCCCTAATCGTAAAGCCCATCGCCCAGGACGGCATGGACTACCGCTACCTCACCGCCAGCATCAACGCCTTCCCCACCGCCCCCAGCTTCACCACCGAGCTGCTTGAGTGCGGCTTTACCCACGTAAAAACACGCCGCCTCACCGGCGGCATCGTCGCCATTCACGAGGCTTTTTTTGAATGAGATGCGGGGGAAAACCCTTTTCTGAAGAAAAGGGTTTTCCCCCGCGCCCCCTTTCCCAAAAGACTTTTATGACGGATGCTGGCGCATCCTTTTCAAATGCATTGCCCTTGTGTTTGGGGTTTTTTAAAATTTTGGGACGAATGAGTGAGCCGCAGGTCAGTCAGCAGTTGAAGCAAACGCAGTCCCTTGCGTTAGCGCCTGTGTTGCAGCAGTCGCTGCAGGTATTGCAGGCGCCCGTCACTGAGTTGAATGCCTTGGCGCGTGAGGCGTTGGAGCAAAATCCGTTGCTGGAGGAGGACGTGCCGGTGACTGAACAACCTGTGGACGAGGCGGAGGATTTTTTTGAATGGGACGGTGCTTCTTCCGTTGGCCAGGATGTTGAAAAACTCCAGCGCGCGCGTGAGCTGTTTTTTGAAAATCAGAAGGCCGGTCACGCTTCTTTGCGCGAATCTTTGCTCGAGCAGGCGCTCTTTCTCGATTTGAAGCGCGACGAGAAAAAAGCGCTGGTGTACCTCATCGACAGCCTCGATGAAAACGGCCTGCTTTCCGGCGACATCGGCGAGCTGGCGCGCAGCGGCGGCTTTGAAACAGCGACATTGGAAGGCATGTTAAAACTCCTGCAATCCTTCGACCCGCCGGGCATCGGCGCGCGCGACTTGCGCGAGTGCCTCTTGCTGCAACTCGAGCGCGCGGGCAAGGCAGGCACGCTGGCTGAAAAAATCGTGCGCGAGCATTTTGAGCAACTGGGCAAGCGCAAGGTCGTGGAAATTGCCCGCGCAGAAAAAACGACGCCCGCCGCCGTCGAGCAGGCGCTGAAAACCATACGCCGCCTAAGCCCCGCGCCCGGACGCCCCTTCTCCCAAGACAGCGTGCGAGTGATCGTGCCGGATTTGTTTTTTGAAAAAAAGGACGGCATCTGGAAAGTACGCCTCAACGACGAGGCCGCCCCGCGCCTGCGCCTTTCCAACGAATATAAAAACATGCTCGGGCGCGCGAACTTGAGCGATGGCGACCGCTCGTACCTGAACGAGCAGATCCACGCCGCGCGCACGCTCGTCGAGGCGTTGGCCCAGCGCGCGCACACGCTCGAAAAAATAGGCCGCGCGCTGCTCAAGCGCCAACGCAGGTTTTTCGAGGACGGCCCCGACGCGTTAAAACCGCTGACCATGGCGCAGGTGGCCGACGACATCGCCATGCACGAGAGCACTGTCGGGCGCGCCGTTTCCGGAAAATACGCGCAGACGCCCTGGGGTGTGTTTGAACTGCGTTACTTTTTTACCCACGGCTACCAATCCGAGGACGGTCAGACACAGGCGGTCGAAACCGTCAAACAACGCATCGCCGAAATGGTGGCGCAGGAAGACGCCCGCCGACCCTTGAGCGACCAGCGCATCGCGGAGCTGCTGGCCGCGCAGGGACTTTCCGTGGCGCGGCGCACCATCGCCAAATACCGCGAGGCCCTCGGCATCGCCCCCGTCGCGCAACGACGCCGTTACTCATGAAATTTTCGCAGCACAATACTTCCGCCGCGCGCTGGCTCGTGATCGACGCGGCCATGACGCCCTTCACGATCGGCATCCTCGCGGGCGACGGCCATTGGCTCACCCTGCGCCAAGACGAAAAAGACGCGGGCGCGCTTGAGGCGCTGCAGCGCGGGCTGGATGTTGCATTAAAAGAAACAAACCTGCGCCTCGAAAATCTCACCGGTTTTATCTACGACTGCGGCCCCGGCTCGCTGCTGGGCACACGCCTTGTGTGCATGCTCTTGCGCACCTTAAAAACCTTGCCCGAACTGGCCGACAAACCCGTTTTCGCCTACAAAAGCCTGCCCTTTTTGCTCGCAGCGCAAAACGACGAGCAGGCAATCGCCCTGACGCCCTCGCGCCAAGGCCAATGGTGCGCCTTCGACCATGAGCACGGCTGGCGCGAATTGCCCACGGCCGAATTGGAAACGCTCGCGCAAAAAAATTGCCTCTTCATGCCCCAGCGCAAACAATGGGAAGCACCGCCGTCTTTCTTCAAACCCATCGTCCAAACCCCGCTGGCCGAAAACCCGCAGGCGCTTTTGAACGACACACTGCTAGAGAAAACAGACACGCCCGATGTTTTCGTCGTGCGCCCCGCCGACTACCGCGCGTGGATAGCGCCAAAAAATTAAGCCATGCAAGAGACACACCGCTGTTGGGCCGAGATCGACTTGGCCGCCTTGGAACGCAATTTGCGGCGCATCCGCATGATGTTGCCCGCGCATGTGCGTTATGTGGCGGTCGTCAAGGCCAACGCCTACGGACACGGGCTGCCGCACACGGTCGCCCGCCTGATGCAGTGCGGGGCGGATATGTTCGCCGTGGCCAATATCCATGAGGCGCGCGCGGTGCGCGAGCTGGGCGGAGGCTGGCCGGTGTTGCTGCTTAGCCCGGTGTTGCCCAGTGAGGAAACCGCGCTGGTGCACCACAACCTGATTGCCACGGTTTCCAGTGCGCAGGAAGTCGCGCGTTTTAACGCGCTCGGCCAAGCCCACGGCAAAAAAATAGCAGTGCACATGAAAGTCGACACCGGCATGGGGCGCCTGCTCGTGCCACACGCCCAGGCGCAGGGGCTTTGGGAACAAATCACCGCCGCACCGTGGCTGTCCCCGCAGGGTATCTACACCCATTTTTCGAGCGCGGAAAGCGACCCTGCCTTCACCGAAAACCAGCGCGCCTTGTTTGTCGAGACGGTCAAAAAACTTGGGCCCCTGCCGCCGGAGTGCCTGCTGCACGCCGACAACTCGGCGGGCATCGACTCCTTCGCCGCGGGCGGCCCCTTCAACGCCGTGCGCGTGGGGCTGCTGCAATTCGGGGTGCCGCCGCACAAAAGCTCGCTGCTGGCACAATTGCAGCCCAGTCCTGTGCTCAGTTTTCACACCCGTGTGGGGCTTGTGAAAAACCTGCCCAAGGGCACTGGCGTGTCTTACGGGCGCACCCGCATTTTGGAAAAAGACACCCGCATAGCAGTGCTGACAGCCGGTTACGGCGACGGCATCCCCACCGCCGCCAGCAACAAGGCGCAGGTGCTCATCCGCGGCAAACGCTGCCCCGTCTTGGGCCGTGTGACCATGGACCAGATGATCGTGGACAGCAGCGCGCTCGAAAAAATCGAGGTGGGCGACGTGGCCACCCTCATCGGCTCGCAGGGCGACCAAACGATTGATGTGAGCGAGTTTAGCAAATGCTGCGGCGCCATCAGCTGGGAGAGTTTTTGCGCCATCACCTCCCGCGTGCCGCGCATTTACAAAACCGCCTAAGCGCTTGCCATCAGCCCAAGCTGCTTTATATTTAAAAACACACCTTAACGCGGAACAAGACCCGCGAAAACTTGACTAATTTATCATCATGAAAAAAATTCAAATCACACAATTGCTTGCGGGCGGCCTCTTGCTCGCGGCACTGTTGTTCAACGGATGCTCCAGCATGGGCAATTACAGCCACAAGGAGGGCATCGACTACTCAAAGTACAAGACCTACAGCTTGATTCCAATTGACGAGGGCACGATCAAGCTCAACCGCCAGCTCGATATTTTCGACGAGGTCATCTACCAGGAGATCGACAAGGAACTGGCCGCGAAAAATTTCACCAAAGCCGCCGAAGGCGCCGAGCCGGATTTTCTGGTGCGCGTGTCGTTCACCCGCAAGCGCGATGTCAACCCGGCAGCCCGCCTGAACTGGGCCCCCAACGAGGTCAACGACACCCCTGACACGATTGACGTGGGTTATCTGGTTATCGATGTCATCATTCAGGATATCGTCGCCTACAGCGGCTACACACCCTCTGGCCAAAACATGGACACGCTAAGCGCCGTGAGCGCGCGGCAGATGGTCTACTGGTGCCTGCAAGGCTTCCCGCCCCCCTACAAACTACCGCCCCAGCCGAAGATCACACCGGTAAAGGAATAGAGAAACAAATAGTGCGGCGCTGCGCGCGGCGTGGGTGCTGCCGCTGAACGGGATGGCATTGAGGTGATGCACCCTGCTCGTGACTACCCGAAAGAATATCCCGTTGGGCTATTCTTCCGTTCCCGCGGTGAAAATCCTTCATGGCGAATTTTGCCTGGTCTTACGATGGGGAGCAGCAAACTAGTGCAGCCCCCCATCTATCCTGCGGCAAAATCCGCCCTGAAGGATTTTCACTTGCGGGAAAGCTGCACGGAGCAAAATGGCCAGTGTGCAG
>JAKPNF010000145.1 GCA_029548565.1 Verrucomicrobiota bacterium
CGTTTTTCATGACATCCCAGTCAGAAGTGCTGCCCATGATGACGGCCACGGCGGGTTTTTTGGCGGAAGATTTTTTTGCGCTCATAATGTTTAAAGAAGTTTAAAGGCAAAAAACCCGATCCGCAACGGAAAGGGTTTTAAAATGGGTCAGGAGGGTGACGGGAGATGCGGGCGCAAAAGCGCGCGGGCGCTTGGGGCCGCTTATTCTCCGTCGTCGCCAATCGCCTCGACGGGGCAGCCTTCCTTGGCTTCCTCGCACTGGGCGGTTTCCTCGGGGGTCGAGGGCTGCTTGGCCACATAGGTGTAGCCGCCGTCGTCCTGACGCACGAAGAAATCGGGAGCGGTTTCACGGCACAAGTCACAGTCGATGCATTGGCTGTCGACGTAGAACTTGCCCGGGACGTTTTCTTTCCATTTGTCGTTTTTGTCTGCCATAAGTAGCCATAAATTAGGACACTTTTGCGGCGCTGGCAATTTCTAAAAAACACGGTTGTTAGATTTTTTGTTTCATGCCACAGTGAGAGAATCGATCTAAAGAATGCAAAGACATCACCCATTTTCGTCAAAAGACTGGGCGCGGCGCCTCAAGGCAATGAGCCCGCTGGGCTGGATTATGGCGGCCAATATCGCGGTGTTCGCGCTGGAAGTGCTGTTGGGGCGCTGGGTGGATTTTTTCGGGTTTTTCGGTCTGAGTTACAATGGCCTTGTGTCGGGGCGCCTCTGGACGCTGCTGACGTATTCCTTCATCCATGAAGGGCTGCTGCACCTGGGGCTGAACCTGCTGCTGCTGTATTGGACATGGCAGGGGGTGGCCGCGGCGCTCGGGCATAAACGCTGCGTGTGGGTCTACTTTTTAAGCATCCTCGGCGGCGCAGCCTTATGGATGCTGGCCAGCGGCTACGCCAGCCCGCGAGCCGATTTGATTGGCGCTTCGGCGGGCGTGTTCGGGATGTTCACGCTCTTTTGTTTTTTGAATTGGAACCGCCCGATCACGCTGCTGCTGTTTTTCATATTCCCCATCCGCATCGAGCCCAAGTGGCTGCTGATCATCTTCGGCTCGATAGAGCTGTTTTCCTCACTGACCTACGAAATCCTGCCGCATTTTTCCAACGTCTCACACGGCAGCCCCATAGCATTTTCCGCGCATTTGGGCGGTTTGGCGACAGCGTGGCTGTGCTACAAATATTTGCTAAGAGCACAAAACGCCCGCGCCCGCCCGTCAATGCAACTGCCCGCATGGATGAAGCGAAAAAAAGCGACAACGACATACCGCGTGAATTATTCCGATCGACTGGAGTTGAATAAAACAGAGGTCAACCGCGTGCTAGACAAAATAGCGCAGAAAGGATTCGCCTCGTTGACAAACGAAGAACGCGATTTGTTAGAACGCGCCCGAGAAACGTTTAAGCGGGATTAAACAGTACACTGCCGCGCACACAAGGATGCGCCAGCATCCGTCATAGAAGTCTTTTTGAAAGGGTTTCCCCGCATAGCAGCGTCCCTATCTCTCTCTACCAAGGCACTCCATCTTGGCGCTTGTCTTCTTTTTATTGGAAAGGGGGGCTTGAATTTTGTTACTATTATGAAAAATGTTTTTGTTTTTGCCTGGCCGACGTTTTTGGGCGCGCTTTTTTGGGTGCGTTTTTGTTTTGTCGGTGCTTTTGTCGGGGGCTTGCCCGTTGGCGGGGCAGTCCAAGATTAACGGGGAAAATTACCTTAGCGCTTCGCAGGCGGCCAAGCGGCTGGGATTGGGCAAAGTTGAGTGGACGCAGTACGCCAAGACGCGCAAACTTTCCACGAGCGCGGTCAGTGTTTCTTTCACCCGGCACAGCCGCGTGGCCTCGCTTAACGGCAACCCGTTGGCGCTGGGTTCGCCGGTTGTTTTGCAGGGCGGGGAGTTGTACATCAACGAACGCGACGTGCTCAAAACGTTGCAGCCGATCTTGCAGCCGCAGCAGTTTTTACCTGCGCCCGGGTTGCGGCGCATTGTGATCGACGCCGGGCACGGCGGCAAGGACCCGGGGGCGCTCAATACGGCCTTGGGGCTGACGGAAAAAATACTCACGCTTGACGTGTCACGGCGGCTCAAGACGCTTTTGGAGCAGCGCGGTTACCAGGTGGTGATGACGCGCAATTCCGACATCGCCCTGGCGCGCACCGAGCGCACTGCTATCGCCAACCGTAACCGCGCGGACTTGTTTGTCTCGGTGCATTTTAACACGGTGGGCGACAAGAGCGTCTCCGGCATCGAGACCTGGGTGATGACGCCCGCCTGGCAGATGTCCACGGGGCGCACCAAGTACCACGCCAGCGACCGCATCGTGCGCGAGAACAACCGCTTCGACGCCTGGAACGCCCTGTTGGGCTATTATGTGACGGACTCGATGAGCGACCAGCTTTCCGCCACCAAGCGCGGCCTGAAGCGCGCGCGCTTCGACGTGTTGACCGGACTTAACTGCCCCGCGATTTTGGTGGAGTGCGGTTTCATTTCAAACACGACGGAGGGCCGCAAGATCGCCACCGCCGCCTACCGTCAGCAAATCGCCCAGTCGATCGCCGACGGCATCGGCCGCTACCAGCGCACCCTCAACCGCATCTCGGCGCCCAAGCGCTGAGTTTTTCATTTATGAACACCCGCATCGAGCGTGAGAGCTTTTTATGCAGGGCGCGTTTTTTGCCGTTGTGGGCGGCGCTTGGCGGAGGGCTGGGGGCGCTATTACGCTACGGATTGGAAAATTTGTTTGCGCTCGGCGGGCTGCCGCTGGGTATTTGGATCGCCAATGTGCTGGGGTGTTTTGTGTTGGCGTGGAGCGTGCGACGGATGAGCCGCGCGCATGTGTGCCATTTTTGGCAGGTGGGCTTGCTGGGGGGACTGACGACGTTTTCCGCCGTCAGCGTGCGGGTGCTGGAGTTGATGCAAGCAGGGTGTGTTTTCAGCGCGACGTTTGAGGCTGCGCTTATGCTGGGGCTATGTCTGCTAGCCGTTTGGCTGGGGCTGCGCGGCGAAGGGGAAAGGCAGTCATCGTGAGCGCGTTGTTTGTCTTTGTGGGAGGCGCCTGTGGCGCCGCGCTGCGCGCGTGCGTGTGCTTGTGGTTGCCCGCGCGTTTTCCGTGGGCGATTTTGCTGGTAAACACGGCGGGCAGTTTTTTGGCCGGCATTTTTGCGGCGTGCGCGTTGTCGCAAGTCGCCGCCGCGTTTTTGCTGACGGGGTTTTGCGGGGGCATGAGCACTTACTCGAGCTTCGCACTGGATACCGCGCGGCTTTTTGCGCGCTCGAAGTTTTTGGCGTTACTGAACGTCTTTTTGAACGGGGCCTGCGGGCTGGCCGGTGCCGGGATCGGCTGGAGCCTTGGGCGGCTCGTGTAAAATGCTGCCGTTAGGCAGTGTGGTTTCCTGAACATGATCCTGCGTCCAGTCGGCGGGCACAAAATGGTTGTTGATCCACGCCCAGGCCGAGCCGAGGTATTCGTAGACAGAGCCCGTTGTTTTTTCCAACGAGGAGACATCCCAGCCGATATTATAAGTGCTCAGCAAGTCCGGGCTGCGGTGGCCGATATACTGGGCGGGCGCGGCGATGGGCTTCATGCCGAGGGCTTGGAACAGGCGCATCGCCCGCGGGATGTGGGTGGCGCTGGTCACCAAAATGAAGGGATCCTTGCCCACGACCTTGGCGATCGCCTGCGCCTCTTCCGCCGTGTCGCGCGCGGTGGGCACGGTGATGATGCGTGCGGGATCCATGCCCAGGCTCATAGCGCTCACGCTCATGGAATCGGCGATGGGCTGCTTCTCCGTGGGCAGCCCGCCGCTGAAAACGAGCTTTGTGTGCGGCAGCAAATAAGCCAGCCGTAACCCCTCGACAAGCCGCCCCAACGAGGCGCTCGACAAGCGCGAGGCCGGCGGCACGTTTTCCACAAAGGTGGCTCCGCCGCCCAGCACGACGATATATCTGGTCTGTTTGGCTTCCGGGGAAAACGGTATGTCGCCCACAGCCAGCGGCGGGTACTGCGTCTCCAGCACCTTTGTGCTCAACGAGGCGACGCCGCGAAAGCTCGCCACGCACAAAATCACAAAGGCCAGCGTCAATGGCAAGCGCACCCACACGCTGACCTTTTTGCGAAAGGCGAAAAACAGCGCCACGGCGAGCAAACACAGGCTCAGCGGCAGCGGGAAGCACAACTGGCCGACAAATTTTTTCAGTGAAAATAAAAAGGTGCTCATCGATTACTGTATAAGAAAAAATCGCTCCCGCCCGGACAAGTCGCAAAGCGATTGCGTATGTAAAAATCCTGTGTCGCTGGCTAATTTTTCCAGCGCCGTGTGCTGGTCGATACCCGTCTCCAGCGCGAGCAGGCCGCCCGCCTCCAAAAAGGCGCGCGCGCCTGAGATGATGGTTTTTAAGTCGGCCAGGCCGTTGTCCTCGGCCAGCAGGGCGCTTGCCGGCTCGTGCGCGCGCACCTGCACGGCGGCGCTTTGAATCTCCTGCGCCGTGAGGTAGGGCGGGTTGGAGACAATCAGGCCGAAACGCCGCGCGGGCACCCCCTCAAACCAATTTGTATTCAAAAATTCAATACGATCTGCGAGCGCGTTTTTGGCCGCGTTCTCTTTTGCCAGCGCAAGCGCCTCTTGGCTGCGGTCTGCGGCCAACACCCGCGCTTGCGGGAAGGCCTTCGCCAGCGCCAGCGCGATTGCGCCTGTGCCCGTGCCCAAATCCAAAATGTCGGCAGGCGGGCTGTCTTTAAAGCGCGCGACCAGCAATTCGACCAGTTCCTCCGTCTCGGGGCGCGGGATCAGCGCTCGCTTGTCGCACAAAATTTCCAGGTCGCAAAAGCGGGTTTTTCCGAAGACGTATTGCAGCGGCTCGCCCAGCGCCAGACGCGCGACCAAGGGGCGCGCCTTGTCGAGCACATCGGGCGGCAGCGGGCGCTCGAATTGCAAATACAGCTCCAACCGCTTTAGCCCTAGCACATGCGCGAACACCAGTTCCGCTGTCAGCCGCGGCGATTCCAGCCCCTTGGTCGTGAAAAACGCCTCGGTCTTGCGCAGGATGCTCAGCAGCGGTTCCATAAAGACTCCATTTAACTTCAAAAAAAATCCGCTGGCAATCCCGCAAGTCCGCGAGCAAAGAAGGATGAGCGAAGAAAATGGAGTAAAACTTTGTGACAATCCTGTAACAGTGCTTGTAAAAGTTTCCAGCGAGCCCAAGTGGGTAATTAGACAGCGCACAGGTTTTGATCCTTGATAGCGTTTTTTTGCAGTGGCGCTTTCACTAAAGTGAAACGCCGACTCGCCCCCACGAATCGGCGTTTCTTTTATCTCTCCGTATTGCGGCAAAACCATAAGTTTTCGCCCGCATTACAAAAATGTAAAACACTTAACTGCTATTAATCTAACGCCTGTTTGGAAAAATGCAACCCTCAACGAACTTTTTTTTGAAGTTTTCCGCTTTGGGCTTGATCGCCTTGGCAGTCCATAACCATAATAACACCATTGTTTTAGTCATCTTCTCTTGTAACCCCTCATGACGCCCAAAAGCCTCGAGCGCAAGCTCCAAAATATCCTCCAAAATCCCTCGCGGCGCGACTTCATTATCGCCGACGCCAAGGACGCCGATATGGCCTACGGGCTCACGGCGCCGGGCAGGGGGGCTGACGGCTCGTGGAAGACGCTTGAGCAGTACCGCGACCAAATCCGTGCCGTGCTCGCGCAGGGCAAGGTGGACATCCTGCTGATGAGCGCCTCCAATATCGAGCAATTGGCCATCCGTGAAAAGCTGTTTGAAAACAGCCCCGTCACCCCCGCCGCGCGCGCCAACGACACGACCGACATCTGGGTTGTACGCGGGGGCGTTTACTGCGGGCAGCCCTCGCGGCCCTTCCGTAGCGCGAGCATTGCGCACATCATGCATGGACAGTGGACGGAGCCTCAGAAAAAACCCTTCACCGGCGCGGACTTGGGGCTGTACTCGATGACGCTCAACAACGACCTTGAGCGCGACTACGCCTCGCTGCAGGCCTATCGCGACTTTAGAAACGAGGCCGAGCGCTACGGGTTTCGGTATTTTTTGGAGGTCTTCAACCCGAATATGCCAACGGGTTTCTCCCCCGAACAAACGGGCGCGTTTTTAAACGACCACATCACACGGCTGCTGGCCGGCGTGACCGACGCACAGCGCCCGGTCTTCCTCAAAATCCCCTACAACGGGCCAAAGGTCATGGAGGAGCTGGCCGCGTACGACCCGCGGCTGGTCGTCGGCATCCTGGGCGGGGGCGCGGGCACGACGATGGACGCCTTCAAGCTCATTCACGACGCCCAAAAATACGGCGCGCGCGTGGCGCTGTTTGGCCGCAAGATCAACTTTTCCGAGGATCCCCTGAGCTTCATCAGCTACCTGCGCGCGATCACCGACGGCGAGCTCTCGCCCGAGGAGGCCGTGCGCGCCTACCACGGCGACTTGCAGAAGAAAAAGATCCCGCCGCAACGCCCGCTGGAAAAAGACCTTGAAACCACCGAGCAGGCGCTTTGTTATAAGTAAGCCGTGCGTTCGTACTAAATTTTCTCTCTAACCTCAATCCTTGTATTAATGCTATGAAACGTTCGCAAATCAACCGTGCCCTCGACGAGGCCAAGGCCGCCTTTGACAAAATCAACTGGATACTCCCGCCCAACCCCCGCTGGGACATTTCCGACTTTGGCCTGGGGCAGTTCGATCAAAAGGGCCTCGTGCTCGTCAACCTCGCGGAGGAGCCGGAGTACTGCGAAAAAATCATGTACGCCAAGAAAAACCAGCAGACTTTGCGCCACACCCACAAGCTCAAAAAAGAAGACATCATCACCCGCTCGGGCGTGCTGGCGATCCAGTTGTGGGACGACGCCACCACCGACAAAGACGAGTCGCACACCTTCGAGGTGCGCCGCAACGGTGAGCCGTTCACGGTGTACAACGGCCAGATCGTCGAGGTGCCGGCCGGGCAGCGCATCACGATGACGTCCGGGCTGTACCATTCTTTCTGGCCGTTGACGGACGACTGCGTGATCGGCGAAGTGTCCACCGCCAACGACGACGCCACCGACAATTATTTTACCGACCCCACCGTCGGCCGCTTCCCGAAAATCGAGGAAGACGAGCCGCGTCGTTACAAACTCGTTAGCGAGGCGCAGTAAGCGCGTTTTCAATGCCCACCCCTTTGCTCCAGCAATTGGCTGCCCGCTTGCGCGCCGAGGCGGCCGCGCTTTCGCAAAAAAGCGTCGTCAGCGGCTTCGACGGTTTTGTCGACGAGATGATCAACGTTGTCGAGACGCGCCAGTCGCTGGAGAGTTTCACGCCCGTGCCCACGATCGAGCGGCTGGGCGAACTTATCGGCGCTTCCGCGCGCCAAAGCAGTCTGCGCGAGATCGTGATCAACGCCGTGCACCCGGGCGGCTGCGCCGTCAATTCCGGCGATGCGCTGGGCGCCCTCGGCGTGAGGATGGACGTGTATGCCACGATGGGCGTGCCGCGCCTGCCCGCGTTTGACGAACTGGCCAAAAAATGCCGCAGTTGCACCTCGTGGGGCGAAGTCGGCCGCACGCTGGCCTTCGAGTTTTCCGACGGAAAACTCATGTTCTCCAACATGCAGACGCTCGCGCGCTTTGACGAGGACACCGTGCGCGCCGGGCTTGCAGACGGCGCCTTTGCCCGCCATTGCGAACAAGCCTCCGTGATTTTGCTGACAGACTGGTCGCTGTACCCGCACATGACAAAATGCTGGCGCTTGCTGCGCGAAAAAGTCTTCTCAAACCTTTCAAACAAAAAACCCTACTTCATCGACCTCGTCGACCCCGGCTCGCGTAGCGACGCCGACGTGCGCGAGATGCTCGAAGAACTTTCTCAATTGGAAAACTGTGGCCCTGTGCACCTGGGGTTAAACGGCTCCGAGGTGCGCCGCCTGTGCCGCGCGCTGGACATCCCATTCGACCCCGAGGAAGACAGCCCCGAAGGACTCGGCGCGCTGGCCGACAAAATCCGCATGCGCACAAAACTCTCGCGCATCATCGTGCACCGCTACGCCTTCGCATTATGTGTGGCCGACGACGGCCTGAACATCGCCGAAGCCCCCTTTTGCAAAAGCCCCAAAAAATCCACAGGCGCGGGCGACCGCTTCAACGCAGGCTTCATCACCGGCCTCTTACTAAATGAACCAATAGAAAACTGTCTGCGCCTGGGTAACGCCTGCTCCGGTTTCTTCGTACGTAACGCCCGCAGCGCCACCACCCCCGAACTAGCCACCTTTTTAGAAAACTGGGCAAGCGGTTCGTTGTGTGGATAAGGAGGAGGAAGAGGAGAATTTTTGGATGCGG
>JAKPNF010000146.1 GCA_029548565.1 Verrucomicrobiota bacterium
CAAAGGGCAAAGCCTACACCGAGTCGACGCTGTACAACGGCGAGTACTTCACGCAGAAAATCCGGTGGACGGGGCTCAAGGCCCCGGACCCGACAACACTCATCTCCTGGAGCGTGAATTATTCGCAAGAGGCCAAAAAACTGCTGGAAAAAGAGGGCCCTAAATACCAGTACGGAGAGGGCTGCCTTTCCGACGGCGTGGTGGGCTCCTGGTTGTCCAGGGTGGCCGGCCTGGACGAGTCGCTCGACCCGGCAAAGGTAAAAAGCCACCTTGTGGCCGTGCACAAGTACAACCTCAGGCACAATCTACAAAACCATTCCAACCCGCAGCGCCCGTCCTTCGCGTTTGGCAACGAAGGCGGCTTGCTGCTGTGCAGTTGGCCCAACGGCGGCAAATTATCCCTGCCGTTCATCTACAGCGACGAGGTATGGACAGGCATCGAATACCAGGTAGCCTCCCATTTGATGATGACGGGCGAAGTGCAAAAAGGCTTGGAAATCGTGCGCACTTGCCGCAACCGCTACAACGGCAGCGTGCGCAACCCGTTCAACGAATATGAGTGCGGGCACTGGTACGCCCGCGCGCTGGCCAGTTACGCCTTGCTGCAGGGGCTCACCGGAGTGAGGTATGACGCGGTTGAAAAGACCCTGTACATTGACTCTCGGGTGGGCGATCTCACCAGCTTTCTGAGCACACAAACGGGTTTCGGAACAGTCAGTTTAAAAAACGGAAAACCGGAATTGGACGTAACAAACGGAACCATCGATGTAAAAAAATACGTCGTCTCGGGCAAGGAATACACGGGGTTGTAAGCTAGGGTGTGTTTGCAAATTAGGGATTTTGAATGCGCAGTCTGGTTTGGAGGCATTTTTTGGGGCTTCGAGCCGAGTCGATATAAATATCGGCGAGGCGAGGACACCGAAAAAGGACCCTAATCCAGGCTGCGCAGGCGAAATTCATAATTTGAAAACACACCCTAATAATCAGGGCAGCTTGACCACCGCAGCGTCGGTGTAACCGGCGACGCACTTGGAAACCGCCTGCAGGGGCAATCCCCACAGCGCAGACACCGCCTTTGCGTAGGCGTTTAATTGCGCGCCGTAGAGTGCTTGGGCGTCGCGCGTGGAGCTTTTGAAATCGAAGATAACGGCGCTTTTGACGGTGCCGTTTTCATCGCGACACAGGTGCAGGCGGTCGATGATGCCCTGCACGCGCGTGCCATCGACCAGCACGTCAAAAGGCAGCTCGCGCAAAATTGTTTCGTGCGCGCGCGCTTGAAAAATTTCCGCGAACGGTTTTTTTGCGAACGCCGCGCTTAAAATTTCGCGCACGCGCGCAGCTTGCGGCGTGTCGCCCAAAAGTTTTTCCGACAGCGCGGGCGCGGCGGCGCTTTCGATCGTCTCGATGCGCGAGAGCGCCGTGTGCACCGCGTTGCCCAATTCAAGCGCGGGGCTTTCACTGTCGGCCAACAGGCCGCCTTCTTGCGAGGGGGCGGCAGCCACTTCCATTTCCCGTTCGAGAAAGGCCGGATTTTTTATCATCCTGAGCGCAGTTTGCGAATTGGCGACGGCGGTGCTGTCGTCAGCCATTTCTCCCAGCCAGTCGTCCTGCCCACAGGTGATGCTTGAAATGTTTATTTTCGGCAGCTCGCTCAAAAAATCATCCGTCAATTCCAAGTTACCCGTGTGTTCACGCACCCCTTCAAGCGCGACGAAGGCGTCCTCAATCAGGGCGCCGACGCGCGCGCGATTGGAGTGTGCCTGCTCGTCGGCGGCATCGACAAGCAGGTAGAGCGCCTGGCGCGGGCGCGTGAGCGCCACGTACAGGCGGCACAGCGCGTCAAACCCGCTCTCGTTTTGCAGGCGCTCGTGATTGTTCCACAGCGTCGCGTCCATCTCGCAAAAGAGCTTGGGCGGCAGATAGAGCGCCATGTGGCCGTCGCGCGCGTTTTCAACACGGCAAAGCCCCTGCGGGCTTTGCGGCGTGTTGTCGCACAAATCCGGCAGGACAACCATGTCGAACTCCAGCCCCTTGGCCTTGTGGATGGTCATCACCTGCACGGCCCCCTGCCCCGCGCCCAGGCGCACGCGCATTGTAGTTAAAAATTCAATACACTCGCGCAGCGACCCGCCGCGCCGGTCAAACTCGCGGCAGGCCTCCTGCAGGCGTTCGAGGTTGTCCGCCCAGAAGCGATTGCCCGGGCCGTCTTTCAAAAGCCCCCGCACAAAATCGGCGTACGCCCGCGCGAAAGAGGCCGTCCCGTTTTGGGAAATGTCCGCGAGGGTTTCGCGCACAAACGTTTCGTCCATCCCGCGTGCGAAGCCCCCGAATAGCGGCGTCATTTTAAGCGCCTCGAGCGCGGCGGCGTCGGCCGGATGCGCCAGGCAGCGCAGCAATTGCAAAAAGGCCGGCACCTCCATGCCGCCGCCGGACAGCGGCAACTCCAGCTCCGCGTCGACCGGCATCTCGATACCCTCTTGTTGCGCGCGACGGTTCAGGTAGGCGGCCAGCTCGCGGGCAGTGGCGTTGCGCCCGACCAAAATCGCGCACGATTTCCCGCGCTGCACGGGTCGCGTCTCGTTCAAAATCGAGAAAACCGCCTCGTAAAGCGCGCGCTTGTTGAGGCGGTTGATCTCCCTGCGCTCGGGCGCCTGCCCCGCAAAATCGGCGCTTGCGAGTTTTTCGATCTTGTCGAGCCGCACAAAGGACGGCAGCGCCGCGTTGGGCGCGGCGACGCTGTGCGGGGTGAACAGTTTTTTGCAAAAATCATCCGCCGCCCATTGCCCGAAAATCTCGCCCGTCAAATCCGTGTCCCGGCCAAACAGCGCGTTGACCAGCCCTATTATTTTCGGCCCGGAACGCCAGGAGGTGTTCAGCGCCTCGCCCTCTACAATACGCCCGTGCGCCTGTTCAAACACCTCGTCGAACAAAAGCCGGTCGCCGCCGCGCCACGAGTAGATGGACTGCTTGGGATCGCCCACATAAAAGAAAGTACGCTGGCCACTGTCGTCCTGTAGCGCCTCGTCCACGAGGTTTTTAAAGACATCCCACTGGCGGCGCGAGGTGTCCTGAAACTCGTCAAACAGCCAGTGCGTGTAATGGGCGTCGAGGCGCTGCTGGCACAGCAGCCAGTCCAACTGCGCCTCGGGATCGGTCAGCAAGAGCAAGACATCCGCAAAGCCGATCAGCCCGCGCGCGCGCAAAACACGCGCGCATTCGCGCTCGTAATCCAGCGCAATCTCGCGCAGCGCACGGGCGGCCTCGCACGCACGGTGCAGGCGCAAACGCAGCGCGTTTTGCATGAGAAAAGTAAGCGCCTCGGCCAAGTCCGCGCCCAGCGCGTGCTTTTTTTTCCGGAACAAAAATTCGAAGCCTTCCCGTATAATTCCGTGTTCGCGAAAATGGCCGACGAGCTGCTTTAAGACGGTGGGATAAGCGCCCGGGCTTTCTTCCGGCGCCTCCAAAATCCCGATCGCCCCGTCGAGCATGGGCGCGTAACCGTAACGCTCGCCAAGCGCGCGCGTGTGCGCGGCCAGAGCCAGGTGCGCGTCCTTGTCCCACTTGAATGTTTTCAGCCCGCCGCCAAAGAATGAAAAATCACCCCACGGCATTTCGGGCTGGCTTAGCAAAAAGTCGCGCGCGCCGTCGGCCAATTCGGTGATGCGCTCGTCCACCGATTTTTCGTCGCGCCCAAAGCTCGCCTTTTTCACCGCCTCGGAAAATTCCTCAAAGACCGCCTCGTCGTCCGCCTTGGACTGCACCACGTTTTCCAGCGCGCCGCGCCGCGCCGCCTTCGCCTGGGCGTCGTCGAGCACCTCAAACGAACCAAAGACACCCGTTTGCGACATGAACACGCCCAAAAACTGCGTGCAAAAAGAGTCGATCGTCCCCAGATTCATGCGCCCAAGCTCGCGCGCGCACGTTTGCAGCATTTTTAAAAAGTCCGCCCGCGCGAAATCGCCCGCACAGCCCAATTCGCGCAAAGTGGCGGCCAGCTCGGCCGCCTTTTTGTCGTCGGTCGCCGCCTGTGCAAGACGCGTGAGAATCTTGTCCAAAAATTCGCCCGCGCTTTTGCGCGTGAAAGTCAGCGCCGCGATCGCCTTGGGGTCGCCCGTGCGTGCCAACAATGCGATGAAGCGGCTTGTCAGCGCGTGCGTTTTGCCCGCGCCCGCGCAGGCGCTGCGGCGTTCCGAGCGCATGACGGAGGGCAAGGGTTGCGCAGCGTCGTTCATGCGGAAAACTCCACAAGATTCAGGCGGGCGAGCTGCTCCTCGTCCAGACCAAAAACGGGTTCGTAATCGTCGTAGGGCGGCTTGCCCGCGGGCGCGAAATTCCCGGCCTCGATTTGCGTGAGCACATCGCGCGCGCGCTCAAGGGCGCTGCCGAGATAATGCGTTATCGTCTCCCACGGCTCGATGACGCTTTTGGCCGCCTCGCGGGGCGTCAGAAAATAAGCCGCCGACAGCAAATCCTTATCAACAGGACACTCCCGCGCGTACGCGCACACATACAGGGGAAGCTGCAAATCCGTCCAGCGCAGCAGCTCGGGCGGCGTGCCGTCTTCTTTCGAACGAAACGCAAAATGGCCGTGACGGCGCATGGCCTCGTTCGTGTCTATGGAGTCAAAGGTTTTGTAATCGATGAGCATCCGGCGCCCGTCGCGCTCGTCGACGCGGTCGATTTTCCCGCGCAGCGTCCAGCCGCCCAATTGCAATTCGCACGGAAGTTCGACATCCGTAATCCGCCAACCCTGCGCGCGCCAATCGGCCTGCACCCGCGCGGCGGCGGCAAGGCGCTGTTCGATCCCGCGCGATTGCAAGCGCACAAAGGCGTTGGGTTTTTCGCCAAAATTTTCACGCAAGAGCCGTTGAAATTCCGCTGTCAAAAAAACAGCGATTTTTTCAACGTCCGTGCTATCCTTGGGGCCGTCCGTAAAAAACGCCTGCCATGCGCCGTGGTACAAGGTGCCCAGCATGGCGGCGTCCAATTCCGCCTTTTGCGCCTCGAATATCCGCGCCTTGAGCACGTGCTTCAGATAAAACTGCCACGGCGAATTGAGATAATCCTTCAACGCCGTGACGCTCAGCGTCTTTTTCTCCAAGCCGACGCGCCGCGCTTTCAATTTCCAGGGCGCGGCAAAACTCGGGCGGCGGCCTTCCTTCGCGGCGGTTCCAAAAAGCAGTTTTATGCGCGCGGGCAATGCGTCGATCGCCGTTTGCATCAGCAAGCGCGAGGGTTTTAACGGGTCTTCTTTAAGCGAGCGCTGCGGGCACAGCAAATGGCAGGCGCTGCCCTGCCCCGAGCGCGAGCGGCGCAGCGCCTCGAGCATATGGGCGTCGCGCGCGTGGCGCAATTTGGCCGTGCGCAGTCCCAGGTGCTCGCGCAGGGAATCGTTCAAAAACGCGCCGCCGCCCAAGGCCATCGGCAGCGTGCCCTCGTTCATGTCGGCCAGAACCACGTGCGGGGCGCGCGACCAAAAAACACCCATCCAGTTCTCCAGCACAAGCGCGTGCGCGTCGCGCGGGCGCGCGGGAGCCGCCTTTAGGGTTTGTATCAAATATTTAACTACAGGCACTATCTCCATCCGCTGCCGCGTGCGCGCGATTTCCCGCAGCGTTTGCCGCGCCAGCTCGCAGGCGCGGCGTTCCTGCTCGGCAAACGCGCCCGTGCGCTCAAATGCCCCGCACCATTGCTCAAGCAAGTGCTCCAGCGCCTTGAGCGTATCGCCCGTTTGCAACTCTCCCAGTATCCGCCGCGCCCATTGCAGCGCCTCGATGGCCTTTTGTTCGCTTTCGCCCACGCGGCCGCGTTCGAGCAAGGCGCACGCCTCGGACACATTTGCGGGCAGCAAATCTTTTTGGGCGTGGTCGAGCGCCTTTTGCAATTCGCGCAACGGTAAATCAAAGCGCTGCTCGACAAACGTAAAGACACATGGCTCGTTTAAAAAATCGCGCACATTTAAAAAAGTGCCTTGCCGCAAACAAAGTTCCAAGCGCCGCAACAGCGAGCAAATAGCCGTCAAGGCGAGCGTGCAGCCCTCGGCCGCTCGCGCTTCAAGAGCGGCATCGCGGTGCAAGGCGTCCTGCAACAGCGGCGCGCTTTGTTCCTGCTCGCAAGCGATGGCCAGCGCGCCGCGTGCCGCCCGGCCGTACCCAGCCGCCAGCTCGCTGATGCGGCGCGCTTGCGCGCGCACATCGGCACACACGCTGATATCCGCCGCGTCCAGCTCCAATTCCCTCTCGCAAAATTTCTGCGTGGGCACGCCCCACTCATCAAAGAGGCGCTTCTGAGAATCATCGGCAAACACCAGCGTTGTCAGGCGCGCGGGTTCGCCCGCGCAGGTGTTGGCCAGCGCGCTTAAAAAAACACTCTGCACACGCGAAAGTTCCGCATGGCCGACCAGAACAATTTCTTTCCATGGGTGCGCGGGCGGATTGCGCGCGGCCAGCATGAGCGCCTGGGCGCGCGACGGCTGCCCGAACGCGCGGCAACGCTCGTGAAACAAATCCTCCAACGCGCCCAAATCTGTCCAAAGCGGATCGGAAAAACCGGACGCCTCCAGCGCCTGCGCCGCCGTGCGGATCGTGTGGAAATTTTCCGTCAACGCGCCTTGCAGGGCCTCGATCTGGCCGACAAAATCGGAGATTTCCGCGGGCTCGGGCTTGCGGCGGGCAAAAAGTTCCGGGAAATCTTCTTTCCGCGCATCCGCGAGCGTTTGCACCCATGCGCACCACTGCGCGGGATGCGAGAGCGCCGGCGCGCCCGCGAGCGCCCAGTCGAAAAGCTCCTCAAAGGTTTTAAATTGCAGCGACAGCGCCCCCGCCGCGCCGCCTTGCGCCAGTTTTTGCAAAAACGCCGCGCGCACATTCTCGCCCGCGCGGTGTGCGGGCACGACAAAAAGCGTGTCCAAAAAATCGGCGGGCGGGTGTTTTATTTTTTCGCCAAACGCCTGCGCCATCCAGCCTGCCACACAGTCGGGCAATGGCACCTGCGGCGTGATGAACACACGTCGGGGCGCGGGGGACTGGGCGGGTTCTTGCGTCATTGCGTTGGCACTAAAATGTGACTGCGCCATCTTAAAATCTTTTTACCTAAAAGTAAAAGGAATCCCGAAAACAGGAGCACCCTGGCGCACCATCCTGCGCAAGGCAATTGCGGGTTTTCCTTTTCGCCATAGCTGTGCTAGATTGTAGGTTCGCGGCGCCTCCCGCGTCTTCTTTACGCCATGCATCCTTATATCGAAAAACTCAACGAGTGGCTTGTGGAAAAAAACCTGATCGGCCAGCCCGATTCGATAGTCGGCAACCTCGTCGTGTTCGCGGCGATTGTCGCGCTGGCGCTGTTCATCCACTTTGTGTTCAAGGGGCTTATTTTAAAGGCGTTCACCCGGCTGGCCGCCCGCACAAAAACGCGCTTTGACGACATGATCGTCGAGCACAAGCTGCTCGACCGGCTTATCAGCATTATCCCGGCCATCCTGCTGGCCGTGCTGCTGCCGCTGGCGTTTCCGGAAAAAGATTTCCCGACCCTGCTGCCGCTATTGAGGAAACTGTGCGCCGTCTACGTGCTGTTTGTGGGCATCCGCTTCTTCTATGCGCTGATGGACCTGCTGCACGTGGTGTTCTTGCAAAAGAACACCGGCAAACACAAGCCGTTCAAAAGTTTCATTCAGGTGGTGAAGGTCGTGCTGTTTGTACTGGGGCTTTTGCTGACCGTCAGCATCATGACGGGGGAGCGGCTCAACAGCCTGTTGCTGGGCCTGGGCGCCTCGACCTTGATTCTGACAATGGTCTTTCAGGACATGATACGCGGGCTGGTGGCCGGCGTGCAGCTTTCCATTAACGACATGCTGCATATCGGCGACTGGATCACCCTGCCCAAATACGGCGCGGACGGCGACGTGATCGACGTGTCGCTGACGGTCGTCAAGGTGCGCAACTTCGACAACACCGTTACCACCATCCCGCCTTACGTGCTGATCTCGGAGTCCTTCCAAAACTGGCGCGCGATGTCGGACTCCGGCGGGCGACGCATCAAGCGCTCGATCAACATCGATATGCACAGCGTGCATTTTTGCTCGGAGGAAATGCTTAAAAAATTCCGCAAAATCGCCCTGCTAAAGGATTATATTGACAAAAAGGAGCAGGAACTGCGCGATTACAACGAGCGCCACGACTTGGACGCCTCGGTTTGGGTCAACGGACGGCGCCAGACAAACCTGGGCGTTTTTCGCGCCTACATTGAGCGGTACTTAAAACAACACCCCAGCGTCAATCACAACCAGACCTGCATGGTGCGCCAGTTGCAACCGACCGAAAAGGGCATCCCCATCGAGCTTTACTTTTTCAGCGCCGACGTGCGCTGGATCCCGTATGAAGACTTCCAGTCGGACGTGTTTGACCACATCATCGCCATCGTCCCGGAATTCGGCCTGACCGTCTACCAGAACATCTCCGGCGAAGACATCCGCGGGGCGCTTGCGCGCATCAAGGATTAGGGTGTGTCTTCAAATTAGGGATTTTGAATGTGCGGTCTGGTTTTGAGGCATTTTTTGGGGCTCCGAGCCGAGGCGATGGGATCATCGTCGAGGCGAGGACACCAAAAAAGAACCATAAAGCGAGCTATTTATAAGCGAGTGGCATGGGCGGGTGCGCAGCACCCAATACGAAGCATTGTTGGCGTTCAGCCAACACCCAAATCCAAACTGCGCAGGCGGAATTCATAATTTGAAGACACCCCCTAGGCAGGTCTCTTTTTCTCGGGCGTGGCGCGCGCCTTGCGCTCGTCGTCCATCGCCACGAATTCGGGAACCGCCTGCACGCCCTCGCTGCGCAGGACTTTTTTGATCGTCCGCAAAACGATTTTCAAGTCGCTCCAAAAAGTGATGTGGCTGACGTACAGGATGTCGATTTTAAATTTCTGATCCCAAGAGAGATCGTTGCGCCCGCTAACCTGCGTGAGTCCCGTGATCCCCGGACGTACCTTGTGCCGTTTTTTTTCCTCCTCGGTATAATACGGCAAATACTGCGGCAACAGCGGGCGGGGGCCGACAAACGACATGTCTCCCTTCAGCACATTGAACAGTTGGGGCAGCTCGTCGAGGCTTAGCTTGCGCAGCAAAATGCCCAGCGGCGGCAGGCGCTCTTTGTCGCTGAGCAAGTTCCCCGTCGCGTCGCGCGCGTCGGTCATGGTGCGGAACTTGTACAGCGTGAAAATCTTCTCGTCTTTGCCCGGGCGCTCGTGCGCGAAAATGACGGGGCTGCCCAGTTTCACGCGCACCAATAGCCAAACCACCAACAGCAGCGGCCAGATCGCCATCAACAGCGCGAGGCTGCCCAAAAAATCAATCGGTCGTTTGAAAAAGCACAGATACATGTGTCGGACAATTTTAAAAATTATCCTTAAAACACACGCCTCATTCAAACGAAAAGGCGCATGAGCGCGGCGGCATCAGGCGGCTTGGCGTTTGCCCGGCAGCGCGCACATGATCAGTACGACCAGCAGGCCGATACCGGTCAGCAGCAACAGCAGCCACCACGGGCTGAATCCCGCATCGCGCAGGCGCCGCGCGGCCACGGCCAGACCCGGCAACAACACCGCCAGTGCGTAGATCATGTCCACTATCGGGATAATTCCCAACACAAGGCCGACCACAAAGTTGACGGCGAAAAAGAGCCAGTACTCCTGCCGCGAGGCCGTTCCTTCAAAAACGGCGTACTTTTTCAAAACGCCCACATAATTGTCGATCAGAATTTTCATGATATAAGGATTAGTTTTCAAGAGCACACGCCACGGCGCGTGCTCTTGAAATATACACCCATTGCCCGTTTTGGCAAACAAGGCGGCCGGAACAATAATTTTATCGCGCTTGCACCCCGTAAGCGCTTGCGCCGTCCCAGATCGACTTCAACTCATAAACCTGGCCATCCAAAACGCTCGCTTTTCCGCCCTCGGCGCGCAGTTCAATCTCAGGGGCGCCCTTGGGCGCGTCCACCGACCCGGTGCTGATGAAAACAGCGCCCGCGTTGGCGAACACTTCCTGCAGGCAAATATCCGCGAGCACTTGCAGCTTGATGGTTCCGTCGACGGGATTTAGCGGCGCTTCATAAGGCCCGGCTTTCAACGTCTTGTTTTTCACATCGTAAACTGTCTCCCGACCGGAGATTTTTAAAATTATTTTTTGCGCGTCGCCCAATTTGATCACGGCATTGACATCCAACAAATGTGTGCCGGGGTTGAGCTTTAGCGGCTTGCCCGGAGAAACCGATTGTTTCGGCAATGAATGCGTTTTTGTGCGCAGCAAGGCCAGTTCTTCGACCGGTTCGGCACACAGGCGGATTTCGGAATCGACCGTGCGCAGGCTCATCTGCGTGGGGATGCTGGCCTTCATGTTAAAGGGCATGTCCTTGGCGGCGAACTTCGACCAGCCGATCTGCACGACGCGGCCGTTGGGCACGTTGTTGAACGCCTGCGCCGCGTAGTAATGGCCGTAGAACACTTTTTTGCGGTCCCAACTGTCGGGCGTGAAGACCTCGCTGTCGAAATCGCCCACGAGGTACTCCGCATTGCCGCCGAAGATGACCCACTTGTAATTGCGCGCATTCCCGTCAACTGGCAGGCGGTACAGTTCGGCGCATTCGTAAAAATTCGGGAGCACGCAGGTGCGTTTCCACTGCTTCAAGTCGGGCGAGGTAAAGATCACCAACGACTTGACCTTGTCCACGAGGCTGTAGACGACGATCACCCAGTGCCCCTGTTTTTTCCCATTGGGTTGGTACCAAAAAATCTTGGGGTCGCGCCCGTCGCCTTCGGGGTGAATCCAGACAGGATTGCCTTCGTATTTTTTGAAAGTGAACCCGTTGTCGTGGCTGTAAAAAAGCGCCTCGCCGCCCGCGCCCGCACTGCGGGGCCCGGCATCTGTGAATGCCGCCACGATCGCGGGTTTATCTTTCGTTCCAAAGCCCGTCGTGTTCTGCTCGTCAATGGCCGCGCTGCCCGAAAAAACCGCCCCGCCCGCCTGCGTCCAAGGGCGCAGAGCGATGCGCTGCTCGCGCCAATGCATGAGGTCTTCCGAGATCGCGTGCCCCCAGTGCATATTGGCGTGCGACCAGCCGTAGGGGTTGTGCTGGAAGTACAGGTGCCAAAATTTCCCGTCGTAAAACAGGCCGTTGATGTCGTTCATCCAGCCGCGCGCGGGGCTGAAGTGGTACTGCGGGCGGCGGGACTCGCGGTAAAGGTCTTGCGCCCCCTCAAGACGGTCGGCCGAAAAGATTTTTTCCAACCCGGCAGGCCCCATGCCAAGCTCGTCGATTTCCACACGCAGAGTTTGCCCCTTGAATTCGTCGACTTCCATCGCAACCCAAAAGTCGGGCTCTCCCGAGCTGTCCATCTGGATGTCGCTGATGCGCACGGGTGCTCCTTCGTGCGAAACCACCATGCGCCCCTTTCTGTTTTTGCCGCTGGTGGGGATGTTCAAATAGCGCCCCTCAATCTTAATCTCGCGCACCAACTCATCGGGCTCGCGCACGCTTGGGGAATCGCTTAGGTAAAAATGGTCGGCGTCAATGTGCCCCCAGCCGCCGCTGCTCTCGTCCAGGATCTCGACCTGGATGCGCTTGCCCTGATAGGCCTGCAAGTCAAACTGCGCGTTTTTAAAGACCTCGGCGTTGCGCCCCGTAATCGAGTCAACAAGCTTTCCCTCAACCAGCAGATTCACGCAGGCCTTTTCAGGCTGATTGCCGCCCGCGATCATGAAGCACAGGTAGCGGCGCTCGGCCTTGAACTCGGGCGAAAGCAGCCGCCCTGTCAGCCGGTCGTTGTTTTTGTGGGCGCTGGTGACGAAAAAGTTTCCCTGCGTGCCGTCGTTTTTGTGCACAAAAGGTTTCACCGTGGCCGGAGCCTCGCCAAAGGCCTCGCCCTCGGCCGTCCAGTTTTGATAGCTGCCGTCCTCGAAATCGGCCACCACAATATCGGGCCGGCCGGCAAAGGCGTTCACACACAAAAGCAAAAGCGCACCCGCGCACAGAAGGGAGTTTTTGAAGAAGGGCATCCTCTATGAGTAGGCAAGCCGCCCTGCCTTGTCAAGAATGCCCGTTGCAGAGATTTTTCAAGCCGTTCTTGTTTTTTGCCCAAATTTTATCGGCACAGACACCGCGGGGCTTTATATTTTAAGCTATCCATGGATGAAAAAACGGTCAGCATTTTTGTTTTCAACACGGCCTGCGTGCTCTTGCTGGGTTGGGGGCTTTCCAAGTTCCAGCGCCGCATGCTCGCGCGGCGCCTGCCCGATGATGTGCAAAAACTGCGGCCCGGGCGCTGGATACTTTTCATGTCGATGCTGTCTTTTTGGATGGGGCTGCTGTTTTTGATGACCTATATTTTCTCAAAATCCGGACTACGTCCAGTGGCGGACAAGGACCAATGGGTAATGGCGGTCGCCACGCTGCTGTTTTTCCTGTTCGCCGCCAAGGTGGTGCAGGCGTATTTTTGCCTGCTGGGAATTTCCCCCAAAGGCTTGGCGTGGTGGACGCCCGGGCGCGGCAAGCAAGAGGCCCTGCGCGCGCGCTGGAGCGAGATCAAGCGCGTGCGCGCTGGGGCGCTGAGCGGCCGCTTCCACATTCTGACAAAAGGCGGCGCGAGCTTTTCCAATTATTTTTACGGGCAAGAAACCGGCGCTTTACTGGACGCCTTTGACCAGCACCTGCCCAAGTCGGCGCTGGGCGCGAAAACAAAAAGCGTGTTTGAAAAGCTGCGCGCGCGCATCGTGCGTTACGCGCCCAAGAAATAAAGGGAAACTCTCTCGAAGATTTTCTGCCTGTCGTCTCACGCCTTTGCGCGCTGGCATTTGGGGCGGGAAATTTGTCAAATATTTATGATTGATTCTTTTCATAAAATCAACGATCATTCTTTTATTCTTTTCTACAAAAACGCACAGCGCCAACTATCAACCCCCCATGAAAAAACAACTCCTGCTTGCCCTGTCCGCCCTGATGTTTGCGCCCGTGCTGCACGGCGCGGCCGACGCCCTCGCCGAAGCTCCGCCTCCTCCGCCCGCGCTGGTCGAGATTTTTGCCGACACGCAAAACCCCGTGTGCGAGGTGCCCGACAAGCTCTTTGGCATTTTCATCGAGGACGTCAACGGCGCGGCCGACGGCGGGCTGTATGCCGAGCTTATTAAAAACCGCTCCTTCGAATTTCGGCACTCTCTTTCAGACTGGGGAACCCACGGCGATGTCGCGGTGCGCAGCGACGATCCCGCCTTCAAAAACAACCCGCGCTATGTGCGCATGAAGGCGTTTCGCGCCGGGCCGCGCAAGCGCATGGTCGGCTCTTTTCTGGAGAACAAGGGCTTTTGGGGCGGCATGGGCATCCGCAAGGGCGAGACGTACCGCGTGAGCTTTTACGCGCGCGCGCCCAAGCCGTTAAAAATCGGCCTGTACCTCATGTCCGCCGGCAACGAGGTCATCGCCAAGCCGAAGGTCGCGGTGACGGTCGACAGCAACCAGTGGAAACGCTACGAGACGCAAATGACCGCCTCGCGCATGGAACCCAATGGCCGTTTTATTTTCGAACTGGCCGACGAGGGAACGGTCGATGTCGACCACATCTCGATGTTCCCCAAGACCACCTGGCAGGGGCGCGAAAACGGTCTGCGCCCCGATCTGATGCACGCGTTGTATGACCTCAAGCCAAAACATTTCCGCTTCCCCGGCGGCTGCATCGTCGAGGGCTTCTTTCTAAAAGACCGTTACCGCTGGAAAAATTCCGTCGGCGCGGTCGAGGAGCGCATACCCGTGCAAAGCATGTGGGGCATGTCGCCCGAAAAATTCGTGCCCGGCTACGTGCAGTCGCTGGGCTTGGGTTTTTATGAGTATTTTTTAATGGCCGAAGACCTCGGCGCCGAACCCATGCCCATCCTCAACTGCGGCTTGGCCTGCCAAGCTCGCTCGTGCGAAGTCGAGCCGCTGGACAAAATGCAGCCCTACCTGCAAGACGCGCTGGATCTCATCGAATTTGCCAACGGCCCGACGGACACAAAATGGGGCGCCCTGCGCGCGCAGATGGGCCACCCGGAGCCGTTTAACATGAAGATCATCGGCATCGGCAATGAGCAGCGCGGGGAAGTTTATCAGGAACGCCTAAAACTGTTTGTCGACCTGTTGCGCGAAAGACATCCCGACATAGAAATCGTGGCCTGCTCAGGCGACGACGCGCGCTTCGACGCGCTCAACGCCGACATCAAGCGCATGAAGCTGCAGTACCGCGACGAGCACTACTACAACACCTCCAAATGGTTTTTTGAAAACGCCGGAAAGTTCGACAGCTACGAGCGCGGCGGGCCGAAAGTTTACCTCGGCGAATATGCCGTTTGTTACAGCGGGCTGGAACGCAAAAACGCCTTCAACTCCGCGCTGGCGGAAGCCGCCTTCATGACGGGCATAGAACGCAACTGCGACGTGGTCGCCATGGCCTGCTACGCCCCGCTGCTGGCCAACCCGGCAGCGCACGTGTGGTCACCGGACTTGATCTTCTTCAACGCCTTCGACCGCCTGCTCACTTGCAGCTACTACGTCCAAAAAATGTTCTCCCTCAACGTGGGCGACCAGTTGATCAAACTTTCCAGCCCGCAGACCGACCTCAAAGGCGGCTCACGCCTCTACGCCAGCGCGATGCAAACGCAAGAGGAAATCATCATCAAGCTGGTCAACGCCAATCCCCAGCCCGTGAGCGTTTCCTTCGCCTTCCCCAAAACGGAAAACGTGCAACGCGATGTGACAATAGAAACCCTGCGCTCCGACAACGTGCGTGCGGAAAACACATTTGACGATCCCCTAAAAATCGTCCCGCAAACACAAAAAATCCGCCTGGCGGCGGACGGAAAAAACAAGCTCGCCCTCGAAGGCAATTCCGTGAACGTGCTAAAGTTCAAGCGCGCGAAATAAGTCGGTATTCTTCCTCAATGCAGGAGCCATCCCCTCATCCCGGCTTGCGGATGCGGGCGCATCCTTTTTTATCTCGATTCTTTTGTGTGCCTCTTTTAGCGTTATAACTGTATTTTAACCTCAACCCAAAACGCCTTCATGAAAAAAATAATTCCCCTTCTACTGGCACTGTCTGTGCCTGTGCTCA
Organism: Verrucomicrobiota bacterium; assembly: GCA_029548565.1. Taxonomy (GTDB): domain Bacteria; phylum Verrucomicrobiota; class Verrucomicrobiia; order Opitutales; family JAKPNF01; genus JAKPNF01. The sequence goes on from JAKPNF010000146.1 coordinate 15,130, forward strand.
TCGCCGCCGACGGCAAGTCCAAGCCCGAATTTAAAATCATTTATAATAACGACACGACGAATATTTTGAGCTCCGTCAGCCCCTTTAACCCCGACGGCAGGGGCGATCTGGAAAAAATGATCATCGCTTCCGTCGATGAGACAGCCGAGTGCGGCGGGGTGGACGTGCTTATGATGGCTTCCGGCATGGGTTGGGATCCCTGGTGGAAAAGCAAAGCCCTCCCCATGAAAAAGCACACCGCCTGGCAGATGAAACGCAAGGGGCGCAAACCCAGCGCCTGGCAGCAGTATGTGCTGGACGGCAAAGACCTCGTGGACACTTTTTCCAAGCAGGCGCACAAGCGCAAGCAGGTTGTTTTCGCCACGTTTCGCATGAACGACGGGCACCACTATTTTGGCGCCGCCCGCATCGAAGACCCCGACAAGCGCGCGGCGGCGATGGCCATCACGCAATTCTTTGACGAGAACCCACAGTTTCGCCTGGGTCCCGAGGCCGACCCGGACGCGCGCACCCAGTACGCGCTGGACTTCGCCCACCCCGAGGTGCGCCAGTACCGCATGCAGTTCATCAAGGAGCTCGCCCAAAAAGACATCGACGGCATCGAGCTGGATTTCATGCGCTTTTGGATCATCTTTCACCCCTTCCGCACCACAAGCCAAGAGCGCGCCGACATCATCACAAACTTTGTGAAGGAAGTGCGCGCCGAATTCGACAAGCACGCCAAATCCGGCCAACGCCGCTACATCTGCGTGCGCATCCCCGCCTACCGCGACGTGATGGACAAAATGGGCGTCGACCCCGTGCGCCTGGCCACGGAAGCCGGCGTGGACATGTTCAACGTCAGCGGTCACTATTGGTCCAACCTGCAAAACGAGGCCGCGCAGATTAAAAAATCCCTGCCGGACAACGTCGCCGTTTACACCGAGCAGCACTTCACCAACGCCAAACAAAATTACAAGGTGCCCATGGGCTCCGAGGACGGCCAAGGCGTGTTGTATGAAAACAGCGGCAATGTCCCGGCTAACGCGAAGATCTCGTGGGTGTTCCGCCGCACGACCGACCAGGCACTCATCACGGCCGCCCACATGGCCTACGCGCGCGGCGTGGACGGCTTGAGCTTCTTCAACTTCCAGTACTACCGCAGCACGCGCAACCCGACCGACGTTTTTGGCAAAAACCACGAGCCGCCGTACTACATCTTCAAATACCTGCGCGATCCGGCCTACGTGTCCAAACAAGACCAGTACTACTTCATCGGCCTGACGCACAACGAACCGGCGCGTGACAACCGCCCCTTCCAAAACGTCTTCGTGACCGAGGTACCGCAGACCCAGTGGCTCGACATGGCCCCGCCCGTGGGCGGCTGGAAGACCGACGGGCGCCTGCGCATCCAGAGCATCAACGACCTGAGCGACACCGACTGGTGCGTATGCATCAACGGCACAAAGCTCGCGCCCAACGCCGACGTCTCCGAGCCGTACAACAACCCTTACGACACCGCTATCGGCCAAGCCAAAAATTACAAGGCCTTCACGGTGCCCGCCGCGCTGATCAAAGACGGCATGAACGAGATAACCATCGTCCTCAAAAAAGGCCCGCCCACGCCATTGTTCTATTTGGACTTGGCGTTAAAAGCGCAAAAGTAAGGCTATGCAGGGGAAACTTTTCTGAAGAAAAGCTTTCCCCTGCACCCCTTCAAAAGACTTTTTATATAGGGCACGAAAACGGGTATTCCAGTTTTGGAATACCCGTTTTCGTGCCCCAAAGTTCTTTTAAAGTAATTCAATGAATCTCTCCGCTGCGTACAAGCCCCCGCGCTATTTAAATGCCGCCTTGAAGTGAATCGCCTTTCCTTTTAGGATCACATTTTCATCATGTCCAACACCAAAACCGCTATCACCCCCACCCGCGCGCAGGATTACCCGGAATGGTACCAGCAAGTCATCCGCGCCGCCGACATGGCCGAGAACAGCCCCGTGCGCGGCTGCATGGTCATCAAACCTTGGGGTTACACGCTGTGGGAAAATATCCAACGCTCGATGGACAAGCTGTTCAAGGACACGGGGCACGTCAACGCGTATTTCCCGCTGTTTATCCCGATGAGCTTTTTGGAAAAAGAGGCCGCGCACGTCGACGGCTTCGCCAAGGAATGCGCCGTTGTCACCCACTCGCGCCTGCAGGCCAATGAAGACGGCAAGCTCGTGCCCGCCTCCCCGCTGGAAGAACCGCTCATCGTGCGCCCGACCTCGGAAACCATCATCGGCGAGATGTACGCCAAGTGGGTGCAAAGTTACCGCGACTTGCCCATCCTCATCAACCAATGGGCCAACGTCGTTCGTTGGGAAATGCGCACGCGGTTGTTTTTGCGCACGGCGGAATTTTTATGGCAGGAAGGCCACACCGCCCACGCCACCAAAGAAGAAGCGATCGAGGAAACCAACAAGATGCTCGATGTCTACGCCGACTTTGCCGAAAACTGGATGGCCATGCCCGTGATCAAGGGCGTGAAAACCGAGGGCGAACGCTTCCCGGGCGCCGTCGACACCCTGTGCATAGAGGCGCTCATGCAAGACCGCAAGGCGCTGCAGGCAGGCACCTCACACTTCCTCGGCCAGAATTTTTCAAAGGCCAGCAACATCGAATTCCTCGACGTCGACGGTCAGAAAAAGCACGCCTGGACAACATCCTGGGGCACCTCCACCCGCTTGATCGGCGCGCTCATCATGACGCACTCCGACGACGACGGCCTCGTCCTGCCCCCGCGTCTGGCGCCCACCCACGTCGTCATCCTGCCCGTCCTGCACAAGGAGGAAACACGCCAGCAGGTTTTGGAGTACTGCCAAAAACTGCTCGCCGACCTGCGCGCCACTGCGTGGGACGGCCGCACGATCGAGGCCGAGATCGACACCCGCGACATTCGCGGTGGTGAAAAACTCTGGAGCTGGGTCAAAAAAGGCGTGCCGCTCATCGTGGAAGTTGGCCCGCGCGACATGGCCAACGATTCCGTCTTCCTCGGTCGGCGCGACGTGCAAGGCCTCGGCAAAAAAGGCGTCCCGCGCGCGGAATTTTTGCAAAACGTCGGCAACTTGCTAAACGAGATCCAACAAAATCTTTTCAACCGCGCCAAAGCCTTCCGCGACGAGCACACCCACTCTTTCACCGACAAGGAATCTTTCTACGCCTTTTTCACCCCCAAAAACAAGAACGAACCTGAAATCCACGGCGGCCTGGCCTACGCCTACTACGACGGCTCCCCCGAAATAGAAAAGCAGCTCAAAGACGAGCTGAAAGTGACAGTACGCTGCCTGCCGCTAGACTCCCTAAACGAGCGCGGCACCTGCATCTTCACCGGCAAATCCGACGCCGTAAAAGCCGTCTTCGCCAAGGCGTATTAAACGCAGGGGGACTTTTTTCAAAAAGTCCCCTGCCATTTAATTCGGCACGTCCAGTTGGGCGTTGCCGTCGTGGAAGCGGGCGTGGATGCGCTTGCCTTTGGGGAGTTGTTTTTTGCGGGAGATGACGCCGCCGTGTTCGTTGGCCAGCAGGACGAAGCCGCGTTTGAGGGAACCTTCTATGCCGACGGCTTGCAGGCGTTTTTCGAGGCCGTCGAGCGTGGCGCGGTAGGTGGCGAATTTTTGGGTGGGATCTTGTTGTGCGAAACGCAGCGCGGCCTCGTGCAATGCCGTGCGGGCGTGCGCGTTTTTTTCGCGCCATGTGCCGAGCAGGCGGCCAGAAAGTTCATCGAGGCGCAGCAGGGAGTTCTCGATGAAGTTTCCGGGGTGCAGTTTGTCGAGGCGGTGGCTTAAAAATTCCAGTTCGTTGGAAAGGTCTTCAAAAATATCGTCTTGCTTGCGGAAAAGTTCGTTGGCAGTTTCTTCGAGTTCGTCGAGCAGCAGGCGGTAGTTGGCCACGATGAGACTGGCGGCGGCACTGGGAGTTTCGGCGCGGTGGTCGGCGGCGAAATCGGCGAGGGTGAAATCGGTCTGGTGGCCGACGGCGGAGATGACGGGGGTATCGCACGCGGCAATCGCGCGGACAGTTTGCTCCTCGTTAAACGCCCACAAGTCTTCCAATGAACCGCCGCCACGCCCAACTACCAGCAGGTCAAACAGCCCGCTTTTGTCGGCGTGGACGATTTGTTTTGCGATCGTGTCGGCGGCACCGGCGCCTTGCACCTGCGCGGGTAATAAAACGAGCGTGCCTTTCCATTGGCCGTTTTTAAGGAGGCTCCAAAAATCGCGCAAGACCGCGCCGGTGGGCGAAGTCACGAAACCGACCGTGCGGGGAAAGCGTGGAATTTCTTTTTTTCTATCCTCGTCGAAAAGCCCCTCCTGCGAGAGCTTTTCCTTGAGCCGTTCAAAGGCCTGCTGCAGGGGGCCGATGCCGTCTTCCAACACCGCCTGAGCGATGAGCTGGTAGCTGCCGCGCGGTTCGTACACGTCGATACGGCCGAAGGCCAAGACTCGCATCCCGTCGCGCAATTGCATTTTCAACTTGGCGGCCGCCCCGCGAAACACGACGGCGGAAAGCTGCGCGTTTTCGTCCTTGAGTGAAAAATACACATGCCCGCTGGATTGCATGCGCAGGCCGGAAATCTCCCCGCGCACCCACACCTGGGCGAAATGGGACTCGAACAGGCCCTTTATCTCGCGGGTCAGTTCGCTCACTTCAAAAATGTCCTGCGGGGCGCGCATATCCTTAACTGTGCGCCTTTTCGGGCGTGCGGGCGAGCGCTTTTTATGGGGGAAAATAGTTGGCCTGCCCAAAAAATCGGATTGACCCATGGCGCAAAAGCCCAAGAATAGGCGCTTTATGAAACACACCAAAATTGCACTCATGCTTGCGGCCGCCGCGGGCATTGCCATGCCCCTTTTCGGGGACGAACCCACCGACGCCCAACTGCTCGAAGCGCTGGGCTGGATGCAGGGTCACCAGACGCAGCACTCGATGCAGCAGATGGTCGACGAGGGATTTCTCTCGGCCGAGGAACTGGCCATCGTCAAGGAAAACTTCGTGAAGGGCCTTAACGACAAGGACGAATCCGGCCACGACAAAATGGAAGCGCTCATGCCCAAGCTGCAGGAATTTTTCCAAAAGCGCCAGGAAGCGGTCTCGAAAAAGGCCGAGGCCCAGGCCGCCAGCTTCTTTGAAGAACTGGACAAGAAGGAAGGCATCCAGCAGACCGCCAGCGGCCTGCGCTACGAGATCATCGAAAAAGGCTCCGACCAAAAACCCGCGGCCACCGACACCGTCAAGGTGCACTACGAGGGCAAACTGGTCGACGGCAAAGTCTTTGACTCGAGCATCGAGCGCGGCGAGCCGATCGAATTCCCGCTCAGCGGCGTGATCGCCGGCTGGACGGAAGGCCTGCAGCTCATCGGCAAAGGCGGCAAGGTGAAACTCTACATCCCCGGCCACCTGGCCTACGGCGAGCGCGGCATGCCGCCCGTCATCCCGCCCAACGCGACGCTGATCTTCGACGTCGAGCTGCTCGACATCCCGCCCGCCGCTGCCGCGCCGGCCGAGAAATAAGACGACGGAGCTTTTATAATTCAAAGAAAACGGCGCCCCGACTCGGGCGCCGTTTTTCTGTATGGCAAACAAACGCGCGCGTGCGCTATAATTGATAAACAGACGCTTTTCGTTTTCCCAAACCGCCCATATAAAAATGCCGCTGTACGAATACAACTGCCCGCGCTGCAAAAAGCAATTCGAACTGCTCATCCGCGGCCGCGAAAAACCGAAATGCCCGCATTGCGGCAGCGCCAAACTCGAGAAACTATTTTCAACTTTCGGCGCAAAGACGGACGCGACCGCCCCTTGCGGCCAGAAAAAATCCTCCGTGCAGCATTGCTGCGGCGGGCAGTGCTGCCACTAAAAAGATGCGCACGATTTTTCACGCGACTGTTTTAATTTTCCTAACCTGCGTGTGCGCGTGGGGCTACAACCCGCTGTCCCCGGAGAAGGAGGCCGAGCTGCGCGAACGCGCGGACGCGACGCCGCTGGAAAACCGCTTGGCCGACATCGTCAAACGCCAGCAGACGCTGCTGGAGAAAGAAGACGCCCTCTCCGAAAGCGAGATCGAACGCACCATCGCCGAGCTTTCCGGCGCCTACACCCAGCTGCTGCGCGACCATCCCGACAACCTGCTGCTGCTGCTGCACTACGGAAAATTTTTGCGCATGGTCGGCGAGGACAAGGGAGCCGTGACCGTCTTCGAACGCGTGCGCAAGCTCGACGACTCGGTGGCCGTCGCCTACCAGCAACTGGCCAACATCCACGCCGAAAACGGCCGCTATCACGAGGCTTGGCCGCTGCTGCAAACCTGCCTGAAGCTCGCGCCGGACGTGGCGCTGTACCACTACCAGATGGGCGAATTTTTAAACGTGTTTGGTGAGTACCTTGTCAGCGCGAACCTTTTAAAGGCCGACGAGCTTTCCCCGCGCCTGCAGGCCGAATTCAAGCGCGCGCTGGAGCTTGACCCCACTTCGGCAAGGCTGGCCGAACGCTACGCGCAGTCTTTTTACCAAGTACCCGAGCCGGACTGGAAAGAGGCGCTTGGCGCCTGGCAAAAAGCGCTCGCGCTGACAAGCGACCCGATCGCCGCCGTGCCGCTGCGCTTGCATGTGGCGCGCTGCTATCTGGAGCTGGGCGAATTTGAAAAGGCGCGCGCGCTGCTCAAGTCGCCCGCCCCGCCCGCCCTCGAGCCAATACGCGCCGAGCTTTCAAAGCGGCTGCCAAAAGAATAATTTTTTTCGATGATCGACCAGGAACTCGCCATAAAACTGTTCATGTTTCTCGTGCTGGTGTGCAGCCTCTCGCTGCACGAGTGGGGGCACGCCTTCGCCGCCGACAAACTCGGCGACCCGCTGCCGCGCCTGCAAGGCCGCGTGACGCTCAATCCCTTGGCGCACATCGACCCGATCGGCACCATCGCGATTCCGCTGCTGATGATTTTGCTCAGCCCGGGCTTCGCGATCATCGGCTGGGCAAAGCCCGTGCAAGTCTCGCTGCCCAACCCCAAAACGCGCATGCGCGACGATCTTGTGTCCACCGCCGCTGGCCCCGCGATGAACCTGCTGCTGGCCATAGTGCTGGCAATCGCGCTGGCCTTCGCCACGCGCTACGGCAGCGATTTGCACCAGCAGGCGGTTTTCATGGCGCTGTATGTCAATTTGCTGCTGCTGGTTTTCAACCTGCTGCCCATACCGCCTCTGGACGGCTCGCACTTTTTGCCTTATGCGGGCATGAGCCGCGAAACCTACGCGCGCATCGCGCGTTTTTCGCTCATCATCCTAATCATCCTGATCAACATCCCCGTCTTTTGGACACTGATGCGCACGATCATTGAATGGCTGATGGTGCCGCTGCTTTTTTTGACGGATGGCGTGCTGAATCTGCTGAGCTGACAGCCTTGCCCTGTACTATTTTCCAAATCCGCCCTTGCGCAAAAACAGGGTCTGGTCGGTGCGGGCGGCGTGGGCGGCATTGTGGGTTACCAAAATCAGCGCGGCTGCCTCCTGGCGGGTGAGTTCCAACAGCAAGGTCATGACGCCTTCGCCGGTCGTCTCGTCGAGGTTTCCGGTGGGCTCGTCGGCCAATAAAATTTTTGGGCGGTTCATGAGGGCGCGGGCCACGGCCACGCGCTGGCATTCGCCGCCGGACAATTGCGCACTGACGTGCTTCATGCGATCTTTTAAGCCCACGCGCTCGAGCAGCTCTTTGGCGCGTTGGCTATCCTGCGCGCGCACTTGGCCTACTATGCGGCGGGCCATCAGCACATTTTCCAGCGCGGAGAGTTCCGGCATGAGATAAAAGGCCTGAAAGACCATGCCCATCCAGCGCGCGCGGCGGGCGGCTTTCCAGTCCTGGGATTTTCCGTTGACGGGTTCCCCTTCCCAAAAAAGTTCGCCGCCAGTCGGGGTTTCCAGTGCGCTGAGCAGATACAGCAGCGTCGTCTTTCCGGAGCCGGATTCGCCGCGAATGCTCACGCTCGTTCCCGCGAGAATATCGAAATCGACTCCCTGCAACACGGGAATTTCCCTGCCGGCGGCCGTGTAGGTTTTTGCCAAGGCGCGGGCGCTGATGATGGGGTGTTCACTCATGGCGCAGGGTCTCCGAGGGCCGGATGCGGGCCGCCCGCCACGCGGGCAACAGCCCGGCGAGCGTCGCCGCGACGATCGCAAAGAGAATGATTTTCACGAAGTCCGCCACCACATAGTCGGCGGGGAAACTCAGAAACTGGTAATACTTCGCCATCGTGACAGGATCCATCACCAGCCCGACAATTTCATTGCGGAATTTCAAAATGACCAGCGCCAGCACGCAGCCGAGCAGCGAGCCCGCGATCCCAATCAAAAATCCCTGCCAGCAAAAAACAACCGCCGACTGCCAGGAACGCGCGCCGAGCGCGCCGAGCAGCCCGATCTCGCGTGTCTTGCGCACGACGGACGTGTGCAGCGAGATCATGATGGAAAAGGCGGCCACCACCAAAATCAGCAGCATCACGAAAACCATCACGGTTTTTTCGAGCAAGATGATGCTTAAAAATTCGCGGTTGCCGTCCATCCAGCTCATCGCGGTTTGGGGCGGGCGCAATAGCTCCATGTTAAAACGCTCCGCTTCACGCTCGGCGGCGCCCATGTCGCTGTCGGCGTGTTTTAAGCGCACCGCCAATTTGTGCGCGCCCTTGTCCAGCCCGTAAAGTTCCTGCATCAACCGCAGCGTGACAACGGCGGTGTTTTCATCCACGGCCGACCAGCCCGTTTCAAAAAGTCCCGCCACTTTCAACGTGCGCGGCAGCAGCACCTCGTCGCGCTTGAGGTGGTCGAGCATCAGCGGCGTGAACAAGTCGACCTCCTCGCCGAGCGTCGTGCCAATCGCGCGGGCCAGGCCGGTGCTCAGCAAAATCGAGTCGTCGTCCAGCTCCTCAAGGCTGCCCATGAAAACATATTTCGAAAGCGGGATCACTTCCTGCCCCGCCGCCTCGCCGACGCCGAGTACTCCGGGAAAACTCGGGCGGTTGCCGTATTGCAGCATGACGACGCCGCGGGCGATCGGCGCGACGCCGGACACTTCGCCATCTTGCGCGATTTTTTCGGCCAGCGCGTAGGGTTCCTCCATGATGCCGCCGTCGGAAATCTGCAAGTGCCCGTTTACCTCGACGAGCTTGTCGCGGATTTCCTTGCCAAAGCCGTTCATCACGCTGGACACGCACAACAGCACCGCCACGCCCAGCGCCACGCCCAACACGCTCATCGCGGCGAAAAACGAGACGATCTTCCCCGTCGGGAAGAGCTGCTTTAACGCCAGATAGAGCGACCAGGGCATTTTTTATTCTTTTGTGCTTTCTTGCTGCGGCGTTCCTTCACGTTCGCCGGCAAGCGGGCGCATAGCGGGGAACAAAATCACATCGCGGATGCTGGCCGCCCCCGTGAGCAAAATCGCCAGGCGGTCGATGCCCACGCCCATACCACCAGCAGGCGGCATACCGTGTTCGAGCGCCGTCAAAAAGTCCTCGTCCAGATTTTGCTTTTCGTCACCCACCTGGCACTCGAGCATTTTGCGCTGCGTGAGCGGGTCGTTCTGCTCCGAGTACGCGGGCGCGATCTCCTGGCCGTTGATGCACAGTTCAAACACATCGAGCGTGCCCGAGCCGTCGGGCGTGAGCTTGGCCAAGGGGCACAGCTCGCTGGGGATATGCGTGACAAACGTCGGCTGGATGAGGCTCGGCTCGACGATTTTTTCATACACGTCTTGCGTGACGGCAAAGTCATCCAGCGCGGGATTCACCTCGATGCCGAGCTTCTCGCAAGCAGCGAGCTTTTCCTGTTTTGAGCGCGAGAACCAATCCTTGTCGTCGGTGGCCTCTATGACCAGGTCGCGGTAAGACACTTCGCGCCATTTTCCGCCCAGCTCGATCTCGCCGCCGTCGGCGCGCGGGATGCGGGTGTTGCCGCCGAGCACCGTCTTGCACAGGTGCTGCACCATGTCGTACATCAGCGTCATCATGCCGCGGTAGTCGCTGTACGCCTGGTAGACTTCCAGCATCGTGAACTCCGGGTTGTGGCGGCGCGAGAGCCCCTCGTTGCGAAAGACGCGCCCAAGCTCGAACACACGGTCAAACCCGCCCACGAGCATGCGTTTCAAATGAAGCTCGGGCGCTATGCGCATGTAAAAATCGCAGCTCAGCGCGTTGAAGTGCGTGACAAAGGGGCGCGCCGCCGCGCCGCCTGCCATGTTTTGCAAAACGGGCAATTCCACTTCCGTGAAATCGCGCGACCACAAAAAGCTGCGGATCTCCCGCACGATCGCGCTGCGCTTGAAAAAGCGCTCGCGCGAGTCAGGGTTGACGATCAAATCGAGGTAGCGCTGGCGGTAGATCGCGTCGGCGTCCTTGAGGCCGTGCCACTTTTCCGGCAAGGGGCGCAGCGCTTTTGAAAGCAGGTCAAAGGCGTGCACGCGCACGGTCACCTCGCCCGTCTTGCTCTTAAAGAGCGTGCCGTTGACGCCAATGATGTCGCCCACGTCGAGTTTTTTGAAGGCGTTGTAAGCCTCCTCACCCACGATGTCGCGCTTGAAATAAAGCTGGATAACGCCGTCGCGGTCGAGAATTTTCACGAAGCTCGCCTTGCCCATCACGCGAAAGACCGTCAGGCGCCCGGCCAGTGAGACAAAGGGGCCTTCGACGCCCTCCGGCAGATGACCGTCGACCTCTTGCGGGGCGAGTTCTTTTTCATACAGCGCCTTGACCTGCGCGCTGGTGTGCGTCTGCGGCCAATTGGCGGCGTAGGGGTCTTTGCCCGCCTTGCGCATCTCCTCGAGCTTTTGCAAACGAACCGCGTAAAGGTCGTTCGTGTTGTCGGCTTGGGAAGGCTGTGTGTGGTGCTCGCTCATGGCAATTTTTCAATTTTGCCAAAATTTGCGCGCGGAGTGAACACATAAATAGGCGATTGCAAGGTTGCCAACGGCCGTGGAGGCGGTACACTCAAGAAAACCGCACTTGTTATGCCAAAGACTCTTACCCGCCTGGCCGCCGAACTCGGCATGAGCACGGCCGCTTTCCAGCATTTTTTGAAACAGCGCGGCGATCTGCGCTGCGTCGACGAGGAGGCCACCTTCACCGACGCCGAGGCCAGGCGCCTGCGCGACGCCCTGTGCGTGGAAAACACCGACGAGCCAAACGCCGGGCTCACCGGCATGAGCGTGTCGCGCTTCAAGGCCTTCGGCACCCCGCAGCATGTGCGCTTGGCGCCGATCACGCTGGTGTTCGGGCAAAACAGCGTGGGCAAGTCGTCCTTTTTGCACGCGCTTTTGTGGGCGCACCATGTGGCGATGACGGGGGAGCTGGACGTCGTCAACCCGACCTTGACGGGCAACTCCGTGCACTTGGGCGGGTTTGACAACGTCGTTTTCCGCCACCAGCACGGCGGGAGTTTCACGCTGGGCTTTGACGTGCAGACCCCGCGGCTCAACACGTTTTTCGATGAATCCGTGCGCTTTCGCGCGAGCGTTTCCTTTTTAAAACCCAAGGCCACCGACGACGACCTGACGCCCGCCCCGCATCCTGAACATTACTGGCTGGATGTGGACGAACAGCCCCTGCTCAAGGCGCATTACGCGGGCAAGGAGGGCTTCGCGGTGCAGTCGCTGAATTTGGAACACCCGCTGTTCGCGCGGCTTTTCAAACGCATGGCGAGCCTGTCGACCAAGAAGGCGCCGCCCTCGGGCGCCGACGCCGCAAAACTGCGCACGTACGCCCAGGCATTGGCCACGCGCATGCGTTTTCAAGGCGGACGGCTGCTGCCCAAGCGCATGGCGCTGACAAACGGCGTGCCCGCGCGCCGCAAGACAAGCGCCTCCGGCACACTTGAAAAATACAAACAGATTCTCGAAGCCGTGCTGCCGCAGTTTATCGATTCGTTGGTGTCCACCGCCGCCGACCGCGTGAACGACTACCTGCGCACGCTCAATTACCTCGGCCCCTTGCGCGCGTATCCCGACCGCGGCTTCTCGCTCGAAGACCGCAGCGACCCGAACTGGCGCGCGGGCGGCGGGCACGCCTGGGAGATGTTGCGCGACGAGGGCTCTTTGCGCCGCGAGGTGAACGAGTTTTTGGGGACCGAGCACTTGCAAACGGGCTACGAATTTCGCCTGAACCGCTTTGTCAAAACACGCGAGGCCGCCAAGCGCCTCGCGCAAAAAAAAGCGCGCGATGCCGACGAGCAGAAGCTCCAAAAACTCATCGAAGATCCCGCCTTGCCCCACGTCAACCAGCTCGCATTGTACGACCTGCGCAACGAGATGCAAGTCAGCCACCGCGACGTGGGCGTGGGGCTAAGCCAGGTTGTCCCCGTGCTCCTGCTGTCGGCCGCCAGCGATTTTAAAACCATCATCGTCGAGCAGCCCGAGCTGCACATTCACCCCGCCCTGCAGGCGGATCTGGCGGACATTTTTATCAAATCGGCCCTGCTGCGCGGCAACCGTTTCATTTTGGAAACCCACAGCGAAAACCTCATGCTGCGCCTGCTCAAGCGCATCCGCCAGAGTTTTCAAAACGATCCCGAGTATCCCGCAGATTGGCCGAAGCTCTCCCCCGAGATGATCTCGGTCGTCTACGCCAAGGCGGGCAAAAACGGCACTGATCTCATTCCCATTCAACTTACTCAGGACGGCGATTTTGAGAACCGCTGGCCCGACGGATTTTTCACCGAGCGCGCGCGCGAACTGTTTTCCTGAGACATGTGGAACGAATACGCAGTTGACCCCGAGTGCCTCATTCCCTCGCGCGACCGCTTCGCGCGGCTGTTTTTCGACTTCAGCTTCGAGCAGGGGCGCCTCATCGCATCCTATCCCGACAACTGGCGCGCGCGCCTGTACGACAAAATCGAAAGCTCCCCCCTGCGCGATGGCGAAAAAGCCTGGATGCTCGAGCACCTCTCGCGCTCCAAGCAGCGCATGATGCCGCCGGACAAGCGCGCGTTTTTCGAGGAGATCCCCTATTTGCAAAATGCGCTGCAATGCCAGGAAAGCGGCCGGCCTTTCCACGCCATCGTCTCCGAGGAAAACCCCGCAAACGCCCCGCGTGTGTGCCTGGCCACAGAAATTTCCGACGCCGAACCCCTCTGGCGCAGCGACGCCACCATCACCGTCGGGCGCGACGCCGCCGAGCTTATCCGCCCCGTCGAGCGCCTGCTCAACCACGCCAAGCTCGTCATGCTCATAGACCCCTATTTCGCCACCGCAGACGGCACCCCGCGCGGCCGCTTCCTGCGTCCCCTTGAGCGCCTGCTCGACGTCCTCGCCGCCCAAAAACGCTTCCCCGATCGCCTCGAATACCACAGCAACGCCGCCAACATCCGCACCTCCCTAAGCAAATTCAAACAACGCATGCGCGAAGGCCTCGCCCCCCTGCTGCGCCCCGGGCAATTCATCGATTTCGTCGGCTGGAAACCCCGCAAAAGCGACCGCCGCCAAGCCTTCCACGACCGCTACATCGTCACCGACCTGGCCGGCGCCGGGTACACCTACGGCCTCGACGACGGCCCCGAAGGCGAAACCACCGGCGTCCAACGCCTCTCCTCCCAAGACCACACCCGCGTGCTCGACGACTTCTCCCTGCGCTCCCAAACCTACGACCTCATCCTACGCTTCCGCGTAGGATGAGGAGGAAGGAGAAAAAAAGGGAGAGTAGAAGGAATTAAAAAAATGCGGGGAAAACTTTTTTAAAATAAAAAAAGTCTTCCCCGCACCCCTTTCAAAAAAATTTTAGGGTGTGTTTTCGAATTAGGGATTTTGAATGCGCGGGCTGGCTTGGAGGCATTTTTTGGGGCTTCGAGCCGAGGCGATATTTATATCGTCGAGGCGAGGACACCAAAAAAGGACCCAAGTCCAGACTGTGCAGGCGAAATTCATAATTCGAAAATGCACCCTAGGACGGATGCTGGCGCATCCTTGTGTCGTTCGGTTCGTGGTTTTTAACCGACTAGGGCTTGATAAGCGGCGGCGTCCAGCAGGTCGTTTAGCTGCGCGGTGTCGAAAAGTTTTACCTTTAGCATCCAGCCGTCGGTGTAGGGGGAGGCGTTGACGGATTCGGGGGCGCCTTCGAGTGCCGCGTTGACTTCCAGTACTTCGCCGGAAACGGGGGCGTACAAGTCCGACGCAGCCTTGACTGATTCCACGACACCAAAGGTGGAACCTTTTTCCAATGTGCTGCCCACTGCTGGCAGTTCCACAAAGGTAATATCGCCCAGCGAGCTTTGCGCATGCGCGGTGATGCCGATCAAGGCCGTGCCGTCGGCTTCAAGTTTCAGCCATTCATGCTCGGCAGTATATTTCAAATTTTCGGGTATATCAGACATAGGAAAAATCTTCGAAGATTGCGCCCACAAAGGCAAGACCCAAGCGCCGTTTCGGGTGCGCAGCACCCGTCGTAAAAGTTTTTTGGGAAAGGGGGCGCGGGGGAAAGCCCTTTTTTTTCAAAAAAGGGTTTTCCCCGCATCCATCATCCTTCCCTAATCCAAAACATTTCCTTCCCTACTTATGCAAGGGCGGCTTAGATAAAACGAGCGGGATGGCTTGGCCGCGCACGAGTACGCCTAGGGGTTTGTCGAAGGCGTCGCTGTTGACCAGCGCGCTGCCGATGGGTTGGTTGGTTACGGGGGAGAGAGTGCCGGAGCAGACTTGGCCGACGGTGTTGTTTTCGTGAACGATTTCCATGCCTTGGCGGGCGATGCGGCGGTCGGTTAGTTTGAAGAAGACGAGGCGTTGTTTCGAACCTTGTTGTTTTTCTTGCTGAAGCGCGGAGCGGCCGATGAAGTCGCCTTTGTCGAGTTTGACGACCCAGCCTAGTCCGGCGGTCAAGGGGGTAATGGCGTCGGAAATTTCGTGGCCGTAGAGCGGGTAGCCGGCCTCCAGACGCAGGGAGTCGCGCGCGCCCAGACCGACGGGCAGGAGCCCTTTGGGGGCGCCGGCGGCGATGATTTGCTCGGCGATTTTTTCGGCGGCGGCGGCAGGGATGTAGAGTTCTAGGCCGTCTTCACCGGTGTAGCCGGTGCGGCTGAAAAGGACGGGGACGCCCGCACAGGTGCCTTGGGCGAAATGAAAGCGCTTGATCGCGGACAGGTCGATGTCGGAAATTTGCTGCAGGATCTCAATGGCTAGAGGGCCTTGAACCGCGAGCTGCGCCCATTGCGTTGTCTCGTCGGTGACGGTGCAGTTTTCGCAATGTGCTTTGAGCCAGGCGACGTCTTTTTGCGCGTTGCCTGCGTTCAGGCAAATAAAAAATTCCTGCTCGGTCATGCGGTAGACGATCACGTCGTCCACGACCGTGCCGTTGTCGTAGCACATCAGGCTGTAGCGCGCGGCGCCGATGGGCAGGTCGGCCATCTTGTTGGTCATTATTTTTTCGAGCGAAGCGAGCGCACCTGGGCCGCTGACACGCGCTTCGCCCATGTGGCTGACGTCAAAGAGCCCCGCCGCCTGGCGCGTGGCCTTGTGTTCGGCGATGATGCCCGAATACTGCACGGGCATTTCCCAGCCCGCAAACTCCACGATACGGGCGCCGTGGCGGATGTGAAAGTCGTACAGCGGCGTGCGCCGCGATTGGGATGGTTCGGACATAGGAAAACAAAAACGTGGAAATACTCTAAAATAAAAAACCCGCCGGAAGCGACGGGCTTTCTGAAAAAATCTGGACTGCGCTTATTTCTTGTCGGGGTTGTACGCGTCGATGAGCTGCTGGCTCATGACCTTGTGCTCGGCCTGGCCGATTTTGTCCTCTTCGAGCATCTTGTCGAGCTGGCGCATTCTGGCGGACAGATCCGCATAGGGATCGACCGAGGCGGTCGTGGGCACCAAGTCGGCGATCAGCTCGCCGTCAAGCGGATTGGGCTTGAGCTTGTTGTAGCGGCCGGTGTCGGTGTACAGACCCGTGCGCACAAAGGGCAGGTTCTGTATGGGCGAGACAAGCGCTTCCAAATCGCGGAAGCCGTCCTTCTTGAACTCCACCACATAGATGTTCTTCGTGCGCATGGTGGCGATCAGCGGGGCTTGGCCCACCTCGACGCCGTTGATGTACACGTTGGCGGCCGCCGGCTCGGACTTCAGCACTACGTCCTGCTGGACGCCTTCGCGCCAAGCGGTGCAACCGCTGGTGAAAATCACAAAACCGACCAACGCGGCCACGACAGGAAAAGAAAATTTAGGGGCTTTCATAACGGGTTGATACCAGTTATGCCCCAAATTCCCCCTGTGCGTCAAGGCAAAATATCCATCGCCATGCAAAGATTTCAATTCCTTTACTGGCTTGAAGCGACGACAAGAGCCGTCTACTATAGTTTGAACACGCAAATGAGAGATTTGTTCCCTTCTTTTTTTGGAGACCGTTTATTTGTGATGCAAAACGGATCGCCCCGCCGTGCGCGCGCCACAACGGCCAGCACCCGATAATTGCCAATGCACACGTTATTAATAGCCGTCATTCTCACGTTGGGTGTCTCCTTTTTCTGTTCGGCGCTGGAAGCCATTATGTTAAGCGCCACCACCGCCGAGATCGAGGCGTTCAAACTGCGCAAACGCCGCGCGGGTGAACGCTTCGAACGCTATAAAAAAGAGATCGATGAGACCATCCCGGCCATCCTGACGCTCAATACCATCTCAAACACCTTTGGCGCATTTATTTGCGGAATTTTAGCCGCCCAGGTGTTTCCCACGCACCAGTACCTGTTTGCCGTGGGCTTAACGCTCGGTATCTTACTGTTATCCGAGATCTTACCGAAAAACATAGGCGTGCGCTACCGCCCGCAATTGCTGCCCCACGCGGAAAAAGCGCTCACGGTCGTGCGTTTTGTCATGAAGCCCTTCTCGTTTTTAAGCGGGCGCTTTGTGCGCTTGGTCGTGCGCCCCGCCCCAAAAACCGATCCGGGCGAAGCTGCAGAGAAAGAAATTGTGCTGCTGGCGCAAAAAAGCGCCGAAGAAGGCGCGCTGACCAACGAGGAGAGCGTCCTCATCAACAACGCCCTGCGCCTGGACGACGTGGAAGTCAGCCAGATCATGACTCCCCGCACGGTCGTGATGACGCTGGACAAAACCCGCACCGTCGGCGACGTGCTGGCGCAGTTCCCCACCGTGCCTTTTTCGCGTATCCCCATTTATAAGGACACGGTCGAGGGTATCGCTGGCATCGTGCGCCGGCGCGACCTGCTCAAGGCCAAGGCCAACGACGAGGACGAGCTGCCCATCGCCTCGCTGATGCAGCCGGTTGTCTTCACACCCGAGACCGCCACCGCCGCATCCACGTTGCAGACGCTTTTAAAAAACCACCAGAAGCTCGCGGTCGTCGTCGACGAGTTCGGCTCCTTTGTCGGTGTCGTGACCATGGAGGACATTTTTGAAAGCCTCATCGGGCGCGAAATTTTTGAAAAAGACGACATGGCCGTGGACATGCGCGAACTGGCGCGCGAAAAATACTTGGCCGCGCGCAAAAAGGAGAAAAGCGCCTAGCTTATGTTTTCCTCTCTCGCCTACTGGGTGCACAACCTCGACCCCTTTGTGGTACGCTTCCCCGACGGCTGGCCGACCGACGGCATCCGCTGGTACGGCCTAGCCTACCTCATGGGCTTTCTCGTCGGCTGGGCGCTCCTGCATCTCTATTACAAAAAAGGCCGCTCGCCCCTAAACCTCGAAGCGCAGGCCAACCTCATGACTTACCTCATCCTCGGCGTGCTCGTCGGCGGACGGCTGGGTTATTGTCTGCTCTACGCGTTGCCCGAATGGAGCCGCGACCCGCTGCTCATCCTGCGCGTCTGGGAAGGCGGCATGGCCAGCCATGGTGGCTTTCTAGGCGTCATCATCGCCCTCATAATCTTCGCAAAACGCAACCACCTGCCCTTCACCGCGCTGGGCGACATCGTCGTCACCCTCGTCCCCCCCGGCCTGCTCTTCGGCCGCATCGCCAATTTCATCAACGGCGAACTCTGGGGCAAACTCAGCGACGCCCCCTGGGCCGTCATCTTCCCCAAAAGCGCCCCCCCCGGCATCCCCGTAGAATTCATCGCCGCCCGCCACCCCTCCCAACTCTACGAAGCCCTCCTCGAAGGCCTCCTGCTCCTAATCCTAACCCAGTGGCTCTTCTGGCGCAAAAACCCCAGCACCCCCCACAACGGCCAACTCTCCGGCATCTTCCTGATCACTTACGCCCTCGTGCGCATCCTGTGCGAATGCTTCCGCGAACCAGACGCCACTCTCATCCTCGGCCTAAGCCGCGGCACGTTTTATTCGTTGTTTTTAATTTTATTGGGCGCGCTGTTTATTTGGAACGCGTGGCGGCACGGTAAGAAGGGAAAGAGTTTTGGATGAGTGGATGCGGGGAAAACCTTTTTTTGAAAAAAAAGGTCTTCCCCGCGCCCCTTTCCCAAAAAACTTTTACGACGGGTGCTGCGCACCCGAAACCACGGTGCACTGCTGAGGTTGCTGCACAGGAATTCGCGAGCTTATTTTAATCAGTGCACCCGCACGAACTTTCAGATGCGCAGCATCTGTCACAAAAGTTTTTTCGGGAAGGGGGGCGCGGGGGGAAACCCGTTTTTTCCAAAAAACGGGTTTCCCCCCGCATCCTCATCATCCTTCCTCCCCGAAAAAATCTTACCCGTGCTTTTGCACCCTACAGGTCGGTCTTCTTAAAATATTCGATCGTTTTGGCGAGTCCTTCTTCGAGCGAAATTTTGGGTTCCCAGTTGATGATTTTTTTAGCCAGGGAGATGTCGGGGCGGCGTTGTTTGGGGTCGTCGGCGGGGAGGGGCTTGTGGGTGATTTTGGATTTTGTGCCGGTGAGTTTGATGACGAGTTGGGCGAGTTCGAGCATGGTGAATTCGCCGGGGTTGCCGATGTTGACGGGGCCGGTTGTTTGGGTCTGCTCCATCATTTTGACGAAGGCCTCAATGAGGTCGTCGACGTAGCAGAAGGAGCGGGTTTGGGAGCCGTCGCCGTAAATGGTGATGTCCTCGCCCTTGAGGGCCTGGACGATGAAGTTGGAAACGACGCGGCCGTCGTTGGCGAGCATGCGGGGGCCGTAGGTGTTGAAGATGCGCACCAGGCGGATGTCGACGCCGTTCATGCGGTGGTAGTCGAAAAAGAGGGTCTCGGCGACGCGCTTGCCCTCGTCGTAGCAGGAGCGAATGCCGATGGGGTTGACGTTGCCCCAGTAGCTTTCGGGCTGGGGGTGCACCTGCGGGTCGCCATAGACTTCGGAGGTGGATGCCTGCAAGATGCGCGCGCCGGTGCGCTTGGCCAGGCCGAGCGAATTGATGGCGCCCATGACGGATGTTTTGATGGTCTTGATTGCGTTGTGCTGGTAATGCACGGGCGAGGCCGGGCACGCCAGGTTGTAGATGCGGTCGACCTCGGCCTTGAAGGGGTCGACCACGTCGTGCCGCACAAATTCGAAACGCGGGTTGTTCAAAAACGGCAGCAGGTTGTCCTTGCGGCCGGTGAACAAATTATCCACGCAGACGACCTCGTGCCCCTGCTCCAGCAGTTTTTCGCAAAGGTGGCTGCCCAAAAATCCGGCTCCTCCGGTGACTAAAATGCGCATAGCTTCTTTTAAAGGATTTTGAGCAACAAGGAAATGAAAAACGCCACGCGGCGCGGCGGCCTGCAATTTTGCTCGAAAGCGCTTCCAAAGCGTTTTATCGTTTTGGTAATGCAAACAACGAGCGCCACTGTTGTCATTCCCGCGCGCCTGGCCTCCACGCGGCTGCCGCGCAAAGTCCTGCTGGATCTGGGCGGCAAACCTGTCATCCAGCATGTTTGGGAAAAGGTCTCGCAAATGAAACGCGCCCGCGCGGTCGTGATCGCGACGGACAGCGACGAGGTTGTGGCCGCCGCCAAGGCCTTCGGCGCCGACGTGCGGCTGACCTCGCCGCAGTGCCGCAACGGCACGGAACGCCTCGTTGAACTGATGCAAGGCGGGCTGGAAGGCGACTTCTTTTTAAACGTGCAGGGCGACGAACCGTTCATCGCCCCTGTCCTGCTCGACTCGCTTGTCTTGCGCCGCGAGCAAACCGCTTGCGATTTGGTCACCGCCGTCTACGCGATCAAAGAGGCGAAGCAGTTGCAAGACCCCAACCTCGTGAAAGTCGCGCGGGCGCAGGACGGGCACGCGATTTATTTTTCGCGCTCGCCGATTCCCTACCTGCGCGGCGAACCGATCGAGTCGTGGTGCCAAAAGCGCCCGTACTGGGGGCACCTGGGCGTGTACGGCTACTCGCGCAAGGCGCTGGAAATTTATCCGACGCTGGAAATCGGCGGTGTTGAAAGCGCCGAGTCGCTCGAACAGTTACGCTTTTTGGAAAAGAACATGAGCTTTCAAACAGTCGAAACCGACTACCACGCCGTGGCCATCGACACGCCCGAGGATCTCGAGCACGCCCGCGCCCTTTTGAACAAATAAATTTTTCTCCATGACAGATTCCGCATCCCTCGAACTGCAACAACTGGCCCGCAACGTCCTTGAGGCGGAAGCCCGCGCGATTTCCTCGGCGGCTCAACGCCTGGACAAGCGCCTTGTGGAGGCGGCCGAGCTGATCCTCCGGCACAAGGGCAAGGTGGTGGTCAGCGGCATGGGCAAGTCCGGGTTGATCGGGCAAAAAATCGCCGCGACGCTTTCGAGCACCGGCACGCCCGCCGTTTTTCTGCACCCCGCCGAGGCGCTGCACGGCGATTTGGGTATCTACCAAAAAGGCGACCCCACTATCCTTTTAAGCAAAAGCGGCTCGACGCTGGAACTGCTGCATTTGCTGCCGCTGCTGCGCCAGTTTAAATCCCCGGTCATCGC
This sequence comes from Verrucomicrobiota bacterium, assembly GCA_029548565.1. Lineage (GTDB taxonomy): Bacteria > Verrucomicrobiota > Verrucomicrobiia > Opitutales > JAKPNF01 > JAKPNF01. The sequence continues at coordinate 35,963 of JAKPNF010000146.1, forward strand.
GATTGTCGGGCAGATGGAAAGCCCGCTGGCCGAGAAGGCCGACGTCGTGCTGGACGGCACCGTGCAATGCGAGGCCGACCCGCTCAACCTCGCGCCGACCACCAGCACCACGCTCTCGCTGGCCATCGGCGACGCGCTGGCCTGCGTGCTCATGCAGGCGCGCAATTTCAAGCCCGAGGATTTCGCGCGCTTCCACCCGGGCGGACAGCTCGGGCGCAATTTATTGTTGCGTGTGGCCGACATCATGCACCGCAAGGAGGAAGTCGCCACCATTTCTCCCGAGACACCGTTGCACGAGGTCGTCATCGCCATAACCAAGTACGCCCACGGGGCGGCCTGCGTGGTGCAAGACGGAAAGCTTGTCGGCATCATCACCGACGGCGACCTGCGCCGCGCCCTGCAAAGCGGCGAGGGCATCCGCGGCATGCGCGCCGACGCGCTCATGACAAAAAACCCCATCTGCGTGCGCGCCGACATCATGCTGGCCGAGGCCCTGCACATCATGGAAGACAGGCCTTCCCAAATTTCCGTCCTGCCGGTCGTCGACGCACAGGGCAGGCTCGAGGGGCTTCTACGCCTGCACGACGCCTACCAGGGCCCGCGCACTTAAAACAACATGGCCGCACCCGACAGCAACCGCTTTGCCGCCGCCCATAGCCGGCGCATGCGCGGCCAAAAAAGCGCGCGCACATCGACGCGAGAAAAGATCGTGCTGTTTGTCAGCTGCGTGCTCGTCGCGCAGTTGCCGTGGATTTTCGGGGGTATCCATATCGTCGCGCAGGAAATAAACATGGCGCTGGTGCTGGCGGGATTTTTCGCGCTGTTCATGCCGCTGAAAGACCCCGACAGCCCCACCCCCTCTAAAAATTTGCACGCGCTTGTGCGCTTTCCTGTCTTCTGGCTTACGCTCGGGTTTCTGGGCTACGTCATCATCCAGTTTCTCAATCCGTACGCCTGCTACAAGGTCGGATTATTCAACGGCGTGCACATGGTGTGGCAAGCACCGCTGGAACACATAAAATGGCTACCCAGCGGATTGGATGTGCCCTACTACGACATGAGCGGTGCGCGTTACGCCCTCTACTGGGCAGCGCCGCTATTGATGATGAGCGTGCTGAAAATCGGCCTGACACGCCGGCGCAGCTGGATGATCCTCATCTGGACGAGCATCCTGACCGCCTGTTTGATGTGCGTGCTGGCGATCGCAGTACGCCTGAGCGGGTCGGACAAAATGCTGTGGCTGTACCAAAGCGGGCAATGGGCCGTTTTTCTTTTCGGCAGCTTCGTCAACAACACCCATGGCGCCACGTACTGCTATTTGAATCTCGCGTTGGCGCTGGGCGTTTTTCTGCATTGGCGCGAACAGGACATTGAAAAAAATCGCCTCTCCGGCAGACATTGGCTGTGCATTTTTCCGGTGATCGTACTGCTGGCGGGCATCGGTTACGCGGGCTCGCGCGCCAGTTTCATCATCGCGGCCGTTTTATGCGCGATGCTCTTTGTCTTCGCCGCCATGGCCGCCATTCGACGGCGGCGTATGGGCGCACTGAAAATCATGTTCGTCAGCCTCACGGCGGGCGTTTTAGTCTGTGCGGCGGGCGGATATGCCTCCATTGAATATCAGCTCTCCGCTTTGAAACGTTTTGAATTACTCGATTCGCAAAGTTCTGTCGCAGGACGCCTGACCTTCATCAAGGTAGCAGCCGACGTGGTGAAGGAAAGGCCGCTATGGGGACATGGCGGCGGGAGTTTCTTTTATTCCAGCGACAAATACACGCGCGGCAACCCCGCCTTTGTCACTACCGTGGAGCACGGAAAAACCGCCCCCTTCCAACTGGAACACGCCCACTGCGACTGGCTGGAATTCCCCGCCGACGTGGGCATAGCAGGCAGCCTGTTTTTGCTGGCCATACTGGTCTATTGGCTGGCAAATATCCTGCCACACCTGCGGACAGCCTCACCGCTGGTCTGGTACTTGTTGTTGGGATTGCTACTACTTGGCATGCAGGGGACCATTGACTTTCCCGCCGCCTGTCCGGCAGTCGTGTTCACCGCCATTTTGATGTGTGTGGGCGCCGCTGTTGTGGGCAAACGGCAAGCAAGAGCCCTTCACTGACCGATGCGCGCAGGTTTCTCAGATGCTCTGAAGGCCGCTGTTGTGTGCGGGTTTCTATGCCTGCCGCTGGGTGCGCAAGTAGTGCTCATCGACGCACAGGGGCAACCCGCACGTGTGCAAAGCCCCGAAAGACTCACCGAACAACAACGACAGGCCGTCGATGATTTTTCGCGCGTGCTAAACCGCATGGCACAAATGGCCACACCTGCGCACAGTGAGGCTGAAGCGGGTGCCGTTGTGCTGGAATGCACAAATGAAATTCCCGAGGATATTCGAGATAACGAGCGTTTTTTTGTGCGCTCACATGACAACACACTCACAATCAGCGCCAAGACCCCACTTGGCTTTTGCCAGGGTGTTTACTGGTTCTTGCGTACCCATGCGGGCGTGCGTTGGTACACACCGGACATTAATGGAGAATTCATTTCCAAGAAGGAAATCCCCTGGATTTTGCCTGCGATGGAGCAGTCGCCAGCGCCATCTTTTCTCAGCCGTCAAATCTACGGTTTACACGGCGCAGCAGGACAACGTTGGGCATTGCGCAACGGGATAGGCAATCCTTTCTCGATGGGGCACGCCTTGGGAAGAATAATCAATGGCGATGTCCTGAAAAAAAATCCCGCGTGGCGCGGATTTTTCGCGGGCAAGGAAAATCCGGCCACCGACGCGGCCGCACGCCAGTATCATCCCGAACTTACCGAAGAGGCGTGCGCGCGTTTTTGCGGACAGCAGGCGGCGCGTTTTTTTGAGAAAAATCCGCGGGCCTTTTCCTATTCGCTGAGCCTGGACGACCATCCGCGTTTTTCGCAGTCTCAAAAAGCGGTTGAAGCACGCGGGGCGCTGCATTTTTACCGCAGCTTGCCCGATTATTCGGACACGGTGTTCGCCTTCATGAACACGGCCGCGCACGAACTCCAAAAAACCGGGTTTAAAAACAAATATATCGGGTGCCTTTCCTACCAATGGAACACCGACACACCGTCCTTCGCGCTTGAAAAAAACATCATCCCTTTCGTGTGCAGCGACCGCAGTTTTTGGCACGACCCAAAGTTCCGCGAAGACGAGACAGGCCTGCTTAAACGCTGGGCGAATAGCGGCACCGAGTTTTTCGGCATTTACGACTACCTGTACGGCAATCCTTTCCTTATCCCACGCCCGCTTGAGCTGCTGCCACAGTGGCTCAAGCGCGCCCACCAAATCGGCGCACGCGCTTATTTCGCCGAGGCGATTCCCGTGCCGCAGTACGATACCCAAAAACTCTGGGTACTCATGCAACTGCTGTGGGATATCGATGCCGATGCCTCGCAACTGCAATCGCAATGGTACGCCCAGCAATACGGCGGGGCGGCCGCACCGGTGCGCGCCTTTTTTTCGCTCTGGGAAGACGCCTGGCACACGCAAAAGGAAAACATCTATTGGCTGCGCGGTTATCACGACGAGACACAGGGACTTTTGGCAACCCCCGCACAACTCGGCGAAATGGCCAACCTGCTGCGCGAGGCGCAACAGCAGGCAAACGAGCTTTCTCACAGCGCGGCCGTCGCCGCGCTCACGCAGCGTTTTCGTTTTAGCGAGGCGTTTTGCAAAATGGAACTGGCGAAAGCCAAGCTGGCGCGCGCGGCACAGCCCACGCGTTACCACGAGGCACAGCGCCTCTACGAAAACCTCACCGCCTTTTTGGCCGCGCAGGCGCGTTTTGATATCCAGTGCGCCCGCCCTTATGCCCTGGGCAAACGAAGCGTACAGCTAACCGTGCGCGCCGACCCAAGCGCCGAGGCCGCCCTCAAGCTCGCGCGCTGGGCGCGCGAGCGCGGGCGCGGCGCGCTTTCGCAAAAATGGCTCGCACCGCTGGCCGGGCACAGCGCGGCCTCGGCGCAGCTCAAGCAGGCATTGCAATGTGTTTACGCGCCACAAAGCCCGCATGCAAAGCGTATTCATTTTTTAGATACAGATTGGTCCCAAACCCGGGCTGCCAACGGCGACGACGTCAACCCCTTGTGGCTGCAATACGATGGCACGCTGCCACGGGATTTTGGAGCGCTCATCCAGCGGGCGCCGGCACTCGCACTCACATACCACACGGACGAGGCGAATAATGTATATGCTCGGCTAAGCGGTGCCAAAAACTTTCATCTTTATCGCGTGGAAACACCCATTCAAGCAAACGCCTGGCGCGTGGATATGCGCGGCCAAGTGTCTGAGGGCACCATCATTTTGCTGCGCCTTTGGGCCAGGAATCCGGACGGAATCATTCACCAAATCGAAGAGCGCCTTTATCCGGGCAACTACACACAGTGGCGATCGCTGCGGACCGTCTTGCCACAGGGAATCGCCCCGTCAAAATGCGCGTTTAGCCTCATCGTCTCCCATCAGGGCGAAGGAGACTGGATCGATATCAAACCCGCCAACCCGTTAGGGTTTGACGCGGCAAAAACAACACCGTACAACAAGAAAAACAACCCGCTAAAATTCCTACGGCACGCCCGCGGCAAACTATAAGTGTGCCAGGCTTTTCATCCAGCATCATTCACCGACATGCCCTCGCACAAGACACTCGTTTTTTTGGAAAAACTTTCCGGACATTATTGGGAATACACCCATCACAGCTACCAGTGTGCCTTGAAAAATCCGCATAGGCGCTTTGTCTTCGTGCTGCGCGAAACCGAAAGGACGCTGTTAGACGAAAATAATTTTCCACCCGCAGCGAATATTGAGATCAAATGCTTTCCCAAGCGAGCCGGCAACGAACGCACGGGCATTGCGGCCGCCTGGCTTCACACGCGCGAACTGGCCCGCTGGATAAAATCGGAGCGCCCCGGCAGGGTTGTCCTTTTCATGCCCATAAGCTTCATGCCGTTTTTGGCATTTATGCCGGTGCGCTGCCCGCAAATCAACGGCGTCATCTATAATATTTATTTGTACCGCTGGAAAAATTCAGGCCTGCTTACGCGCGCGCAAGACACGCTAAAATACCTGTTATTTTCCCGCGCAAAGCGCTTTGCCCGCCTGTTTATCCTCAACGACAGGGGCGCCGCCGCCAAACTCAACCGCATTTACAAAACAAAAAAATTCCGGTGGATTGCCGACCCGTTCGCCGGCGTGGACTGCGCGCAACCCAAAACCCTTTGCAGCGAGTTGGGTGTTCAGCCGGGGCAAAAAGTGTTTTTGCATTTCGGCGCCATGACGCAGCGCAAAGGAACGCTGGATATTCTCGATGCGATCTTGATAAGCGCAAAGACATCGCTCAAGGATATGCACTTCATTTTTGCGGGGAAAATTCTGAATGATATCCGCGAGGCTTTCTACAAAAAAGTCGCCGCCGCGCGCACGCTGACAAACATCCACGTGTACGACCAGCGCGTGCCTTTTTCGCAACTGGCCTCGCTGCTGCAAACCTGCCACTGCATTGTCATTCCTTACAAAAACGTGCACCAAAGCAGCGGCGCGCTGGCCTACGCGGCCCAATACAAAAAGCCGCTTATCGCACCGGCCGACGGGCTGCTGGGGAAATTGATACGCCGCAACCACCTCGGCCTAACGTTGCCCGTGTGCGATGCCGAGGCGCTGCGAACGGCCTTCTCGCAGGATCTTTGCAAATATTTTGACAAAAACAAGGCGCAAACCTACCTGCAAGATATCGATGCCGAGCGCTTTGCGCAAGCGCTGTTGGGCGATTAATCACGGGCCACGTCCAAGCGAGCCGCGCGCAGGTGGCGGGGGTGGCGGCATGTGCGACGGTGGCGGATGATCGCCATACGGGAGGACTCCCGGCGCAGGTGGCCATGGTGCAATGGCAGGATGAAATGATGCGAAAGCATTCGGGCGGGACTGTTGGTCGGCGCGCATGCAATCGGCGCACAGTAACACCGCGGCAAACATCCCGAAAATATTTTGCTGGTATCCGTGAAAAAATTGCTGTGAAACCTGGTAGGTTATCACACCCAGGATCCAGTAGTTCAGCATGTTTCCCCGAACAAGATACAACGCACCGCGCAACATGCCGTAAGCGGCGATC
>JAKPNF010000020.1 GCA_029548565.1 Verrucomicrobiota bacterium
GCGCAGCCGCGTGGGCGTTTTGGAGGGCGAAGTGGCCAAGGCCAAAGCCGATTTGACCGCCGCCAAGCAAGAGTCCCGCGACAAGGACGCCGAGATGACCGGCCTGCGCAGCCGCGTCAGCTCCATGATGGTGGAGATCGACGAGCTTAAGAAAATGGGCTCGCCCGCCGAGCTCAACGCCAAGATCGCCGAGCTGCAGACACAGGTCGACACTTTGAGCCAGGAACTGGCCGCCGCGCAGTCCGCCACCAAGACGGTGGTCGACCCCGCCACCGGCAAAACGGTCGTCGTGGAAGCCGACAAGGCGCTCGTCATCGACGGGGTGTACAAGGTGCTTTACACCGACAAGGGCCACAAGCAACTGGTCTTGAGCCTGGGCAAAAACAACGGCCTGAAGACCGGGATGGTTCTGGCGCTGACCCGCAACGACGCGCCTTATGCCGACGCCGTGGTGCTCGACGCCTCGGAGGCCGACATGACGGTCGTGCGCGTGGTGGGCAAGACCCTATTGCGCGTGGGCGACGAAGTCAAGATCACCAGCGCCGAATAAGCGCTTTCTCCTTTTTCGATGCGAAAACTGGTCCTCTGGTTTCTGGGCGCGCTGTTTGCCCTGCTGCTGACAGGCTGCGAGTCTGACAGCGCCACGCAAACCGCAGATTCCAGCGTCCCCTGGAGCCGTCCGGCTCAATGGGAGGGCGGCATGGGAATGGGCAGCAGTATGCCCGGCGGCTACGGCCCCAGCTCCAGCGGCTACAATCGCTAAAGTTTAAAACAAAAACGCGGCCGACAAAGCCGCGTTTTTTATTCGTTGTTTTTTATAATGGAAATTCAAAAACAGACGCTCTATGTGGTGGCGACGCCGCTGGGCAACCTCGAAGACCTCTCCCAGCGCGCCACCCAAGTGCTGCACCAGGCCGATTTCGTAGCCTGCGAGGACACCCGCAGTTCCCGCAAGCTGCTGGACAAAATCGGCAGCCAGGCGCCCACGATTCCCTATCACGAGCACAACGAAAAACAGACCGCCGCCCACCTCGCCGACAAAATCGAGGCGGGCGCCAGCGCCGCCATGATCAGCGACGCGGGCACCCCCAACATCAGCGACCCGGGCTTTCGCCTCGTGCGCGAATGCCGCAGGCGCGGCATTAACGTTGTGCCCGTGCCCGGCCCCTGCGCCCTCGTCACCGCGCTGTGCGCCAGCGGCCTGCCCACCAACGCCTTTTTCTACGCGGGCTTCCTGCCGCCCAAATCGGCGGCGCGCAAAAAGTTTTTGGAAGCCCACAAAGATTTTACGCACAGCATCGTCCTGTACGAGTCCTGCCACCGCATCGTGGCGTTCGCCGAAGAAATGTGCGAGGTGCTCGGCAACGAGCGCACCGTGTGCATCGCCCGCGAATTGACCAAGCTGCACGAGACTTTTTTGACCGGCAGCGCCGCCGAAGTGTGCGTGCGCCTGAAAGCCGGTTCGCAAAAAGGGGAATTCGTCGTCATCATCGCCCCCAACGATTACACGCTATGAAGCGCGTGCGCGTCATCGACATCGGCTCCAACACGATAAAATCCCTCGTGGCCGAAGGCGGCACAACAGCGGAAACAAGCGCCCTTTTTCAAGACGCCAAAGAAACACGCCTGTCCTGCGGCATGAGCGCCGACGGCACGCTCGTCGAAGCCGCCATGAACGCCGCCACGGCAGCCGTCTCACAACTGCTCAATGACGGCTTTCCCGTCGACGAAACGCTACTTATCGCCACCAGCGCCGTGCGCGAAGCGCCCAACCGCGCCGTCTTTTTAAAAAAGATTTTTGACGCCTGCGCCCTAAAGGTTCACACGCTTTCAGGCGAAGAAGAAGCCGCCCTCAGCGCGCGCGGCGTCTGTACCGACCCCGCCCTCAAAAGCCAACAGAATTTCCAACTGCTCGACATGGGCGGCGGCTCGCTGGAGATCGTGAAAATCAAAGCCAAAAAAATTTCCGCCGCCGCCAGTTTCTCTCTGGGAGCAGTGCGCCTGACACGCCAATTCCTTCCCGACCCACAAACACCCGCGCCCGAAAATCTGCCCAAAACCATCGCCCAGGAAACACGCGACCGGTTAAAAGATTTTTTAGAACCGTCACAACTCGTCGGCACCGGCGGCGCCTTCACTGTCGCCCGCGCAATCCTGGCGCCACAAGCAGGCTTTGAAACAGCCCACGAATTGCAGATAAACCAAATACAATCGCTCTACGAAAAAATCGCGCCCCTGTCTGTCCCAGAACGCTGCGCCCATTTCCCCGCCCTGCCCCCTTCCCGCGCCGACATCATGCCCGCCGCCCTATGCGTGATCATAGAAGCAATGCGCCTGGCCAAACAAAAAGCCATTCTGCACACCCTACGCAACCTACGCTGGGGCACAGCCGATCAGTGGCTAAAAGCATAACCCAGCACCAGGATGCGCAGCATCCGTCATCAAAGTTTTTTGGGAAAGGGGGCGCGGGGGAAAGCCCTTTTTTTCAAAAAAGGGTTTTCCCCCGCATCCAAATCCATTCATTCCTTCTCCCCGAAATCCTTTTCGATCGCGGCGATGCCTTGTTTAAAATCTTCGGGCAGCGGGGCGATGAAGGTCATTTCTTCTTTGGTGACCGGGTGGGTGATGGTCAGGCGTTCGGCGTGGAGCATGACGCGGGGGGCTTTCCAGGGGTCGTTGGGCAGCGGCCGGTCGCCGTAGAGCGCGTCGCCTAAAATGGGGAAGCCCATGTGCGAGAGGTGCGTGCGGATTTGGTGCGTGCGGCCGGTGTGCAGCCACAGGCGCAGGAATGAAAAATTTTTGCCAAGATGTTTTTCGACCGCCCAGTCGGTGCGGGCGGGTTTGCCGCCTTCGTTCTCGCGCACGGCCATGCGGGTGCGGTGGGTGGGGTGGCGGTCGATGTTGCCGCGCAGCACCCCCGAGAGCAGCGCGGGGGCACCGCGTGTGAGGGCCAAGTATTGCTTGTCGAGCTTGCGGCTGGCAAAGGCGCGCGTCAACGGCCGGTAGGCGCGGTCGCTTTTGGCGAAGATGATGACGCCGCTGGTTTCCTTGTCCAGACGGTGCACGACGCCCGGGCGGATCTCGCCCGCGTTGGTGGTGAGATTGCCTTTCGTGTGGTGTAGCAGCGCGTGCACCATCGTGTCCTCGCCGGTGGCGTTGCCTGGATGCACCACCATACCCGGGCGCTTGTTGACGACCACGATGTGCTCGTCCTCGTAAAGAATATCGAGCGGAATATCGACCGGCGCCGGGATCGCGATCTTTTGCGCGGGCTCGGTCAAGGTGAGCACCGCCCCCTCGCTCACGCGCGTTTTTTTAGAGGCGGGCTTGCCGTCCAAAAAGACTTTGCCCTCATCAAAAACCTCCTGCAGCCGCGCGCGAGAGTACTGCGGAAAATGCGCGGCCAGCAGCTTGTCGGCGCGCTCCATGAACACGCCCTGCGGCACGGTCAGCGTGAGATTTCCACCGTCCGACACGCCCGCGGGCGTCTCGGATTCCAAAAGTTCGTCGTCGTCGTCGGTCATTTGCGTTTGCCCTTGAGCAAGTATTCGGGATTGAGTTTTTGCAGCGCTTTCGGGATAAAGCGGCCGTTTTTGCGCACGAGTTTCCCGTCGAAATAAATCTCGCCGCCGCCCATTTCGGGACGCTGGATACTCACCAAATCCCAGTGCACCTGCGAACGGTTACCGTTGTCCGCCTCCTCGTACGCCTGTCCCAGCGCCATATGAAAAGAGCCCGCGATTTTTTCGTCAAACAAAATGTCGCGCATAGGCTCGGTGATGTGCGGGTTAAAACCCAGCGCGAACTCGCCCACGTAACGCGCCCCCGCGTCGGAATCCAAAATCGCGTTCAAACGCTTCACATCGCCCTGCGCCGTGGCCTCGACGACCTTCCCCTTCTCAAACACCAGGCGAATCTTGTCAAAGGAAGCCCCCTGATAAATCGTCGGCGAATTAAAAGTGACAACCCCCTGCACGCTCTCGCGCACCGGCGCCGTGAAAATTTCACCGTCCGGAATGTTCATCTGCCCGCCACAAGGAATCGCGCTCATGCCCTTGATCGAAAACTCCAAGTCCACCCCCGGCGCCTTGATGCGCACGCGGTCGGTCTTTTCCATGAGCGCCTTCATCGCCCGCATCCCGGGAATCATGCGCGCGTAATCCAGCGTGCACACCTTGAAGAAAAAGTCCTCAAACTGCTCCGTGCTCTTGCGCGAGAGCTGCGCAAAAGCCGGCGTCGGCCAGCGCAATACCACCCACCTGGTCTTGTTCACGCGCCAGTTAAGCGCCGGGCGCAACGCCTTCATCCAAGCCTTCGCCCGCTCGGCAGGCACGTCACTAGACTCAAAAATATTATGCCCCCCGCGCACCGCTATGTACGCGTCCATCAGTTTAATGCGCGCCAACTCCACCCGCGCCTGCGCCACAAACGCCTTGTCCGAAGCCTCCCGCACCCACTGCCGCATCACCCGCGCACTGTTAAGCTGCACAAACGCATTGGCCCCGCATTCCTTCGCCGCACGCTGCAACGCCCCCACCATCTCCTCGGGAATGTCGTAAGCATCAATCAGCACATTGTCCCCCCTCTTAAGCCGAGTGGAAAAACGGGCAAGCACCTGCGCCAACTGCGTGTATCGCGGATCGTTCATATTTATCCACGATACCTGCGCCAACAAATATTCGCCAACAAAAAAGGTGAAATAGGGGGCGCGGGAAAAGAATGGGGCGCTGAGAATATATGCGGGGGAACCTTTTTTTGAAAAAAAAGGTTCCCCCGCACCCCCTCCCAAAAAACTTTGATGACGGATGCTGCGCATCCTTACGTATACACGTAACATATAGATGCCCGTCAGCCCTTCTAAAATAATACTGCACTACGGCCACCTTTGCTCCGTGCAACTTTCCCGCAAGTGAAAATCCTTCAGGGCGGATTTTGCCGCAGGATAGATGGGGGGCTGTGCGAGATCACTGCTCCCCATCGTAAGACCAGGCGAAATTCGCCCTGAAGGATTTTCGCCGCGGGAACGGAAGAATAGCCCAACGGGATATTCTTTCGGGTAGTCAAAAGCAGACTTCGCAGCCCCAATGCCCCCACGCCCAGCGCCAGCCCCCAAATCACTTAGCGCCGCAGGCGCACTGACTATTATTCACTCCTGCAGGCGTTTCTGAATTCTCGCCTGCTTCTTCGCGTTTTTCTCCTTGGCCTCCTTAGAGCGCACAACAACACTCTTATGAAAAGGCACACTATCAGGCAACAACAACGGCTCCAACTCCCCGATAACGGAAGCATACTTGGGGTCTAAAGCCAGGTTTTTCGTCTGCCCGGGATCGGCCTTGTCGTCATAAAGCTGGAGCGAGCCGTCCGGCCATTTCATAAAGGAATATTGATCGGTGTGCACACTGCAGCCCAGTTGCAGCTTGTTATCTTTTCTGCCGCCGCGCACGGCGACGCAGCGGGCGTATTTTTTCCAATCGGGCGCGTCCGGGTCTTTCAACAGCGGCACAAGGCTTGTGCCATCCAAGCCCGGCTGCGGGGGAATGGCGCAAAAATCCGCCAAGGTGGGGAAAATATCCACAAACTCCACGGCGCGGCCGCACAGCTTTGCGCGCGACATGCCGGGAGCCGAAATAATCATCGGCGGGCGCGCCGAGCCGTCCATCAAGTCGTGCTTGCCCCAAAAGCCGCCATGCTCGCCAAGGTTGTAGCCGTTGTCGCCGATAAACACGATGATCGTGTTCTTGCGCAAGTCCAGGCGGTCGAGGGCGTCCAACAGCACGCCCACCTGCGCGTCCATGAAAGTGACGCTCGCGTAATAAGACTGCAGATATTCGCGCTGCTTTTTCTCGGACATGTCCGCGCTATACGAGGGCGGATAGGCGATTTTCGGAATGTCCGCCTCCGTGACGCCGCCGGCCAGTTTCAACGAGTCTATCGGATACATGTCAAAATACTTTTGCGGGGCCACGCGCGGGGCGTGGGGGCGGTGGAAACCGGCGGCGATGAAGAAAGGCTTATCCGCGTTCTCCTCCATCAGGCGCACACACTGGCGCGCGGAAACCCCGTCGGGATGCCGTTCGTCCGGCCAGGTGCGCATTTGTTGGGCGTCGCCTTTGTAGGTGCCGTCGGCGTCGTACTCTTGCGCGTCGAGCGCGTAGTCCCAGCTGATGGAGTTTTGGTGCTCGGGCGTGTGCGCGACCTTGCCCAAACCCGCCGTGAAATATCCGTGCGCGCGAAAATACTCCGGCATGAATTGAAAATCCTTGCCCAGCACCACGCGCGGGTCGTGCCCGTTGCCGACGACCTCGGTGTTCTTCGGATAGCGCCCGCTCAAAAACGAGACCCGCGACGGCGAGCAAACGGGATAATTGCAATACGCCCTGTCAAAACGCACGCCCTCGCGCGCAAGCCGCTCGAGGTTGGGTGTTTTCACCTGCGATTTTCCATACGCGCTGATTTGGCAGCACAAATCGTCGGAGATAATGAACAAAACATTGGGCTTTTGCGCGGGAGCCTGCGCAAAAGCGGGGCTGAAACAAGCCAGCGCGATGGCTGTCAAACTTCCGGTGGCGACACTGCGGGTAATGGCGGGGGATTTCATAGTCTTCAAGCGGGTTAAACGTTCGCACAGCGCACAAACGCGCCTGCGTGCTTACCTTTGCTTTAGCCCGGAAACAAAAATATGAATCCGTTTCCTTTTGGGAGCACAAGAGAATGTGTCCTATCAATGACTGACAGCGTTTGAAAACGCGTTGACGACGACGACTCCCGCCACAATCAGTCCCAGCCCGATGCAGGCGGCCAGGTCGAGCGATTGTTTGAACACAAACACTCCTATCAGCGAAATCAACACGATGCCTAGCGCGCACCAGATCGCGTAGGCGATGGCCACGGGCAGCGTCCGGAGCGTCACCGACAGCAAATAAAACGAGCACGCGTAGCTGACCAAGGTGATAACTGTCGGCCACAGGCGCGTGAACTGTTCGGACTGTTTTAAAAAAGAAGTGCCCGTCGTCTCAAAGACAACGGCCAGCAACAAAGCGCCATAGGCGACAACTAACGGGTGCATGGATTTTTATATATCTAGGGAATCAGGTTAACTAAAAAGTGCGACAAGCCCTCAGCCATTGCACAACGGGCAACCGCAATGCGGGCATTGTTTTTGCGGCGCTTTTTTGGGGGCGGCGGACGCTTTAAGCGCGGGCAGCGCGAGCACGGCCACCGATAAACAGGCCGCCTTCAAAAACGTTCTGCGGGGTGTCTTTTTCATGCAGACAGTATAGCGCGCGAAACATTTTCGCACAAGGCGCGCGGGGATTTTTTCGCACTACGCATCCACGTAGACGATGCGCCCGCAGTTGCCGCAAAACACGGGCTTGCCGTCCGCGTTCTGAACGCTGGCCGAAGACGAGCGGATGTGGCAACCGCCGCACATCTGGTCTTTCAGGGGAACGACCCACGGGCCGCGTTTGCCCTGCGTTTTTACCTGGTCGTAAATTTTCAGCCAATCCGCGGGGGCGGCGGCGCGGGCTTTCTCATAGGCGGCGGCCTCGGCCGCGCGCTCGGTTTCAAATTCCTTCAACTGGGCGGCGAGGCGGTTTTTCTCGTCTTGCAAAACCGCGAGCTGCGCCTCGTGCGCTTTTTTCTCCTCGCCCAAAGCGGCGCCGGCCTCGTCGATTTTAAAGAGCAGCTCCAGCTCCTCGCTCTCCATCGCGCCCTTCTCGGCCTCGCCCTGCTCGATCTCTTTGGTGAGCGCCTGATACTCGTCGTTTTTGCGCACCTCGGCCTGTTGCGTGCGGTACTTGGTGAGCTTGTCCTCCAGCGTGCGGCGGCGGGTACGCAAGTCAGCCCGCTCGCGCTCCAGCGCGTTCAAGGCGGTTTTTTTGTCCTCAAAGGCCTTCTTTTCGGCCGCGATTTTCGCGTCGGCGCCCGCCAGCACCCTGGGGCCTTCGGCGATCTGCTTGTCCAGCGCCCCATGGCGCATATCGTGCGATTGGACTGACAGGAGCGCGTCGATGGCGGGGGGTTTCATTGCAAGTGATTTTCTGCCCCATGGCAGCCTGTAGCAACCAAAAACGTAAAAACGGTCTTGACGAAAACGCCGTATCTGATTGCGCTTAAACAATGGACATTTGGTTTCACATCGCCCGCGCGCTGGACGGCGCCCTGCGCCAATGCGCGCAAACACTGCCGCAGTTCGGCGCGGGGTTCGACCCCGCGATAAAACCTTCCGACCCGCGCCATGCGGACTTTCAGGCCAACGGCGTGCTGGGCTGGGCGAAGCGCCAGCAGAAAAACCCGCGCGAACTGGCCGGCCATCTGGCCGACGCGCTGCGCCCGCAGTTGGACGAAGCGCTCGTGGGCCTCGAGGTGGCCGGGCCGGGCTTTTTGAATTTCAAACTCTCGGCGCTGTTTCTTTTGCGCTGGCTGGAAGCCTACCGCAGCCACGCGGATTTTTCACAGGCGGCCGCCTCGCTGTTCAAGGGCGAAAAAATCGTCATCGATTTTCCCTCCCCCAACACCGCCAAGCAAATGCACGTCGGGCACTTGCGCCCGATGATCATTGGCGAGGCCATCCAGCGCCTGCTCGGCTTTTGCGGCGCGGACATGCTGCGCGACAATCATATTGGGGATTGGGGCACCAATTACGGCATTCTCATCTTGGGCATCAAGCGCGCGGGTTACAGCCTCGACGGCAAAGGCCCCGAGGCGATCGAGGATTTGGAACGCCTGTACAAAGAAGGCTCCGCGCTTGTCAAAAGCGATCCCGCGCAGGCCGACGCCGCGCGCCACGAGCTGGTCAAACTGCAACAAGGCGACCCGGAAAACACGGTCTTGTGGAAAAAAATCAACGCCCTGTCGATGCAGGCCTGCGATGAGATTTACAAACTTTTAAACGTGACGATCGACGTAACGCTCGGGGAGTCCTTCTACCGCGACAAGGTCACGCGCGTTTATCAGGAGCTGACCGAAACAAACATCGCCGAGGAAAATCAGGGCGCGCTTGTCGTGTGGCACGACGAAGTGCCGCGTTTTTCGCGCGATGCCGCCCCGTCGCAACCCTTCATCATCCGCAAGGCCGACGGGGCCTCCAACTACGGTTCCACCGACCTGGCCACGGTGCTGTACCGCCGCGAACATTTCAACGCGCAACAGATTGTTTACGTCACCGACGGTCGCCAGCAGGATCATTTTCAACAGCTCTTTTTGACGGTCGAAAAATGGTTCGCCAAAAAAGGCTACGAGCTGCCGCGGCTGCGCCACGTGTGGTTTGGCACGATTTTGGGCGACGACGGAAAAGCCATCAAGACAAAGAGCGGCGACCCTGTTAAATTAAAAACCCTCTTGCAAGAGGCGGTCGAGCGCGCCGAAAAACAAGTCGCCGAAAAGAACCCCGAGCTGCCCGCAGACGAGCGCGCGCAGATCGCCCGCAGCGTCGGCATCGGCGCCGTGCGCTATGCCGACCTCTCGCAAAACCGCACGAGCGACTACGTGTTCTCCTGGGAAAAACTCCTGGCCTTCGAGGGCAATACCGCCCCCTACCTGCTCTACGCGGGGGCGCGCATCCACTCGATCTTGCGCAAGGCGGGCATCGAGCAGAACGACCAAATTTGCGAGCGCGGCGCCACCGCGTTTGAGACGCCGGAAGAAATCGCGCTTGCGCGCAAACTGGCCGCCTTCCCGAGCGCGTTGGACAACACGCTCGAAGACCTGCGCCCGCATTTGCTGTGCACTTACCTGTACGAATTGGCGGGGCAGTTCTCCAGCTTTTACAACGCCAACAAAGTCCTCACGGACGACCCCGGCCAACGCGTCCGCCGCCTGATCCTGTGCCGCCGCACATTGACCGTGCTGGAAATCGGAATGCGACTGCTCGGCTTGGAGCCGCTGCAGCGGATGTAACAAAATCCGCGCCCTTATTTCTCGTCCTGCTTGAGCGCGGTGATGACGTCCTGAAATTTCGTCAGGTTGCCCTCGTCGGCGGCCACGAGGTTTTCGTGCGCCTTTAAAATGAGGCGCGCGTTGGCGATCTCGGTTTTGTCGAGGGTGGTCAGCGGCGTGGCTTTTTCCGCGCCCTCGCACTCAAAGCAAAGTTTTTTCGGGTCGGCCTCGACATTCAGGATGCGGTGCAGCCCCAGGTTGCGCACCAGTTCCAGGTTGCGCTCGCTTAGGCGCGTGAGCGTGAGCGTGCCTTTTTTTTGCTCAAGCGCCAGCGCGCAGCCGGCCAAAAGCCCCAAAAAGGTGCTGTCCATGCTGGTGCAGCGCGCGAAATCCACGACGATGTGCGTCTTGCCCGTTTGCACCATCTTGTCAAAAAACTGCCCCGCGGGCGCGCAGTTCAGATAGGACGCCCGCCCGTTGACAAGCATCACCACCGGGTCGGAATAAGTGTCGACCAAAAAAACGTTTTGTGTTTCGTCTGCCATTTTTTTAGCTGTTTAAAATCGCGCGCAACACATACGGCAAGATGCCGCCGTTGCGGTAGTATTGCACCTCGATCGCGGTGTCGATGCGCGCGATCAGTGGCACCGACTGCGCCGAGCCATCCTTGCGGCGGATATCGAGATTCAAAATCTGCCCGGGCTTCAAATCGTCGGAGAGTTCCGGCAAGGTGAAAATTTCCGAGCCGTCCAGCCCCAAAGTCTGCGCGGTAACGCCCTCGGGGAACTGCAGCGGCAAGACCCCCATGCCGATCAGGTTGCTGCGGTGGATGCGCTCGAACGACACGGCCACCACGGCCTTGACGCCCAGCAGCGCCGCGCCCTTGGCCGCCCAGTCGCGCGAGGAGCCCATGCCGTAGTCCACACCCGCAAAGACAATAAGGCTTTCGCCGCGCTGCCTGTAAATTTCGCACGCGTCATACACGGCCATTTCCTTGCCGTCGGGCTGCAAAACGGTGTAGCCGCCCTCCTTGCCCGCCATCAGGTTTTTGATGCGCACGTTGGCAAAAGTGCCGCGCGTCATCACACGGTCGTTTCCGCGGCGCGAACCGAAAGAATTAAAATCCTTTTGCGCGACGCCGTGCTCGGTCAGATAACGCCCCGCGGGGCCGTCCTTCAAAATGGAACCGGCCGGTGAGATGTGGTCGGTGGTCACCGAATCGCCGAAAATCGCCAGCGCGCGCATTTGCCCGACAGGCTTGATCGCGCCGCTTTGCAGCGAGAAATTTTCGAAGAACGGCGGGTTTTGGATGTAGGTCGAATCCTTGTCCCAGCCGTACAATTCCCCCTGCGTGCCGCGCACCTGCGCCCATTGCGTGCTGGCGTTGGACAGGTTGCCGTAGCGCTTGCGAAACAGTTCGCTTTTAAGGGCATCTTTCACGCAGGCGGCCACCTCGGCGTTGCTCGGCCAAATGTCGCGCAGGTAAACCGCGTTGCCGTTTTTGTCTTTGCCCAGCGGCTCGTTTTGCAGGTCGATATCCACCGTCCCGGCCAGCGCGAAGGCGACGACCAGCGGCGGCGACATCAAAAAGTTCGCCTTGATCGCGGGGTGGATGCGCGCCTCGAAATTGCGGTTGCCGGAAAGCACGCTGGCGCACACCAGATTGTTTTCGCGCACGGCCGATTCGATGCCCGCCTCCAGCGGCCCCGAGTTGCCGATACAAGTGGCGCAGCCGTAACCGGCCAGGTTGAAGCCCAGCGCGTCGAGGGCGCCTTGCACGCCGGCAGCCTGCAAATAATCGCTGACCACGCGCGAGCCGGGCGTGAGCGACGCCTTCACGTACGCGGGCACGCTTAAATTTTTCTCGACCGCCTTTTGGGCGAGCAGCCCCGCCGCGAGCATCACAGAGGGGTTGGAGGTGTTCGTGCAACTGGTGATCGCCGCGATGAGCACGGCACCCTCGCGCAACGTTTGCTCGCTGCCCGATTCCATGCGCACGGAATATGATTTTTTTAAATCACCGGTCTTCAATTCCTCGAAGCGGCTCTTCAAATCCGGCAACGAAATCCTGTCCTGCGGGCGGCGCGGGCCGGAGACGCTCGGGACAACCTCGGCCAGATTCACGCGAATGACTTTTGAATAATCAACCTGCCCCTCGCGCGGAATGCCGAACAGCCCCTGCGCCTGATAATAGGCCTTCACGGCGGCCACCTGCGCGGCGTCGCGCCCACTCAATTCCAAAAATTCGAGCGTCTTTTCGTCGATGCCGAAGTAGCCCATCGTCGCGCCGTACTCGGGCGCCATGTTGGCGACGGTCGCGCGGTCGGACACGCCCAAAGAGGCCGCGCCCTCGCCGAAGTACTCGACGAATTTTCCGACGACCTTTTCCTTGCGCAAAAGCTCGGTGAGCCACAGCGCCAAGTCAGTGGCGGTCACGCCCTCGCCCAGCGCGCCTTCGAGCTGCACGCCGACGACTTCCGGCGTCTGGAAATACACCGGCTGGCCGAGCATGCCCGCCTCCGCCTCGATGCCGCCCACGCCCCAACCCACGACGCCCAGGCCGTTGATCATGGTCGTGTGCGAGTCCGTGCCCACAACGGTGTCCGGATAAAAGATTTTTTTGCCGCTTTCGTCCTTGGAGAAAACGAGCTTGGCCAGGTATTCCAAATTCACCTGGTGCACAATACCCACCGAAGGCGGCACCACGTTAAAGGTCTCAAAGGCCTGCTGGCCCCATTTCAAAAATTCGTAACGCTCGCGGTTGCGCGAAAATTCCAGCTCGAGATTTTTCTCGTAGGCGTCCGGCGTTCCGGCGCAGTCCACCTGCACGGAGTGGTCGACCACCATGTCCACTGGCACCAGCGGCTCGATGAGCGCGGGGTCGCGCTTGAGCTTGGCGACCGCCTCGCGCATCGCCGCCAAATCGACCAGCAACGGCACGCCCGTGAAGTCTTGCAGCACGATGCGCGAGACGACAAAAGGGATTTCCTCCGCGGCGGGCTTTTGCGCGTTGTAGGCGGCCAGGCGCTCGACGTCGGCCTTGCTCACGCGCACGCCGTCGCAATTGCGCAGGACGGACTCCAGCACCACGCGCACGCTCACCGGCAGGCGCGAGATTTTACCCAGCCCCGCGGCCTCGAGTTTGTTAAGGTCGTAAAAATACCCGTCGGTTCCGTCGGGCAGTTTGAAGCTGTTGAGCGTGTTGAAAGGATCTGTCATTTTGCCTGAGAAATAAAATCGAGAGAGACTTCTGCCCATCTTGGCGCAGCCGCCTCAAAAACGCAAGTTTTCCAAGCTTGAGATACCCGGGGCGTTCGGGTTAAATAAGTTAGAAATTAACTCCGCCGCGCGCGTGAAGCGCGGCGTCTTTTTATTTGGAAAAAATGAATCAGGACATCATCGAACAGCTCGCACGCAACACGGACACTTTTATCGGCGGGGATTCCCTGCGCGAACGCATCGCAAGCGGCAAGCGCCTGCGCGTCAAACTCGGCGTCGACCCCACCCGCCCCGACTTGACCTTCGGCCACATGGTCGTCTTGAACAAGCTGCGCCAATTTCAAGACTTGGGGCACGAGGCCGTGCTCATCATCGGCGACTACACCGCCGCCATCGGCGACCCTTCCGGCCGCGACAGCACCCGCCCCGTCTTGTCCGCCGAGCAGATCGAAAAAAACGCCGAGACTTATCTTCAACAGGTTTTCCAAATCCTCGACGAGTCCAACACCGCCGTGTACCGCAACAGCGAATGGCTCTCGCAAATGCGCTTTGACGACGTGCTGCAGCTGGCCCGCCAGATGACGGTCGCCCAGATGCTCGAGCGCGACGACTTCGCCAAGCGTTACGATGAGAAAAACCCGATCTCGCTCGTGGAATTCATCTACCCCCTCATGCAGGGGCACGACTCGGTGATGGTGCACGCAGACGTGGAAATGGGCGGGCGCGACCAGCTCTTTAATCTGCTAGTCGGCCGCGTGCTGCAAAAAAACGCGGGGCAGCCCGAGCAAACGGTGCTGACGATGCCGCTGCTCGTCGGCCTGGACGGCGCGAAAAAAATGTCCAAAAGCTACGACAATTACATCGCCTTTAACGACAGCGCCGCCGACATGCTCGGCAAGGTCATGTCGATCAGCGACGAGACGATGTGGGAATACTACCGCCTGCTTTTGGAGACACCCGCCGAGCGCATCGCGGAGCTTAAGAAAGAACACCCGATGCAGGCCAAAAAAAATCTCGCCGCCGCGCTCGTGGGGCAGTTCCACACGATGGACGCCGCGCGCAAAGAACTCGAGCAATGGGAAAAAGTGCACTCGCAGCGCGAGATCCCTGACGAAATGCCGGAATTTTCCTGGGGCCAAAAAATCAACGCGCCCGACGCCGTGCTCGTGGACGCCGTGGCTTTGAGCGGCCTGTTCCCCAGCAAAAAAGAAGTGCGCCGCCTCATCGAGCAGGGAGCCATTCGCCTCAACGACGAGCAGCAGCGCAACCCGATGAAACGCATCGCCGCTCCATCGGCAGACGCGCCGCTTGTGATCCAGTCCGGCCGACGCATTTTCTTTAAATACCTGCCGTAATTTCCCAGCCGCAATGAGCGACACCCCGCAAAGCACACCCTACCGGCGCAAAAGTTTTTGGGCCGAGGTGTGGATGTATTTGCGCCAGTCGCGCCTCAAACCGCTGCCGCTGCTGGGGACATTAAAAAAATACACGTTCAAAGACGCCAAGGCCGACGCCAAGGCCGGGCTGAACGTCGCGCTGCTGGACTTCCCGCAATCCATGGCCTACGCGATGATTGGCGGGCTGCCGATCGTGTTCGGGCTTTTGGGCTCGGCCATCTCGTCGATCGTGGGACCGTTTTTTGCCAGCTCGCGCTTTGTGATGATGGGGCCGACCAACGCCTCCGCCGTGCTGCTGCTGTCCGGCCTGTTGTCCATTAATTTACCGCCCGAGCAGTGGCCGACCGTGCTGCCGATGCTGCTGGTCATGATCGCGGTGATGTTGTTGCTCGGCGCGCTGCTGCGCGTGGCCTCGTTCGTGCAGTACATTTCGCGCAGTGTGCTGACTGGCTACATCTCGGCGGCGGCGCTGCTGATCATCGTCAACCAAATTCCCTTGATCTGCGGCTTTCTTTCGCCCGAGCGCAAGAGCACCGTGGCGCAGACCTTCATGGAAACCATGCGCCATTGGCATGAGTTCGACCCATTGATCTTCGCGATCGCGGCGGCCACGCTGGTCATCTTCCTTTTGGGAAAGCGCTTCACCCCCAAGGCGCCCAACATCGTCATCGCCATTGTCGGCATCTGCGCCTTGTGCGCGCTGGGGAAATATTTTTGGCCGACGATCTTTGTCTACCCCACGCTCGATGTTGTGCAGATCGAGGCGTTTTCAACGCCTGTCTTCAACCTGGATCTGCTCGGGCAACTGGCCAGCCCCGCTTTTGCGATCGCGTTTTTGTGCATTTTGGAAAGCGCCTCCATCGCCAAAACCCTGGCCGCGCGCAGCGGCGACCGCTTCAACCCCAACCAGCAAATGTACAGCTTGGGCATGGCGAACCTGGCCAACGCCTTCGGCGGCGGAATGCCCGCCAGCGGCTCTTTGACGCGCTCGACCCTCAACTGGTCCAGCGGCGCGCGCACGGGCGTGTCCAGCATCATCAGCGGGGTGCTGCTGCTGCTCGGGCTTTTCCTGCTGGGCGACCTTTTAAAATACATCCCGAAAGCCGCGCTGGCTGCCCTCATCGTGACGATCGGCTGCTCGCTGCTTAACCGCGGGCAAATCGGCGTGATCGTGCGCTCCACCCGCTCCGACGCCACGGCCTTTTGCTTCACCTTTTTCGGCGGCATCATCTTCCCGTTGGACACCGCCATCTATGTCGGTGCGGCCGCCTCGATCATCCTATTTTTGCGCAAGGCCGCTAACCCCGAGCTTGTGGAAATCGGCTTTAACGACGAGGGCGAGCTGACCGAAAAAACCCCCGAGGACGCCGAGACGCTGCACGAGATCCCCGACATTTCCATCGTCCACGTGGAAGGCGACTTGTTCTTCGGCGCCTCCGACCTTTTTTTGGAACAGGCCCGCATCCTGGTCAGCGACCCGAACAAGCGCATCACCGTCTTGCGCCTGCGCAACGCCCGCCACCTCGACGCCACCGCCGCGATGGCCATAGCAGACCTGATAAAATTCGCCCGCGCCCACGGCCGCGACATCCTCATCAGCGGCGCCACCCCCGACGTCGAGCGCGTCCTAAACAACTCCGGCACCCTCGACCTCCTCGGCCGCGAAAATTTCTTCCCGCTGATAACCGGCAACCCCAACATTTCCACCCGCAACGCCCTCAAACGCGCCCAGGAAATCTTGGGCCACAAAGACGCCAACATCGTCATCTACGCCAAACCCAAGCAGGCGGAGGAAGAACATCCGGCAGGCGGACGAGACGAAACAACACCCGCGTCCTAACGCAACAGCTTCACGTTTTCGTAGTGAAAAATCTCGGCGCTGTCGTCTAAAGAAAAGCGCACTTCGACAACATCGGCGCGATGGGAAACGGGGCGTTGTTTCAGCAAATTCAAATAGGCCTTGCACGCGCGCGCGAACGCTGCGCGTTTGCGTTTGGTCAAGGAATGGTAACCCTGCACCAGCGCCTTTTCATCACGCGCGCGCACCTCGACAAAAACAAGGCACTGGCCATCCTTAGTGACAATATCCCACTCTCCCCCGCCCCCGCGCCAATTCTTAAGGAGAATTTTGTGCCCCTTGCGCTTCAAAAATTCCGCCGCCTTGCGCTCCCCCAGCCTCCCCCGCCGCGCACGCGCGTTATCGGGCTTTTTCTTGAAAAGAGAAGAAACCCAATTTTTAAACGCGCTGAAAAATTTTTCCCGCACCTCTGAGAGCATAAAAAAGCCCCCCACATGAAAGCGAAGGCTTTTTAAAGGTATTTGGTGATACAAATATTGACGTTCTTAAAACTGCACAGCCCGGCAACACGCCTAACTGCCCGGCTTGGTCACCGGCAGGGCGGCCAGCGCGGGGGGGAGTTTATCGGCCTCGTAGGTGGGGTAGCTCATCTGTAACAGGGCGGTGTGCGGCGTTTCAAAATGCGTCTTGCTCTCGCTGCGGTCGACTAAGATGGCAATGCCGGCCACCTGCGCGTTGTGGGCTTTGACGATGTCGATCGCCTCTTGCACGCGGCCGCCGCGAGTGATGACGTCCTCCACGATCAAGACCTTTGAATTTTCGGGGATTTTGAAATTGCGACGCAGCTCAAGTTTCCCGTCCACTTTTTCGACAAAGATGAAACGCTTGCCAAGCTGCCGCGCCGCTTCCTGCCCGAGCACGAGGCCGCCCATCGCGGGGGAAAGCACGGTGTCGCAGTCAACGGTGCCGAGTTTTTGCAGCAGAAGCTCGACTAGCCGCGTGACCTTGTCCATGTACTGGCACACCTGCGCGCATTGGAAAAAATGCCCGCTGTGCAGCCCGCTGCGCAGCACAAAATGGCCTTCCAGCAGGGCTTTGGAGTCTTTGAACAGTTGGAGGACTTCGGCGTCGGTTTGGCTCATGGAGATGGGATTTTTAAACAGGTGTTTTATTTATCTAAAGGGGCGGAAAATCTTTAGGCAAGAGGGAAGTCGCGCGAGGGTCATCTTTTTCGATTTTCCCTGCGAAAAGCGGGAAAAACGGCCGGGCAAAGGATTTTTCGTTGCGCCATGTGCCCGCCCAATTCAGAATGGAATTTTTTATAGCGCATGTATCTTCGCGAGATCGTCATCAACGGGTTTAAAAGCTTTGCCGAGCGCACCAAATTGGGGCTGGATCGCGGCATTGTGGCCATTGTCGGGCCCAACGGCTGCGGCAAGAGCAACATCGTGGATGCCATCCGCTGGGTGCTCGGCGAACAAAGCGCCAAGGCGCTACGCGGCGGCAAAATGATGGACGTGATCTTTGCGGGCACCGACCAGCGCAAACCCCTGCCGATGTGCGAGGTGTCGCTGACTTTTACCGACTGCGAAAAAGACCTGGGCACCTCCTATCACGAGGTGCAGATCACCCGCCGCGTTTCGCGCGACGGGCAGAGCGATTATTTTTTAAACGGCAAGCACTGCCGCTTGAAGGATATTCAAAACCTGTTCATGGACACGGGGGTCGGGCGCGTTTCCTACTCCTTCATGGTGCAGGGGCAGATCGACCAGATTCTCTCGGCCAACCCGGCGGACCGCCGTGTCATTTTCGAGGAGGCCGCGGGCATCACGCGCTACAAAAGCCAGCGTAAGGAGGCGATGAACAAGCTGGCGCTCGTCGACCAAAACTTGGCCCGCGTCACCGACGTGATCGAGGAAGTCAACCGCCAGATCGGCTCGCTCAAGCGCCAGGCGGGCAAGGCGCTGCGTTATAAGCGCCTCAAGCACCGTTTCACGCATTTGGATTTGGCCTCGCAGAGTTTCGCCTTCGGCAAGCGCCACCGGCTGATCAGCGAGTTGGAGGAGCGCATCGCCTCTTTAAGAAAAGACACCGAGGGCATCCGCGAGGGGCTGCGCGAGCGCGAGCAGGCGCTTTCGTTGGCCAAGGAAAAGCAGGACGAGATTTCCCAAAAATTGCAGGAGACCCAGCAGATCGCCGCGAATTTGCGCAGCGAGAAGGAGCAAGGCGAAAACGCCGCCCAGACCGCCGACGTGCGCGCGGGCGACCACAAGGCCCGCATCGCGCAGATCGAAAAGGAGATCGCCACGCTCGACGAATTTTTAAAGGAAATCGAGACGCGCCTGGCCGCCGACTCCGAGCAAAAGCGCAGCGCGCTGGACACGGTCGGCTCGTCCGACGAGGTGTTCCAAAAGCACAACAAAACCTTTGAGGAAATCCTCGCGCGCATCGCGCAGGGCGAGCGCGAGACGCAGTCCGCCCGTCAGGATTTGCTGATGCTCGAAAGCGGCATCACGCGCATCCGCTCCAACTCGACCAACCTCGAGGTGGAGTTGAAAACCTTTGAAGTCAAGCACGCCGCCCTGGGCGACACGCTTTCGCAGTTGCGAAACGAGCGCGCCGCGCACGAAAAGCGCCGCGACGAGATCGCCGCGGCCGACAAGCTGCGCAAGGACGAGGCCGCCGCCGCCACGCAACAGGTGGAACAGTCGCTGGCCGAGACCACGCGCCTGCGCGGGGAGTTCCGTACTTGCCAGCAGCAGATACAGGAGCTGGACCGCGAGGTCGCCCGCACCGCCGCGCACTTGCAGGCGCTTGAGGCCATGCAGGCCAAGCTCGAGGGGTTTTCGGAAGGTGCCAAGGCCGTTCTCAAGGGCGAGCTGGGCGACATCGTGCCCGCCGATTCCGCGGCCTTGCTCGGCCGCTTTGCCGACGTGGACGAGGCAAACGTGGCCGCCTTTGAAACGCTGCTGGGCCGCGCGATGGACGCCATCGCGCTCAAGGATTTTTCGCAGGCCGGCGCCGCGATCGCGCAACTGGGCGAGCGACGCCTGGGCCGTGCGGCCTTCCAGGTGCCCATCAGCGGCGCGAAAACTTACGACGACGCGCCCGAGGGTTTTTTAAACGCGCTGGATATCGTGAAGGTCAAGCGCGAGGACTTGCAGGGGCATTTTTCGCAACTGCTGGACGGCTGCTTTGTCGCGCAGGATTTACCCGGCGTCTTTGCGCTGCTGGAGAAAAATCCGAATTTTAAATTTGAACGCATCGCGACGCTGGCGGGCGAATTGGTCGACCGCCGAGGCCTTGTCTACGGCGGGCGCGACAAGGGCGAATCGAAGCAGACCTCCTTCGTCGCGCGCCAGGCGCAGATCAAAAAGTCCAAGGCGCTGTTGTCCGAAAAGAACGACGCGCTGACCGCGCTGAATGAAAACGCCATGCGCTTGCAAGGCGAGATGGACGCCGCCGAAAAGGTCGTCGAGCAGCGCCGCGCGCGGCTGATGGAAATTCAGCAGGAACTGGGCACCCTGCAGGCCGAACAAAAGACGATCGAGCAAACTCTTTCCCAAAACACGGAACAACTCGCCCGCCAAAAAGCGCAGCTCGAGGCGCTTGAGGCCAGCCGCGCGGAAATGACCGGGCGGCTCGAAAAAGGCCGCGCCGAACTGGCCGAGGCCGAGGGCAAAATCGAGGCGCAGAAAAAGCTCATCGAGGAAAAACAGGCGCAGACCCAGGCGGTGCAGGCCGAACGCGAGCAGCATCAGGAATCTTTAAACCAAATCCGCATCGACCTGGCCGAAAAGCGCCAGAAGTTGCAACTCATCGACCGCGGCTTGGGCGACCTGGAGCGTCAGAAATCCGACGCACTCGCCCGCCTGACGCACCGCAAACAGGAGATCGAGACGCTCACGCGCCAGATCACCGAGTTCGCCGCGCAGGCCGCGCAAGCGCGCGAAAAGGCGCAGGAGCTGGACAAGACCTTAAGCATCACCAACGAGTCTTTGGAAAAAGACCGCGCCGCGCTCAAGCAGGTGCAGCAGGACATCCGCGAACGCGAGGGCGCCATGGGCGACGAGCGCCGCCAGCAGGGCGAGAAAAATGCCGCGCTCAACGAGTGCGAGGTCAAGCTCGCCGAGGAGCGCGCGCAGGCGCGTTTCATCGAGGAAAAAGTGTTTTCCGACCATCAGACGGATGTGCGCACGGTCGACTGGAAACAATCGCTGTGGCTGGCCGACGAGAATTTTGAAAAGCGCGTAAACTTCGACGAGCTGGACGACGACGACGAGTTGGAAGCCAAGCCCAAAAAGGCGCGCGGCGAACCCACCGAGGCCGATCTGGCCGCCATGGACTCGACCGACTGGGAGCCGCTGGAGCGCGAGGCGTCGGACTTGCGCGAGCGCATCTCCAATATGGGCCCGGTCAACACGCTGGCGATTGAGGAATACGCCGAGCTAAAGCAACGCTACGATTTTCTCAAAAGCCAGAGCGACGACTTGTGGAACTCCAAGAACGAATTGGTCACCGCGATCGACGACATCAACAAGACCTCGCAGGAACTGTTCCGCCAAACCTTCGAGCAGATCCGCCAGAACTTCCACTTCACCTTTGAAAAACTGTTCGGCGGCGGCGAGGCGGACTTGCACCTCGTGCAGTCCGAAGACCTTTTGGACAGCGGCATTGACATCGTCGCCCGCCCCCCCGGAACGAAGCTGCGCAGCCTCTCGCTTTTATCCGGCGGCCAAAAAACAATGACGGCGCTCTCGCTGTTGTTCGCCATCTACATGGTAAAGCCCAGCCCCTTCTGCGTGCTGGACGAACTCGACGCCCCCTTGGACGACGCCAACGTCGGCCGCTACACGGAGATCGTGCGCGACTTCACCAAGTATTCGCAGTTTCTCATCATCACGCACAACAAGCGCACCATCGCCGCCGCCGACCGCATCTACGGCGTTACCATGCAAGAACGCGGCGTGACAAAAATGGTCTCCATGCGCTTCGACGAACGAAAAGGTGACACCGTGGCGCAGCCGCAGGAATAAAATTCATCACCCCAAGTTATCCGCTTGGAAGGATTACTGCCCTACCCCTGCCTGCGCTGTTTTCTCGCGCCCAAAATCTTCCCGCCATGGCGCCGCCTCGAGTTTCCTTCGCGCTTGCGCTTGAGGGGCTTTGGGGTCAAAATGGAATTTTTGTTTCCTCAAAAATTTCGTTTTATGAAAGCTCCGCGTAAAAAAACCTCCAAGGCCAAGCCCGCCATGGCGCCCATTGTCAAATTCGCCAGCGGTGAAAAAATTCCGTTGGAAATGCACAAGGTGCGCGTGGTGCAAAAGCTGCACCTGGTGCCCATCGAGCGCCGCCTCAAGGCGATCCGCGAGGCCGGGTTCAACACCTTTCAGCTCAGCACGCGCGATGTCTTTTTGGACATGCTGACGGACTCCGGCACCAACGCCATGAGCGACATGCAGACGGCCGCCATGCAGCGCGCCGATGACGCTTACGCCGGCTCGCAGAGCTTTGAGCGTTTTCAGCAGGCCGTCGAAAAGGTGTTTGGCAAAAAGCACCTGCTGCCCGCCCACCAGGGGCGCGCCGCCGAGAACATCATCTCGCGCACCTTCATCAAGCCCGGGCAGCTCGTGGCGATGAACTACCACTTCACCACGACGCTCGCGCACATCGACGTGTGCGGCGGCAAGATCGTCGAGCTGCTGTACCCGGGTGCGCTGGACATCAAGAGCAAGAACCCTTTCAAGGGCAACATCAACATCCCCGCGCTCAAAAAGCTCATCAAGGAAAAGGGCGCCGAAAAGATCGCGTACATCCGCATGGAGGCCTCGACCAACCTGATCGGCGGACAGCCGTTCTCGATGGCGAATTTGCGCGAGGCGCGAAAAGTTGCCGACGAAAACAAACTCATTTTGGTGCTGGACGCCAGCCTCATCGGCGAGAACGCCTGGTTTATCAAAACCCGCGAGCCGCAGTACAAAAACGCCACGATTTCCGACATCCTTTTGGAGATGTGCGCGCAGGCCGACATCGTGTACTTCTCGGCGCGCAAGGTCAGTTCCTCGCGCGGCGGGGGCATTTGTTCCAACGACAAAAAGCTCATTTCACAGATGACGCCGCTGGTGCCGCTGTTCGAGGGCTTTATGACCTATGGCGGCATTTCCGTGCGCGAGATCGAGGCGATCGCCGTGGGGCTGGACGAGACGCTGGACGACACCGTCATCTCGCAAAGCCCGTCTTTCATCGCTTATCTGGCCGAGCAGCTCGAAAAGCGCGGCGTGCCGGTGGTGACGCCCCCGGGCGGCCTGGGCTGCCATGTCGACGCGATGAGCTTTGTCTCCCACCTGCCGCAGCGCGAATACCCGGCCGGCGCGCTGGCCGCAGCGTTTTACCTTATCTCCGGCGTACGCGGCATGGAGCGCGGCACGGTCTCCAGCGTGCGCGACGAAAAGGGCGAGGACATTCTTTCCGACGTCGAGCTGCTTCGCCTGGCGATGCCGCGGCGCGTGTTCACGCTCTCGCAGGTCAAGTACGTGGAAGACCGCCTCGTGTGGCTGCATAAAAACCGCAAGCTGATCGGCGGCTTGAAGTTCGTCGAGGAGCCGCCGATTCTGCGCTTTTTCAACGGCAAACTCGCCGCAACGAGCAAGTGGCCGGAAAAGCTGGTCGCCAAGTTCCGCAAGGATTTCGGCGACTCGCTGTAAGGCTTCAAAAAAGCGCCTGCTTCCAAACGGAACGGGCGTTTTTTTTTTCGCCCAAAATTTCGCACGGATTTTGAGTTTCTAAAATTGGGGTGCTTGCGTTAGGATGGAAGGATTATGGCAAACGCGCGCACGGTTTTGGTGACGAACGACGACGGGATAGACTCGTTGTTTTTGCGCGCGCTGCTCGAGGCGCATTTGCAGGCGGGTTTTGAGGCGATTGTCGCTGCGCCGCTACAGGAGCAAAGCTGGATCTCCCGCGCGCTGACACGCCGCGGCGAGGTGGCGGTGCACCCGCAAAACGGCTGGCCGTGCAAGGCGTGGGCCTTGGACGGCACGCCGACGGATTGCGTCAACATCGCGCTCGGGCATCTTTTGGAGAAAAAGCCCGACGCCGTCATCTCCGGCATTAACCTGGGTTACAACGCCAATCTGCCCTTTGTGCTGGGTTCGGGAACGGTCGCGGGGGCGTTGGAGGGGGCGTTTTGGGGGCTGCCCGCCGCCGCCTATTCGCTGCAGCTTCCCATCGAACAATTCGAGCAAATCCGCGCGAGCAAGGGTGTTGTCTCGGGATTGGCCGCCGAAAGTTTAAAACACGCCGCCGCGCACGCCGCCGAATTGACCGCGCAGGTGATCGAACAGGAAAGCGGTCGCCCGATGCACGCCCCGCGCGTGCATAATTTCAATTTCCCGCGCGTGACGCTGCCCGACACGCCGGTGGAAGACACCCACATGGGTCGCCTGCGCCAGGACACTTATTTTGAAAAAACCCCGCAGGGCACTTTCCGTTTTAAATTTCCCTACTCGCCGCCGTGCGACGGGCGCGAGGACACCGACGAGCACTGCCTAAACATGCGAGCGCGCATTTCGCACACGCTGATCGATTACGGAAAACTCTAGGGTGTGCTTGAGAATCAGGTGTTTTGAATGTATGGGCCGTTTTTAAGAGGAAAATTGTCTTATCTTCTGCATCAACAACGCGAATTTTTTCGGCGGTGGCGCCTCGATAATCTGCCCGTCCGGCAACTCTATTTTCCCCAAATGCGCGCACAACTCGCCGTAGATGGGTTTTTCGTCGGCGCGGTTTTTGTAGCGGGGTTTTAGGGAGGATAGCAATGGTTCGGGTGTTTGGCCGTAGAGTATCTCGCCCACGATATCCAAGGCGCATTCATGCGCGTGCAGGCGGATTTGGTGGGGGCGCGGGTAGTCGGTGGTCGCCTGCCAGCGATCAAAAGCGCCAAGGCGTTCCACACGTTCAAAAATGGTCTGCGTGCGCTTTCCCTGCGTGTGGGTGACGAGCATTTTTAACTGCTCGCTGTGCTGGGTGATTGGCAAGTCGCACAAGAATTTCTCCTCTATGTCTGTCGCCTTTGCCAGCAGCTCAAACGAAAATTTCATCTGCCGCGAGCCAAAGGCATTGCGCCAGTATTCGATGTTTTTTTCATCCGATGCAAAGAGCGCGATGCCGCTGATTTCCGGCTCCGGATGAAAAACGCCCGAAGGGTTTTTCAGGGCGTATTTTCGCAACGCATCCCTGCCCTGCACCGCACGCAGCGCGTCGCGCAGATTGGGCGCATCCGGCCACAACGGGTGCGGCTGCGCCGCCACGAGCGCGGGCTTTTCCAACGCCAGCAGCCCCCGTTCGAAATAAAGCACGCGCACACGCGCGGCCTTTTCCCCAAGCACCCCCGGGACAAAGCTGATGATTTCGTGTGTATCAGGCATGGGTTTTTTAATGGCGGGCACTTCAGCGCGCGTCTTTTATCTCGGAGATGTTTTTTGGCAGGCGATAACTGGTACTGCGGCCGCCGCCGGGGTTTTGGATAAAGATTCCACGTTTCTTCAAATCCTGAATGTCGCGTAGCGCCGAGTCGTTTGAGCACTTGGCCAATTTCGCGTATTTGGAGGTGTTCATGTGGCCTTCAAAATCATTTTCGAGCATGCGGTTGATGACCAAGCGCTGGCGTTCGTTGGGCGGCTGGCGGTTGATTTTCTCCCAGAGCTGCGCCTTGAGCAAAACGCCGCCGAGCGTTTTCTCGGCCGTGGCCAGCGCACGGCAAAGGCAGTCCAGAAACCATGCAAGCCAGCCGGTGATGTCGGTGGAGGCGCGCTGCTGTTTTTCCAAGCGTTCGTAATAGGATTTGCGCTCGGCCTCTATCTGGGTCGAGAGACTGTAAAAGCGCTCCGCGCTGTGGTCGGCGCGCGCCAACAATAGGTCGCTCATCGCCCGCGCGATGCGCCCGTTGCCGTCCTCGAAAGGATGGATGCTCACAAACCAAAGGTGGGCGATGCCCGCCTTCAAAACGGGATCAAGATCGTTTGCCTTGTTGAACCATGCGAGAAAATTTTTCATCTCCCGCGCAAGTCTGGCCGCCTGCGGCGCCTCAAAGTGAACGCGCTCGCGGCCGATAGGGCCGGAAACCACGCGCATCGCTCCGGCACGCGCCGGGCGCCACGCGCCCACGGTGATGCGCTGCAATCCGTTGCGCCCTGTCGGAAACAGCGCGCTGTGCCAGCCAAACAGACGTTCCTTTGTCAGCGGTGATGAAAAATTGCGCGTGGCATCAAGCATCATTTCGACGACACCTTCCACGTGGCGGCTCTCGGGAACAAGCCCTGCCACCTTCATCCCCAGCCGACGCGCGATCGAGGAGCGCACTTCGTCGCAGTCCAAGCGCTCCCCCTCGATGGCCGAAGATTTGACGACGTCGCTGGTGAGCGTGCTGAGGCTCGCCTCTTGTTTCAGCCCAAAGCCCAGCGCCTGCATTCGCCCAAGCAAATGCCCCTGCCGGTGACGAATGTCCGCCAGCTTCGTGGCGATCGCCTCTGCACCCCATGTGAAACGGGGCCAGTCTTTGTGTTCATGTATCCACATGCTTTTGCACTTTAATCATGGAACCTATTCACCGCACCGTCAAGAATATTCGCCGCAATTTGTGCGGTGAATAGGACGCTTATTCACCGCACGTTTTCTTGCCAAAAACAAAAGGCCGTCGCGCACACAGTGCGCAAACGGCCTTTTGTTTCGCGTCGGGCGCCCGGGGCGCCGAGCGCTTTATTTCTTCTGCGCCTGTTTGGCGAGCTTGCTTTTCATGCGCGCGACTTTGTTCTTGTGCACGACGTTGGTCTTGACGGCCTTCTCCAGCGCGCTGATGTAGCCGCGCGCGTCGGCGGGGGATTTGTCCGCCTTCTTGGACATGGTCTTCAGGCGCGACTTGGTCGCCACGTTGCGGGCCGCGCGACGGGTCGTGCGGCGGATGTCTTTTTTGGAGCTCTTGATGTTGGCCATGAAAAAATGAAGTTATAAAGGATTGACTATAAAAATGACCGCGAATCAAGTCAAGGGTTTGTTGCTTGTAATTCGGGCTGCGGGGCGGGCGCCGGGGCGCTCATCTCGGCGACGGCCTGCTGGTCGGCATTGGCTTCGCCGATGTTGGGGATCAGTTCGATCAGCTCGTTTAGGCTCTTGAAATAGTTGCCAAAGTCCGACACGTCGATGAGTTTGCCCACCACGCGGTCGAACTGGCTGCGTTTTTTGGCCTTGAGCTGCTGGATGCGCTCCTCGATGCCGCCCACGGCGATCATGCGGTAGACAAAGACCGTGCGGTCTTGCCCGATGCGGTGCACACGGTCGACCGCCTGGTCTTCCACGGCGGGGTTCCACCAAGGATCGAGCAGGAAAACATAGTCCGCCGCGTGCAGCGTGATGCCTGTGCCGCCGGCGCGCAGCGAAACCAAAATACACGCGGGGCCTTGTGTTTTTTGGAAGGCCGTCACCGGCACGGCGCGGTCGAGCGTCTGGCCCGTCAGCTCAAAAAGCGGAATTTGCGCGAAGCGCTCGGACAGCAGCGTGCGCACGCGGTTAAGCAACGTGACAAACTGGCTGAAGATGACAACTTTGTGCCCGCTGGCGAGCACCTCGGCCAGCTTCTCGGCCAGCGCGTTGAGTTTGCCGGATTGGGAAAGGTCGGTCTTGCCCTTGCACCAGGGCAGCAAATCCGGGTCGCACGAAACCTGGCGCAGGCGCGTCAGCAGCGTGAGGAAGCCCATCGAGCGCTGCTGCACAGCCTCGTTGATGTTGGTGCCCAGCGATTGCAGGCCCTCCTTGGACAGGCGCTCGTATTCTTCGCGCTGCAAGTCCGTCATCGGGCACATGAGGTCGACCTCGACCTTCGGCGGCAATTCGGAGGCCACGTCCTTTTTCGTGCGGCGCAGCACAAAGGGCGCGATCTGCGTGCGGATGCGTTCGCCGAGGGCCTCCATCGCGTGGATATCCAAAGAACCCTCGAAGTGGCGGCGCACGCCCAACAGCCCGGGCATGAGAAAACGAAAGAGCGTCCACACGTCCAGGTAGCGGTTTTCCAGCGGCGTGCCGGTGAGCGCCAGGCGGTGCTTGGCCTTGAGCAATTGGCAGGCCTTCGTGACCTTGGCTTCGGGGTTCTTGATGAACTGCGCCTCGTCCAAAACGACGTAGCCAAACTGCGCCTTGTCCAAAAGGTTTTTGTGGCGGCGCAACTGCGTGTAGCTGGACAACCACAAATGCGGCCCGGGCTTTTGCACAAAATCGTGGCCGTTTTTGAGCACCTCGATCTCGCAGCCCGGGAAGAAACGGTCGATCTCCGCCTTCCACACCGGCACGACGGAAGCCGGGCACACGATGAGCGTCGGCAGCCCGTCAATCGGGTAGGATTTTATCAGCGAGAGGATCTGGACGGTTTTGCCCAAGCCCATCTCGTCGGCCAAAAGCGCGTGGCAGTTCTTTGAAATCAAATGCGCCATCCAGCGCACACCCTGCTTTTGGTAACCGCGCAAAAATTCGGGCAAAGGCGTGTTGTCCTCATCGGATGAAGCGCACAAACTGTCGCGCCAGCGCAGCAATTCCTGCGAGATGTTGATCTTCAGCCCGGGCTGGTCGATCAACGAAAAGAGCATGTAGTTGGGCAGCAACCCCGAGAGCGGGTTTTTCACGACGCCCTTCCAGTCCAGCAGCCACTGCGCGCGTTCGCTGGGCAGGCGCACCAGCCCCCTGCCCTTCAAAAACACGGGCATATCCGGCGTGCGCAGGAGCTTTTTGCCCTCGGGCGCGGTCAGGCGCTCGCGGCCGATGGCCAGCGTCCAGTCGAGTTTCAACTGGTCGTCGCCTTTTGCGGTGGCCTTGCCGGAAACATCCACATCGCGCACGCCGCGCGCCAAAAACGGGAACGCCTCGCACTCGTCGATCGCGGCAAAATATTTTTTCCAGTCGGCCAGCCCGCGCGTGACAAATTCGGGCACGCAGTCGTAGCCTTGGGTCTGGTAGCGCGCCTTGGCGCCGTTGAGCTGGAAGCCGCTCTTTCGCGCAAGCGACGCGATGCGGATGAGTTTTTCGCGCTCCAAACTCGACATCTCGGGCAATCCCTCCTGCGAACCGAGCGCGGGGATGCTCTTGCCCTGCGTCTCCCAAAATAATTCCAGCGACAGCCCGGAGGGCAGCGGCTCGAATTTAAAACGCAGCGGGCGCGCGGCGGTGGCCTCGCCGATTTTTTGCGCGCTTTTTTCCGCTTTGGGGGCGGTCTTTGCTTTTTTGCTCGCCTGCTTTTTTTCGGGCGGCAACGCGGAGACTTCCTCGCCCACCAATTCCTCGATCTCGTACATGCCTGCCGCCGCCAGCGCCCAGCCGTATTGCTCCTTGTCGGTCGAGCAGCGCACCTGCAGCGCGCCGTCGTGCGGCCAGTCGAGCATCGCGTAAAATTCCTTGGCCCCGCGCCGCGCGTGCACGCTGGCGCCCTGCGCGGTCAATTCCAGCGTGTGCACCTCGTCCTTGCGGTAGAGGCTGCGCCCCATCGCCAGCACCTTGGAGTCAAAGCTCTTTTCCCAGCTCTCAAACCACGCCTCGAGCGCGCTGGAGCTGTAAATGCGTTTGGGTGTGCGGTGCGGTGCCATTTTAAGTTATGCGCAAACTAAAGAGATGCCAAAATGGAAGAATCTTAACTGTCCAAAGTACCATTTAAGAACCATCCTCACCCCCGCGCAAGAAAAAAGCCGTCGCCCCGCCCCATTATAACAGCCAAAAAATTAACCTGACAGACACTTTGCCGCCGCGCAACCAACACACAGGTTGCCCTTTGGAAACTTCAAGGCTGCTTGCGACAGGCAGGGTTATTTTCTGCGCCGCACGGCCAAGGCCAAACTCAATAGCGCCAGCAACGCCGCGCTCAGGGCCGGTTCAGGGACGGGGGTGACAGTCAAAAACAGGTTGTTTCCGATCCATTCAAAATTGGCTTCATAACCTTCCATCAGGCCGTTGAGTTGCCACACGATGTCTTTGACCGATTGGTCGACATCCGAGGCCACTTCGGCGATCCACACTTGCGTGTCGACAGAGACGGCGCCGAGGTTGTCCAGCGTGACGGCGTAGCCGCCCAGCACATCGAGCGACAACGCGCCGGCGTTGAAAATCGGGCTGGAGGCGTCCGCCAGCGACAGGTCCGCGAAAACTTCAAGCGTGCCGTTGGCGCCCACCGAGAGCGTCTGGCCGATCGAGACATTGTCCGTGGCGTTGGAAATGCCCAAATAGCCTTTGCCCGTGCGCACGCCCACATTCACCGCACCCGTAAAAGCGGCATTGCCGCCCGTCAGGTACATTGACCCGGTTCCATAATGACCCAGCGTGGCGGTTGACGCGACCAGCGAACCGCCGCTGACCGTCATCGTGCCCGTGGCCGCGCTGCCGCTGCCCACAAGCAGCGCGCCGGCCAAAGTGACGGCGCCGCCGTTGACGTGCAGCGAGCCTTTGCCCCAGTAGCCCACGGACGCCGTGGAGCCGAGCGCCAGCGAGCCGCTGGACACCGTCATCACGCCCGAGGAGTTGGTGTACATGCCCAGCGAAAAAGTGCCGCCGACCGTGGCGGTACCGCCGTTGACATGCACCGTGCCCGAACCGGAATAGCCCACGCTAAAAGAACTGTTCATCCGCATCGTGCCGCCTGTCAGGGTCAGCGTGCCCGTGCCGGGTGCGCTGTAGCCGAGCACCACGGGGCCCATCGTGGCCGTGCCGCCGCTGATCAGCAGCGAGCCCGTGCCGTTGGTGCCGATGTAGGAATACGAGCTGACGCTCAGCGTGCCGCCGGAAAGGGTCACCTGCCCCACCA
Organism: Verrucomicrobiota bacterium; assembly: GCA_029548565.1. Taxonomy (GTDB): domain Bacteria; phylum Verrucomicrobiota; class Verrucomicrobiia; order Opitutales; family JAKPNF01; genus JAKPNF01. The sequence continues at coordinate 30,125 of JAKPNF010000020.1, forward strand.
CCCCGCTGCCCGTGCCTATGAAAAAGCGCCCGAGCCTGGCCTCGCCATTGCTGATGAGCATGGAACCGGTCGAACCGGTGCCGTAGCCCACGTAAAAATAATTGCTGGTGCCGGATTTGAGCAGCCCGCCATCCACATGCAACGAGCCCTCGCCGTAGCGCCCCAGGTAAAAGTAATTGCTCGTCACGCTCAAGGTGCCGCTGGAAAGGGTGACCACCCCGCTGCTGCCCGCGTTGGAGCCAACATGGATGCTGCCGGCCGTCACCTCGCCGCCGGAGATACACAGCGTGCCCGTGCCGCTGACTCCCACATTAAAGGTGTTGTAGGTGCTCACGCTCACGGAGCCGCCGCTGACCGTCACCACGCCGCGCGAGCCGGTCATGTTTCCGATGTTAGCCGCGCGAGCCGGTCATGTTTCCGATGTTAAAGTGCATGCTGGGCGTCATCGCCCCGCCGCTGATGAGCATGGAGCCGCTGCCATAATGCCCCACATGCACATTGCCGGCTCTCACCGCGCCGCCGGAAATCGTCATCGTGCCCACGCCGGCGGAATTGTTGCCCAAACTCAGGATATTGCTGGCCGTCAGCGCGCCGTCGGACACCGTCAGGGCACCCGCGCGCGTGTCGCCCACCAGCACATTGCTGGTGTTGACCGAGGTCGTCCCTCCCGTGATGCTCGGAGACACATTGCCGCTGGCGGTAATCGACGCGCACAGCAAACCACTTCCCGACGCGCACAGCAGCAGGCTCAGCGCCCATTTGTTAAGCATATTTTTGATCACTATAATATTAGGACAGCCTGATTCCGAAAAGGTTTCAGTAAAAGCATATTTTTATATGAAAACTTTTAAACAGGCAACAAGTTTTTGATTTCTATAAAGTTAAGATTCTGAAACTTTATTTTAAAACTAAAATTTAGCGTAAGCGCTTTCCTATCTGCGAGCACTGCGCGCCCACTGGTAGACCTGCTCGTATTGGGCGGCGGAGCGTTTCCAGGAGAAATCGCGGCTCATGGCGTTTTGGCGCAGGGAGGCGAAATCTTCGGGACGGTCGTAGTAGGTGGAGTTCGCCCAACCGATCGCGTAGTACAGCGCGTGGGCGCTGGGTTCTTGAAAGAGAAAGCCCGTGCCCTGCCCCGTGTTTTCCTGGTATTGTTCGACCGTGTCGACCAGCCCGCCCGTGGCGCGCACGATCGGCAGCGTGCCGTAGGCCATCGAGTACATTTGGTTCAGTCCGCACGGCTCGAAGCGGCTAGGCATGAGAAAGAAATCCGCGCCCGCCTCGATCAGGTGCGAGAGCGCCTCGTCGTAGCCGATATGCACGCCGACTTTGCCCGGGTGATAGGCCGCCAGTTCGCGGAAACGGTTTTCCAACGCGCTGTCGCCCGCGCCGAGGATCACCAATTGCAGGCGCATGTTTTTCAAAAGCCCCTCGGCAATGTCGGCCAGCCAGTCGAGTCCTTTTTGGTCGTACAGCCGCGCGATCGCCGCGAATATCGGGACAGTGTGGTCGCGATCCAGATCGAAATGCGTTTGCAAAATTTCTTTGCAATAGCCCTTGCCGTCCAGTTCAAAACGCGAATAGCGCATCGGCAGCAACGAGTCGGTCTGCGGGTTCCACACCTGCGTGTCGATGCCGTTCAAAACCCCGACCAGATCGCCCGCGCGAAAACGCAACAACCCGTCCAGCCCGCAGCCATATTCCGACGACTTAATCTCGCGCGCGTAGTTGGGCGAGACGGTTGTGATCTTGCTGGCGTGGTACAGCCCGCCTTTGAGCATGTTAAAATTGCCCAGCGCCTCGAAGCCGTCGGCCTTGAACAAATCGGCAGGCAGGCCGCTCATCGCAAAGCTCTCCTTTGAAAAAATGCCCTGATGCTGCAAGTTGTGAATGGTCATGACGCTGGCGGCCTGGCCAAGGTCGTTGCCGCGTTCAGTCGTGTTCAAATAAGCGGGCGCAAGCGCGCTTGTCCAGTCGTGGCAGTGCACAACGTCGGGGTACCACAGCAGCGCGTGGCACAAGTCCATCGCCGCGCGGCTCATGAAGGTGAAGCGCTCACAATTGTCGCCATGCCCGCCCCAAGGGCCCTCGTAAATCTCAGGGCGCCCGAAATATTTTTCGTGCTCGAGGAAATAAACTTTTGATTCCGGCGCGCCGGGAATCCGCTCCTCCCACACGCGGGCGTACTGTTCAAACCCGCCCAGGTGCACTATCAGCGGCTCAAGCGCCACGCGGCGCTGCGCGGAGGGTTTCACACTACCGTACAGCGGCGTGACCACCCGCACGTCGTGCCCCATCAGCGAAAGTTCCTTGGACAACGAACCCGCCATGTCGCCCAAGCCCCCCACTTTGGAAAAGGGAGCCACCTCGGGAGAGATCATCAAAATTTTCATGCGCGGAAAAATTTTTTATTCGCAAGGCGTTTGTGAATCAGCCAACTCCTCGTCCGTGGGTGGCGGGGGAATCCACTGTTTGGTCATCAGGTGCACGAGCACCAGCAACAGCACGCAAGTCACGCCCAAAACGGCGTAGCCTGTCACGTCGTGAATGGTACCCTCGATCGCCTGAGGGCCCTCGTTGTAGGCCACCGCCGTCAGGATGATGCTGCGGATGACGTTCGTGCACACGGCCAATATCCCGGCCATGACGACCAGAAAAATCTTTTTGCCCCAGCCCTCGAAATAAATCGCCGCCAGAAAACAGCCGGCGAACAAGCAGCCCGTCAGCGAGCGGATGCCCGAGCACGCGTCGGCCACGCCGACATTGCCCTTGGGCAAGACGAGCACGTTGCCCTCCTGCGTGATGGGGTAGCCAAGAAAGTCAAACAACCCGAAGACGACGGTGGTCACCACCAGCAGCAGCCAGGTTTTTATGCGCGTTTCCAATAGCACCAGCAGCGGCGCGGAAATCAGCCAGGCAAAGGACGGGAACCAGAACTGGTTGACCAACTGCAATCGCCGCGGCACCCCCACGGGGCGCCCGCGCGCGTCGGCCGCGCTGATCACGTAGACCACGCTCATCCAGTAAAAGCCAAAGCCCAGCGTCATCATCACGGTGCTAAACTCGTTGATGCCGGTGATCAGGCGGAAAAAGACCCCGATCATGAACATGATCAGCGCGGCAAAAAGCCCCGTGTAAAAGGTCAGGCCGAAAAACGCGCGTTTGGCGGGCTTATCCGGCGGGTCGGGCGCGGCATTGGGCTCGCCGACGAGCACCGAGCGGATTTTTCCCCAGCGCTCGTGCACCACGTACATCACGAAAATCGAGACCAGAAAGCCGAACTCGTAGTCCTCGCGGTTGAGCCAGTAGTACATCTGGTCGT
>JAKPNF010000034.1 GCA_029548565.1 Verrucomicrobiota bacterium
GGGGGGGGGGGGGACGCGCAAGTCTGAAAAACGCCCCAAGGCGGCGCTTAAAGAGTAGGGCTGGGTTAGGCAACGATTGTTCAGGAAATAATAAGAGAGCGCCATTTGCAGCTTCCAGATGCCGGAGGCATTTTCAGCGCGGTAGCGCTGGAGCACTTCGGCGCAAGGGATCTCATCCAGATCTGAAATGTGCACAATATCATCAGGCTGCGCATCGACAAGCCCTCTCATGATGGCGTCGCGCTGATAATTTTCTATGCCCCATGTCTCACCATATTCATCGGGCACGAGCAAACTTAAATCCATTGATTCCTCCACTTTGATGTGGATGATCTTGTGTGAAAATTTCGAAAACCGTTTTTTGTTTTCTTCGAAGAAAAGGGGCTTGGGTTCGTTTTTATGTGTGCGATCAGACTCAATAAGCACAAATTTGTCCACTACTTCGTTCAGGATATTTAACCGGATTTCCAGAAGGTCCAGCTCGTTAAAAAATGGAAAACAGTCAAAAATCATCTTGCGGAAATTTATTTGGATATTTTCGAAAGTGAGGAACAATCGATTTGGCGCATGCTGGCTTTATGACTTGACCGGGTCGATATTGTCATGGATTGTGGAATAAATCTTGCAGTTTTGCGAATGGCTTGTCAAAGCCTTTCCGGATTGGGAATTTATATGAAAAAAATACGTCTGGCACTGATAAAAACTTGCGGCCTTGGCTTGGGCGGGACGGAGCGATGGCTCCAAACCTTGCAGTCGGGCTGGATAAAAGTAAGTTTGAAATAGATTATTTTTACACCGCAGCGGCAGACGAGGAGCGCAAAAAAATACTTGAACATAGCGGTGTCAATTTGATTCCTGTAAATTCCAAAGGGCAAAAGCACTATCGTGGCGAATGGGTGGACAGTGACCTTTTTGAAAAATTTGACGAGAGCAGATATGACATAATCCAAACGGCTGTCGCGGGGGAAAGGGAATGGCCGTTTTACCTTCTCAAAAAACCGGTAGTTCATAGCATCCATCTGGACGACGGGGTCGATCTCAGTGACAATGTGTGTCACAATTTCGTCCTGTGCGAATGGATGCGCGACAAATGGAGCGGCATGGGCGGCATACGTGAGCTCTCTAGCGCGGCTCCGATCGGCTGCGAATTGCCTTGCGCGACTGGAAACTTAAGGGAAGAACTGAAAATCAATCCCGATGTGGTCGTGTGCGGGTTTCATCAAACAACCGACGGCGAGGCATTCTCCCCGATTCCGCTTGCCTGCTTTGCGGCCATAAAAAACAGCAACCGATGCCACTTTCTGATCCTCGGCGGTAGCGGTAAATATTCGGAGCAGGCAAAAGCGCTCGGGTTGAAAAATTTCACGCAACTGGAGCATGCCTCAAGTAAGGTGCGCGTGTCCGAATTTTTAAACACATTGGACATCTTCTCTCATGGCAGAAAAGACGGCGAGACTTTCGGTTATGTTTTCGTGGACGCCCTGTTGCACGGGGTGCCATGCCTCAGCCACAGGACAAAAACATCAAACGCCCAACAGCAAACTATGGGCCCCGGCGGAATTTTTGCGAAAAACAGGAGGGAATATCGCGCCGCCTTGCAACGGCTGATTGATGACGGTGCCATGCGTGAAAAAATGGCCGCCGAAGGGCTGAAATATGCGAGGGAGAAATTTATAGACACCGATTACTTTCGGCATATAGAAGATGTTTATTTTAACGTGGTGAACCGTCGGCAGATTTTTTACAAGATACACAAGAAAAATTGGGTCAAATCAAGGGCGAAGGTTTTTAGGCACAAGTTGATGAAGTTTTTCAAGATGATGTGAACTGAGACGCTGAGGTGTGTCAGTAATGTCGCCGGTATGGAATTTCGAGTGGCGCTCGCGAAATGGGCGCATGTGTTTTTAATCGCCAATACATTGGCTTTTGCTCAAGATTCTTTTAAAAGAGAAGTCTTACTGTGAGCACAGTGAATTTATGAGTACCCAAACCAACGAGTCGCGCAGCACCGTGTACAAAAGCGATGTGGCCGCCTTCAACGATCCTCGCCGTTATTTTATCGACTGGATTTCGGATGGGATGAAGGTGCTGGATGTGGGCTGTGCTTGTGGTGATTTTGTAAAATCTTTGTCATGCGAGAAAACGATTGAGGCCTACGGGATGGAATATGACCGCGGCAGTATTGAAAAAGCGCGCAATACGGGTGCTTTTCGGGAAATTTTTCAAATCGATTTGAATTCTTTTGATCAGGCGCCATTCGAGCGGTTTTTCGGATTCTTTGATGTTGTGTCATTTGGAGATGTGTTGGAGCATCTGATGAATCCGTTGGGTGTGCTTTTGGATTTTAGACGATTTCTCAAACCTGACGGATATTTTTTAATTTCACTACCGAACATTGCGCATGCCAGCGTTAAGGCGGCATTGTTGCAAGACCGTTTTGAATATATGGATGCGGGCATCATGGATAAGACGCATATTCGTTTTTTTACTTATCGCTCTATCGGCGAACTGTTGGCGGCGGCAAAAATAAAAATTGTGGATGCGCGAGGCACTTTTACCAATCAGAAAAAAGCGCATTGGGTTGGGGATGATGGCTTGCCCGAGGCCGTGCAGCAATTTATTGCTAATGATCCACATTCATTTGTCATGCAATATGTTATGAAGGCTAAAGTGTGCGATTTGCCAGGAATTTCTTCTGAAAACATTGAAAAGTTAAGAGCTATTATAAAAGATGATCGCGGTAATTATTACGATACGCATTCGATTCCTTTTTTTGTGAAATTTTCATCCTGCTTTATTCCCGTCAAGTCCTGGCGCCGCAAATACCGCGACATGTTGTGCATGCGTTTGAGCAAAGGACGTGCGAAGTAAACCCCCTATTCATCCGTTATGAAAATCCTGATCACAGGCACCGCCGGTTTTATCGGGTCGAATTTATTGCGGGTCATTTTAAAGGACACGCCGCACAGTGTCGTGAGCGTCGACGCGCTGACCTACGCGGGCAACCGCGCGTCCATCGCGGATCTCATGGATCATCCGCGCCACCGCTTTGTGCACGCCGACATTTGCGACGCCGCGCGCATGCGCGCGTTGTTTGAAAAAGAGCAGCCGGACGCCGTGATGCACCTGGCGGCCGAGTCGCATGTCGACCGTTCCATCGACGGGCCGGGAGCCTTTGTGCAGACCAACATCGTGGGCACCTTTAATTTGCTGCAGGCGGCGCGGGCGGTTTACGAGTCGTATGAGGGTGCGCAGAAGGAGGGCTTTCGCTTTTTGCACGTCTCGACGGACGAGGTGTTCGGCTCGCTGGGCATGGGCGACCCCGGCTTCACGGAGACGACGCCCTACAACCCGCACTCGCCCTATTCGGCGAGCAAGGCGGCCAGCGACCACTTGGTGCGCGCCTGGGCGGACACATTTGAGCTGCCGGTGCTTTTGACAAACTGCTCGAACAACTACGGGCCTTACCAGTTTCCCGAAAAGCTGATCCCCGTCGTCATTTTAAAATGCCTGCGCGGCGAGCCGATTCCCGTTTACGGAAAGGGTGAGAACGTGCGCGACTGGCTCTATGTGGACGATCATGCCCGCGCGCTTTTGTGCGTTTTGGAGAAAGGTCAAAAAGGCCAATCTTACAACATCGGCGGCAACAACGAGCGCAGCAACATCGAGTGGGTGCGCTCGATCTGCGCGTTGCTGGACGAGCTGGCGCCCGCGCAAAACGGCAGCCATGCCGACAAGATCAGTTTTGTCACCGACCGCCCGGGACACGATTTGCGCTACGCCATCGACGCCTCCAAAATCAGGCGCGAGTTGGGCTGGCAGCCGAGCGAAAACGCCGACAGCGGCCTGCGCAAGACGGTTAGCTGGTATCTGGAAAATCGCCCTTGGTGGGAAAATATTCTCTCCGGTGATTATCGGCTGGAGCGCATCGGCGTCGGGCGCTAGTATTTTTCCATGAAAGGCATAATCCTTGCGGGCGGTTCGGGCACGCGGCTGTACCCCATGACACAGGCGGTCAGCAAACAGCTCTTGTCGGTGTACGACAAGCCCATGATTTATTACCCGCTGTCGGTGCTGATGCTGGCGGGTATCCGGGAAATTCTCATCATCTCCACGCCGGCGGATCTGCCACGCTTCAAGGAACTGCTGGGCGACGGTTCGCGCTACGGGGTGAGCCTTTCTTACACCGAACAGCCCAGCCCCGACGGGCTGGCGCAGGCGTTTATCCTGGGCAAGGATCATATCGGGGATGATTCCGCCTGCCTGGTCTTGGGCGACAATATCTTTTTCGGCCACGGGCTGGAGCCGCTGCTGCGCCGCGCCGCCTCGCAAGAGCAGGGCGCGACGGTGTTCGCCTACTATGTCAACGACCCCGAACGCTACGGCGTCGTTCAGTTCGATGAAAACAACAAGGCGATTTCGCTGGAGGAAAAACCCGCTTGCCCAAAATCCAACTACGCGGTCACCGGGCTTTATTTTTACGACAACTCCGTGGTCGAGGAGGCGGCGCGCCTAAAACCCTCCGCGCGCGGCGAGCTGGAGATCACGGATTTGAACCGCGCCTTTATGCGGCGCGGCGCCCTCACGGTAGAGATCATGGGGCGCGGCTTCGCCTGGCTGGACACCGGCACGCCGGACTCCATGCTGGAGGCCTCCAACTTTATCTCCAGCATCCAAAACCGCCAGGGGCTGAAAGTCTGCTGCCCGGAGGAAATCGCGTACGCGCGCGGCTGGCTCACACGCGAACAGTTGAGCAAGGTTGCCGATTTGTATGCAAAAAATGAATACGGTCGCTACCTCAAAAAACTGCTGGACGAGTCCCCCCGATGAAGACGACGACCTTTGAGATCCCCGGGCTGCTGCTATTCGAGCCAAAATGCTTTGGCGACACGCGCGGCTGGTTTTTGGAAACCTACAACCGTGAGCGTTACGCGCAGGCGGGGCTGGACACGGATTTCGTTCAGGACAACATGTCCTACTCGCAAAAAGGCGTGCTGCGCGGGCTTCATTACCAAAAGCCAAACACCCAGGGCAAACTGGTGTATGCTATCGAGGGCGAGGTGTGGGATGTGGTCGTTGACCTGCGCGTGGGCTCGCCGACGTTCGGACGCTGGCAGGGCGTTCGCTTGTCCAAGGAAAACCGCAAACAGTTCTATGTGCCGCCGGGTTTTGCGCACGGCTTCAGGGTGCTAAGCGAAGCGGCGCAGTTTTTTTACAAATGCACGGATTTTTACAATCCGCAGGCCGAACATTCGCTGCTGTGGAACGATCCCGATCTGGCCATCGATTGGCAGACGGACGAGGCGCCCCTGCTCAAGGACAAAGACGCCCATGCCCCGCGCCTGCGCGATATCCCCAAGGAAAATCTTTTCGTGTACCGCCCATGAGTTTCTCCAAAATACTCCTGATAGGAAACAAGGGGCAGCTCGGCTGGGAACTGCAGCGCGCGCTGCCGACCTTGGGAGATGTTTGCGCCGTCGATTTTCCGCAAATCGATTTGATGGATGAAGCCGCGCTGGGCGCGCTTTTGAATAAGGAAAAACCCGCCATCCTCGTCAACGCCGCAGCCTACACCGCCGTGGACAAGGCTCAAAGCGAGCCGCAAAGCGCCTTTGCCATCAACGCGCGTGCACCGGAAATAATGGCGCGCCATTGCGCCGAAACGGGCGCGCTGATGGTGCATTACTCTACCGAGTACGTGTACGACGGCGCCAAAAATTCTCCCTATGTGGAAACGGACGCGCCCGCCCCGCAGAACGAATACGGCCGCAGCAAGCTGGCGGGGGATCAGGCCGTGTGCGCCAGCGGCGCGCGCCACCTTGTGCTGCGCACCAGTTGGGTATACGGTTCGCGCGCGAAGAATTTTTTGCTCACCATGCTGCGCCTGGCCAAAGAAGGAAAAGACCTGCGCGTGGTGGGCGATCAACGCGGCACGCCGACATGGTGCCGCACGCTTGCGCAGGCAACCGCGCAGATTTTGGCCACGACTGGAAACGCCGCCGCGTTTCCCTCGGGCGTTTATCACCTGAGCGAGCTGGGAGAAACCACCTGGTGCGGCTTTGCGCGCGCGATTTTGGAAAATTCCGCCGACTTGCGCGGGTATGATCTTTCACGGCTCAAGGAAATCACCACTGCCGATTACCCGACACCGGCCAAGCGCCCGAAAAATTCACTGCTCTCAAAGCAAAAATTGCAGGACAGCTTCGGCGTGCGTTTGCCGCATTGGGAAGATTCGCTGCGCCTGGTGCTGGATGAATTGTGCCGCTGAGATCAATTCTTCGTGTCTTCGAGCACCTGGCACACCTCGTCGATGAGGAAGCTGGGGGTGGATGTGCCGGCCGTCACGCCGACCACGTCGAATTTGGAGAGCTCCTTCATGTCCAGCTCGGCGGCGGTTTCAACGTGGAAGCAGGGCAGGTGTTGCATCTCCACGAGGCTGGCCAGCTTCACCGTGTTGGCGCTATGCCGTCCGCCGATGACGACGATGGCCTGCGCGCCTTGCTCGGCCAGGGTGATGACGTCGCTTTGGCGCTGTTTGGACGCGCCGCAAACAGTGTCGAAGACGAGCGCCTTGGGGTATTTTTTCAGCAAATGCTCGGCCATTGAATGAAAATCGTCCGTGAACATCGTGGACTGTGAGACCATTGCGATTTTTTCACCCAAAGGCGGCAGCTTGTCGATGTCCTCGGCGCTGCGCACGGCGTGGCCGCGTCTCTCGGTGTAGCCCATCAGGCCGATCACCTCGGGGTGCTTTGGGTCTCCGAAAATGACCGTCTCGTAGCCCTTGGATGCGTAGGTTTTTATTTTGCCTGCGATGATGCCCACGTCGGGGCAGGTGGCGTCTTTAAATTGCATGCCCAGCGAGCGCAAGTAGGCGCGGCGCGTGGGAGAGACCCCGTGTGCGCGCACGACCAGCACGCCCTCGGTTTTTTCCTTTTCGGGGATGTTGATCTCGCTGCGGCTCTCGTAGTCGCCCACCTCGCGGATGCCTTCGTCGCCGAGTTTTTCCATCATCTGGCGGTTGTGAATGAGGGGCCCGTCGGTGAGCACGGGGTGGCGGCCCTTGAGCGCCAGATCGCGCGCGATATTGATCGCGCGTTCGACGCCCAGGCAAAATCCCGCACTCTTGGCTCGGATGACTTTCATAAGGTTTAATTCTGACGGCCTGTTGCTTGCTAGTCAACTTCCCCGTGGGAAACCGCTTGCGAGACGCGGGGAAATTCGTGCATACTCAACGGGAGTATCTTTTTGTTTCATGAGCACTTTTTATATAACCACCGCCATCGACTACGCCAACGGTTCGCCGCACCTTGGGCACGCCTACGAAAAAGTGCTGGCCGACGTGATCGCCCGCTCGCGCCGTTTGTGCGGCACCCAGGTTCATTTTTTGACGGGGCTGGACGAGCACGGCCAAAAGGTGCAAATGAGCGCGCAAAAACTCGGCATCGAGCCGCAGCAGTTCGTGGATGGAATCGCCGCCGAGTTCCAGCAAATGTGCAAGACGCTCGAGATCACCAACGACGACTACATTCGCACCACGCAGCCGCGCCATGTGAAGGTCGTGCGGGAACTTTTGCAAACGCTCTTTGACAAAGGCGACATCTACCGCGCCGATTACAACGGCTACTACAGCACGCGGCAGGAACAGTTTGTGCTGGAGAAAGAAAAGGTCAACGGCCAGTGGCCGGAAATTTACGGTGAAGTCACCCCCATCACCGAACCCGGGTACTTTTTCAAGCTCTCGCAATACCAGAACTGGCTCATCAGCCACATCAAGGCCAACCCCGATTTCATCTTCCCGCGCTTTCGTCAAAAGCAGGTTCTGGAATTTTTGAAAGAACCGCTCAACGACCTGTCGATCTCTCGCCCGCGCGAGCGCCTGAGCTGGGGAATCGCGCTGCCGTTCGACGAGAATTTCGTCACCTACGTGTGGTTCGACGCGCTGACAAACTATTACTCCGCCGTCAAGGACAGCGGCCTGTGGCCCGCGGACTTCCACATCATCGGCAAAGACATTCTGGTGCCCCCGCACGCGATCTATTGGCCCATCATGCTGCACGCGGCCGGTCTGCCGTTACCCAAGGCGCTTTTGGTGCACGGCTTTTGGACGATGTCCGGCGACAAGATGAGCAAGTCCGCCGGCAACACCATAAAACCCCTCGATATCGCCCAGCAATACGGCGTGGACGCCTTCCGCTACTTTTTAATCCGCGAGATGAACGTCGGGCAAGACAGCGATTTTTCGCTCGAACTTTTTCTCGCCCGCTACAACAGCGAACTGGCCAACGACCTGGGCAACCTCGTCAGCCGCCTGCTCAACATGGGCGGGCGCTACGCCGGCGGCATCGTGCCGGCAGTGGCCATCGAGGAAGCGCCCGAACAGGCGCTAAAATCGCTGTGGGACATCGTCGTCCCCGAGCTGATCCCCGCGTGCGAAAAATTCCAGTTCCATCTGGGGCTGGAAAAAATCAACACTTTTATACGTGGCATCAACCGCTACGCGGAAACCCGCGCCCCGTGGAAACTCGCCAAAAGCGAAGACCCCGAAGACCGCGCACGCCTGGACACCTCACTCGCCTTCATGGCCGAAGGCCTGCGCCTGGCCGCCACCGCGCTCGTGCACGTGATGCCAAGCATCTCCGCCCAAATCCTCCAACTGCTCGGCCAACCCCCCGTCACCCAATGGGCAGGCGAATTGGAATGGACCCCCAAACGCGTCAAAGGCGGCACCCTCGCCGAAAAAGCCATCCTCTTCCCGCGCCCGCAAACGGAGAAATAAATGGCCGCATGGACGATAATAATCCCCAAGACGAGCTCGTTGAAAACGCAATAGTGAAAGAAAGGAAAAGAGGTTTTTCTCTTCTTTCATTATTGTGCGGATTGGTTTTTTGGGTAGGAGGTTTTCTTTGGTATTGTTGTGTACTTGCACCGTTAATGCACTACGCGGCTGTTGCAGGGCCATCTGATTTTCCGCGGCTCGGAAAATCCTTGCTATTATTAACCTATTTATTTTTTTGGGGATTGATAGTCACCGGAATAAATTTAGGAGTTTTCAGTTTAATATTCGAACGTCCGAGGAGGGTATTTTTGAGCACGGCGGTTCTCCTTTTGAATGGCTTGCCCGCATTAATGCTTCTACTTTATGTATTCGCGGGAATATTTTTTGACTAACAAAAAAGGCCTTGCGAATGTCCGCAAGGCCATGTGCTGAAAATTAAATGGTCGGGGTGGACGGATTCGAACCGTCGACCTCTACGTCCCGAACGTAGCGCTCTACCAGGCTAAGCTACACCCCGAAAAAAGAACCGTGCCGCGCGAAACTCCCGCCGCACAAAGAATTAAGCATCTCTGTTTGACAACTAATTGGCAAGAACAATTCGTTTTCCAAGAGGCGAAAAGAATGTTTCCGCACTCAAATATAACAACAACACGTTTAGTCACCTACGCAGAAAATCCATTCGACCATCAGGATGCGCAGCATCCGTGTCAAAAGTTTTTTGGGAAAGGGGGCGCGGGGGAAAACCTTTTTTTTCTTAAAAAAAGGTTTTCCCCCGCATCCATTCAAAAACACTAATCTGCCGCGATGACGCCGTCGGCGCGCAGGAGGCCGAAGAGGGCGAGGGCGGGTTTGGAGTGGTTGAGCAGGTAGAGGTGGAAGCCGGGGGCGCCGTTTGCGAGCAGGTCTTTGATCTGGTTGCGTGCCCATTCGACGCCGATGGTGGACTGGCTGATGGGGTCTTCGCCGGCGGCCTTCATGCGCTCGTCGAGTTCCAGGGGGAAGTCGGCCTTGCAGGTGGCGCTGAAATTGCGGGCTTGGGTGCGCGAGAGGGCTGGCATGAGACCGGGCAGAATGGGGACTTCGATGCCGATGGCGCGGCAGCGGCTAACGAAAGAGAAATATTTTTCGTTGTCGAAAAAAAGCTGAGTGGAAATGAAGTCCACGCCCGCGCCGATTTTTTCCTTGAGATGGAGAAGGTCTGTTTGCGCGTCGGGAGCTTCGGGGTGCGTCTCGGGATAACCGGCGACGCCGATGCAAAATTCGGGAAACTCTTTTTTAATGAGCGCGACGAGGTCCGACGCGTAGCGCAACCCGTCCGGGTGGGGGACGAAATTGGTTTGGCCTTTGGGCGGGTCGCCACGCAGGGCGAGGATGTTTTTGAAGCCCGCCTGCCGATAGGATTCGAGCACGGCGCGCAGCTCGTCCTTGGAGTGCCCGACGCAGGTCAGGTGCGGCATCACTTGGTAGTCATGCCTGTCCTTGAGCAGTTCAGCGTAACGGCGCGTGCGCTCGCGCGAGGAACCGCCGGCGCCGTAGGTGATGGAGACAAAGTCGGGGTTAAACGGTTTTAATTTCTCGGCGGTGTGCTCGAGGCGCGCGGCACCCTGTTCGTCCTTGGGCGGAAAAAACTCGACGGAGATGACGGGGCTTTTCGCCTTAAAAATCTCGCCGATGTTGGAGGGGCTTTTGCTCATGCTTACTGGCCGCCTTGGTAAAGCGCATCGGCCTGCGAGGTATTGCCCACGCGGGCGGAGTGCAGGTCAGCCGAGCGGCCGGAGAGGGTGTCGAAAATGCGCAGCTTGCTCTGTTTGCCCTGACGTTGCGTGTAGACGACGTGCCGCCCGTCGTTGAGCCAGCAAGCCTCGATGCCGTCGCCGGGGCCCGCGGTGAGCGCCTGGGCGGTGCCGGTAGAATTATCCAAAAGCGCGATCTGGAAACCGCGCCCGTAGGCTGCGGTGAAAGCGATCAGGTTGGGGCGCTTGGGGTTCCAGGCCGGTTCGGTGCAATGCCCGCTGACGCCGCGGGTGATGCGGCGCATGTTGGAGCCGTCGATATTCATCTCGTAAAGCTGCGGGCCGCCCGCCGAGTCATTGACAAAGCACAGGCGCGAGGAATCCGGCGAGAAAACGGGGCTGGACTCCAGCGCCTTGGTGCGCGTCAGGCGCTTGGGGTTTTTGCCGTCGTGCCCGGCTATGTAAATTTCGGGGTTGCCGGAACTCGACAGCGCCATCGCGACGTAGTGGCCGTTGGGCGAAAAAACCGCGCCGGTGTTCGTTCCCTTGTAAGAGGCCACGGTGCTGCGTTTGCTGGAGGCAAAATCGAGCAGGAAGATGTCGGGGAAGCCCGTGTTGAAGTAGCCGGTGTACAGCAATTTTGCCCCGTCGGGCGACCAGCGCGGGTACAGGGAGTTTGACTTGTCGCTGGTCAGGCGGCGCACGTTGTTAAACAAAAGGTCGCCCGCGTAAATCTCGCGGTTGCCGGACAGGTCGCTCACATAAGCGATCTTGCTGTCGAAAAATCCGGGGATCCCGAGGATGTGGCTGACGGCCTTGTCGCAGGCGCGCAGGGCGCTGCGGCGCAGGTCAGGACCCTGCACATTGGTGGACAGCGGCGCGGCTCCGCCCGTGAGTTTCAAGTGCATGCCGCCGACGTCCGGCGTGAGCGCCAGCGAATACTTCGCCTGCGCCTGCGTGGCGAGCTTGAAGGCCCCGTGCACCTCGAAGGCGCGGCGCGCGGCGGCCAGCACCTCGGCGTTTTCGCTGGTCACATAAATGGGCAGCTCCGGCACGTTGAACTGGGTGCGGGTGATCTGCCCGAGCTGGTAGGCATCGGAACTTTGGGCCAAGGCGCACGGCGCCGCCAAAACGGCAGCGGTGCACATCAAAACGCGGAGTGAAAAACGCATTCCTTAATGAAAAATCAAGCGCGAGTGTTTCGCAACAAAAGAAAACGCCGCGCGGGGTCTTTTCGCGGCACTTGCCCTTGGGCGGCAAATGCGCCAAAATGGGATTTTTGACATGCAAGACGCTTCCGATATTTTGCTGACCGCCCTCAAAACGGTCAATTACCCCGGGTACAGCCGCGACATCGTGTCGTTCGGCCTGGTGCGCGCGGCTGAATTAAAGGACGGCAAAGCCTCTGTCGTGATCGCGCTGACCAGCGCCGACGAGAGCGTTCCCACCAAGATAAAGTCGGAGGTGGAAAAAACACTGAGCCTGCTTGACGGCGTGAAAGAAGTGGCCGTCTTTGTCGACGCGACGAAACCGCAGGCCAAGCCCGAGGCAGGTCAACCCGCGCGCCCTGAGGCGCTCAAAAACGTCAAGGCAATCCTCGCCGTGGCCAGCGGCAAGGGGGGCGTGGGCAAGAGCACCGTGGCCGTGAACCTGGCCTGCGCCTTTGCGCAACTTTTTGAAAAAGCGGGCAGGCCGGGCGTTTCGGTGGGGCTGCTGGATTGCGACATCTACGGCCCCAGCGTGCCGCTCATGATGGGCGTCAGCGGCCAGCCCGAAATTGTCGACACGCTCATCGAGCCGTTGCAAAGCCACAATGTAAAAATCATGTCGCTGGGATTTTTGGTCGACGAAAATTCCCCCGTTCTCTGGCGCGGCGCGATGGTCAACAAAGCCGTGCAACAATTTCTGACGCAGGTCAACTGGGGCGCGCTCGAAGTGCTGATCATCGACCTGCCGCCGGGCACGGGCGACGCGCAGATCACCCTGTCGCAAACCGTGCCGTTGACAGGCGCCGTCATCGTCACGACCCCGCAGCAGGCCGCCAGCGACGTCGCCTTGCGCGGAGCCAGGCTCTTTGAAAAAGTGAACGTGCCCGTCCTGGGCGTCATCGAAAACATGAGCTATCTCGAAGACACGAGCGGCAAGCGCGACCTCATCTTCGGCGAGGGCGGCGGCGCGCAAACCGCGCACAGCCTCAACACCGAATTTTTGGGACAAATCCCGCTGGAGAGCGCCCTGCGCCAGGCAGGCGACGACGGAAAGCCGATCGTCCTTGGCGCCCCCCAATCCACATCCGCGCAGGTGTTTTTGGAAGTGGCCGAACACCTGCTGCATCTGCTCGCGCGCGCGCAAAAATAAGTGGCGGACAAGTCACGTTTAAAAGGCAGTGTGAAAAACCGCGCTTAAAAATCTCCCCAACTTTACGAGAGAAATCGAGCCACGTTTCCGGCATGAAAATTTAGTGTTAATTTTTAAGTTGAAAGGGAACAAGTTCATCCCATAAAGTGTCGCCATCTATTGATGAAAAGTTCATGCACATGCCGGCACCCCCACGACACCGCGCTCTTCACTAAAAAATCGAGCGTGTACAAAGAGTTTCTGGCCGAGCGCGAGGAGATCCTGCGCCACAAGTGGATAGAGTCCGAAAAAGCAGGCCACGACATAGGCTTCGAACGCGCCCTGCTGGACTGGATCCGCAACCACCGCGACAAGTGGCGCAGCGCGCGGCGGTAGGGTGTGTTTTAGGATGCAGCGCCTGAGAGGGCTGGCGGTGGCGAGGAGAGGTGCGGGTATTCGCATTGTTATTCAGCCGCGAACCCGGCAACGCTTGCACCTGCAGGGGAGTAGCCCCCTGCACCCCTTTACGGAGCTGGCGCATACCGAAATCTTACCCTTTCAAAATAACCTCAAGATAATCTGCCAGTTCCTTCTAAAAAAATACTGCATTATGGCCATTTTTGCTC
>JAKPNF010000035.1 GCA_029548565.1 Verrucomicrobiota bacterium
CTTCGCCAAGGCGTTGCGCTCCTTCCTGCGTCAAGACCCCGACAAGATCATGGTGGGGGAAATCCGCGACTTGGAAACCGCCTCCATCGCCGTGCAGGCCTCGCTGACAGGTCACGTCGTTTTGGCCACCTTGCACACCAACGACGCCCCGGGCGCCGTCACCCGTCTGATCGACATGGGGTTGGAGCCGTTCCTTATTTCGGCCTCGCTCGAGGGTGTTTTGGGCCAGCGCCTCGTGCGTAAGATTTGCAAAAACTGCCGCACGCCGTACGAGCCGGAGCAGGAACTCATCGAGGTGCTCAACATCAACCCGTTGCAGATCGCCGACAAGAGTTTTTATTACGGCAAGGGCTGCCCGGAATGCAACCAGACCGGCTACCGCGGCCGACAGGGGCTTTTCGAGATGATGCTGATCACCGACCCCATCCGCGAGCTGATCACCACGCGCGCCCCGACGCTCGTGCTCAAGCAAAAGGCCATCGAGCAGGGCATGAACACCCTGCGCGACGACGGTATCCGCGCCATTTTCGACGGCGCCACAACAATCGAAGAAGTCTTGAAGTATACCTAAGAAACGCCTTTAATTTAATTAACCCGCTTTTTCAACCCAGCCACCCCCACCCTGACTCAAACTCATGGCCAAATATAATTACACCGCCATCGATCCCACCGGCGCCCAAAAAACAGGCAAAATCGAGGCCGACTCCGAGGAGACAGCCAAGAACATGCTGGCCGCGCAGGGCCTGATGGTCACCACCATCGCCTCGGCGGTTTCGCGCTCCAGCGCCACCAAGATCAAGTCGAAGCAAACCTTCGGCTTGGGCAAGATCATCAAGACGGAAGACCTGGCCGTTTTCACCCGCCAGCTTGCCACGCTGCTGGAAGCCGGCCTGCCGCTGCTGCGCGGCTTGGAAGTCATGATCCGCCAGGAACGCAACAAACGCTTTAAGCAGGTGCTCACCGGCATCGCCGAGAATGTGCGCAGCGGTAACAACATGTCCGATGGGCTTATGCAGTACCCGCGCGTGTTCGACCGCCTGTTCGTCAACATGGTCAAGGCCGGTGAGGCCGGCGGCGTGCTCGACGTCGTGCTGGGTCGCTTGGCCAAGTTCATGGAAAAGAGCGTCAAGACCGCCAAGAAGGTCAAGTCCGCGATGGTGTACCCGATGGTCGTCGTGACGGTGGCCGTCATCATCGTGGCCGTCCTCATGGTCTTCGTCGTGCCGCAGTTCCAAAAGATTTTCGCGGACATGCTCGGCGGCGCCGCGCTGCCAGCGGTCACGCAGCTCGTTGTCAATGTCTCGACTTTCATGCAGGAAAACATTTTGGCCACGATCGGCATCGCGATCGCCGTTTACTTCGGCTTCAAAATGCTCATGAAGACCAAGGTTGGCCGCCGCGCCAAGGACAAGATGGCCTTGAGCATCCCGAAGATCAAGGACTTCAATATCAAGGTCAACGTCTCGCGCTTTGCGCGCACCTTCGGCACCCTGATGAGCTCTGGCGTGCCGATTCTGGAGGCGCTCACGATCACCCGCGACACGATCCCCAATTCCGTGGTGCAGGACGCCCTGACAAAAGTGCACGACCGCGTGCGCGACGGCGAATCGCTGGCCACCCCGCTCGAGCAGCAGAAAATTTTCCCCAACATGGTCACCTCCATGATCGACGTGGGCGAGGAAACGGGCGAGCTTTCCGAGATGCTCAACCGCATCGCGGACAACTACGACGAAGACTTGGACAACGCCGTGGCCGCGCTGACCTCCATCATCGAGCCTGTGATGATCGCCGGCCTGGCCGTCATCGTCGGTACGATCGTTATCGCGCTGTTCTTGCCGATCATCAAGATCGTGCAGTCCATCGCCAGCTAAGCATTTTCAAGGCAAGCAAAAGCCGCCGAATACCGGCGGCTTTTTTGTGCCCGAACCTTTTTTTAATGAATCCCGAAACGCCGCACGCGCCAAAAACACCCTGGCTCTGGGTGCCGAGCGTCTATGTGATGCAGTCGCTGCCGTTCGCGGTGGTGACGGCCTTGAGCGTGATTTTGTTCACCACGGGTGGGTTGGAGACGCGCTGGATAGGCTTGTGGACAAGCCTGCTGGCGCTGCCGTGGGTGCTGAAGCCCTTTTGCGCCCCGCTGCTGGAGAGCGTCCAAAAGGTGCGCCGCGTGATCGTCGCCTTTCAGGCGGCGATGGGAATCCTTTTTTTGCTGTGCGCCGCCGTCTTGTCCTTGGAGCAGTGGCCGTGGGCGCTGCTCGCGCTTTTTCTGGCGGTCGGGATTTTAAGCGCGTTGCACGACGCGCTGGTTGACGGGTTTTATATTCGCGCGCTGGTGGAAAAACAGCAGTCCTTTTTCAGCGGCATTCGCAGCACTTTCTTTCGCATCGGAATGCTCTTGGGTGTGGGCGGGGCGGCGTTTGCGTGTGGGAAACTGGAGCGCTTCGGGTTTTCAACCCAGGCGGCCTGGCAGGGCGTTTTTGTTTTGCTGGGGGGATTATGCCTGTTGCTGGCCGCTTATCACGCGGGTGTTTTTGCCACGCTGCACCCGCCTGCGCGTACACGCGCGGATATTGAAAAAACAAGCGCCTCTTACGCCACGGTCGTCATCGCGTTTTTTCAAAAAAAACAATTGTGGGCGATGCTGGGCTTTGTGCTGCTGTACCGTTTTGCGGAGGGCATGCTCACAAAGCTCTCGCCGATTTTCATGCTCAAGGAGCGCGGGCAGGGCGGGTTGGGGCTTTCCGTGGAGCACTACGGGCTGCTGGGCGGCACCTTTGGCGTGCTCGCGCTGATCACGGGCGGCATTTTCGGCGGCTGGCTTGTCTCGCGCGTGGGGCTGAAAAAATGTTTCTGGCCGATGGCGTTTATGCTAAACGTCCCCGACCTTTTGTACGTGGGGCTTGCCTGGTGGCAGCCGCAGCACCTGGCGACGATAGGCGCCTGCGTGGTTGTCGAGCAATTCGGCTACGGGTTCGGCTTCACGGCCTTCATGGTCTACCTGCTGTACGCCGCCCGGGGCGCGTACCCCACCGCCCATTACGCGATTTTGACGGGCGTCATGGCATTGAGCCTGCTCATCCCCGGCGCGCTGAGCGGTTACGTGGTTGAATACCTGGGCTTTTTTCAGGCGTTCGTTCTGGTCTGCGCCTTGACGTCGCTGAGTTTCCTGGCCGTGAAGATCGCCCCTCTCGAAGGCGACTTCGGCCGCCGTGAAACGTAAAAAAAGAATCTTCCGCCTGTGCCGTACATTGGAGAAGCTCCGGCCTATTTTGTACAGGTGGGTGCTTTTCCCGCGGCTTTTGCCTTCCGTTTGGAAACGGCATGACAGCCACCGCCAGATTCAAGCTCCCGTATAGTTTTCATAAGGGGAGGAACTTGTAATTCCAGGCCTCGAACACTGCAGAAGATTCGAACCCTATCCTAAGACGGATGTCAGCATTTTGAAAGTTCTTTTTGGCCGCCTAATACCCCATCAGGGTGATCTTATGCTCCTGCGCGTAGGCCAGCACTTTTTCCTTTTCGAGCATGAGGACGTTTTCGGCCTTCAGCGCGGCGGCTGCGATCCCGAATTCCTTCATCTTTTCGACGGTGCGCATCCCGAAGACCGGCACGTCGAAGCGGTAGTCCTGATTGGGTTTTACCGTCTTGATAAAGAGGGGGGCTTTAGCGTCAAAAGTTCCGGCGCGCTCGAGCATTTTGTCGGTGCCCTCAAAGGCTTCGACGGCGAGCACCGTCCCCTTGTTGACGACCACGCCCTGGCCGATGTCCATGCGGGCGATCTCGCGGGCGATCTCGATTCCGTGGGAAAGCGTTTCCTGCTCGGGGACGTACGCGCCTTTTGCCATGACGGTTTTTTCGGAGAGCTGGTCGTCCATGAAGACGCGGCCGTCTAGCAGCGGCACGTTTATTTTTTCCATCTCCTCGCCAATCGCGCCGAAAATCGTCTCGGCGTTGCGGCGCTTGAGACGCGCGAGCATCGTGATGGCTTTTAAATCGGGATGCAGGTCTTTAAACAGGCGCGTGGGCGTGATCTGCCCGGCCATCACCGCGTAGGAAACATCGAAGCGTTTTAAGGCCTTCAAGAGCGCTCCTATTTGCCCGACTTTCACGCTGGCGCGAGAACCCTCATCGAAACGCCGCCACAGCTCGTCGGCGGTCTCGCCCTCGAAGGCGATGAGTTTCACCGTATAACCACTGGCCTGCGCGCGCTGCAAAATCAGTTCCGGATAAAGCCCTTGACCCGCGATGAGTGCCAGCGATTTTTCGGTCGAAAAATCCTGCGGCAAAAAACGGGAGACAGGCGCGCTCATTTTTTTGGAAAATTAAAGGTTCGGGTCGCCCACGGGGCGCTGTTCGAAGTGGGTTTTGGGAATGTACACGCGCGGCATGAGGGCGCCCGCGGCGTCCTGCTCGAAGCGAATGCGCCGGTACGACCAGCGCGCCATCGTGGTGAGCTTGTCGCTGCGGGTCTGCTCGCGCGAGGTGGCGCGCTCGATTTTCAGCGGGTAGGGTTTTTCAATGTCCGCCTTGTTCAAAACGATATACTGGCCGCTTTGCACGATCTCCTTGAAACCCGTTTGCGGGATCTCCAGGTTCGCGGTGCCGTCGGCCAGA
Source organism: Verrucomicrobiota bacterium (assembly GCA_029548565.1). Taxonomy (GTDB): domain Bacteria; phylum Verrucomicrobiota; class Verrucomicrobiia; order Opitutales; family JAKPNF01; genus JAKPNF01. The sequence goes on from JAKPNF010000035.1 coordinate 4,615, forward strand.
AAGAAGGAAATTTTGTCGTCCTGCACCCAGATCGAGAACGAGTTGGCCTCGCAGCGCAGGCGCATCAGCGGCGTGTTGATAAAAAAGTCCGACGTGGCGCGCGCGCTGGTGCGCCAAAAGCCGTAGTCGCCTTTTTTAAGCGTCAATTCCACCTGCGAGCGCGACGGCTCGAAGTTGCGGTCGTTCTCGCCCGGGATGAAGGGCTGCTGGCTGAAGCGCACGAGCGAAAATTGAAATTCCCCGCGCGTGTAAATCCCCAAGCCGTTGGAGAGGTACAGGTTGATGGACGCGTCGGGTTTTTCGGCGGAAAATTCGCCGCTGTTGTCCTGCAACACACGCAATTGCCCGAGCACGCGGGTCTGCGTGCCCTCGATTTTGGCGTGCACCTGCGAGGCGACGACGATCAGGCCGCCGTTGGCCGTTTGCGTGTCTTGCGCGAAAGCGGCGCAGGCGCTCAGCAGGGCGATGGGCAGAAATTTTCGCATGGGTTACTTGACCACAATGTTATAGATTTTTCCCGGAACGTAAATTTCTTTTACGACCTGCTTGCCCTCGATACTGGCGGCCACGCGCTCGAGTTGTTTGGCCAGCGCGCCGACCTCCGAGGCTGATGCGTCTTTGGAAACGCTCAGCTCCCCGCGCAGCTTGCCGTTGACCTGCACGGCCACGGTCACGCTGTCCAGTCCGAGCTTCGACTCGTCCCACTGCGGCCAGGGTGCGGCGGCGACGCTGGGCGGCTCGCCGTAAATTTCCCAAAGCTCCTCGCAAATGTGCGGGGCGAAAGGCGCCAGCAGGCGGATGAAAATGGTGGCCGTCTCGCGTGTGCAGGCGGTCTGCTTTTGCAGTGCGTTGAGCAAAATCATGAGCTGCGAGATGGCAGTGTTGAAGCGCAGCCCCTCGATATCTTGCGTGACCTTTTTGATGGACTGGTGCAGCAGTTTTTCCAGCTCGGGGTCGTTTTTGTCCGCCGTGTATTTCGCGGCGGGCTTGCCGTCTTCGCCGACCAGCTCGCGCCACGAGCGGCGCAGGAATCGGAAAACGCCCTCGATGTTTTTTGTGCTCCAGGGCTTCATGTCCTGCAATGGCCCCATGAACATCTCGTAGAGGCGGAAGGAGTCCGCGCCGTAGGCGTTGATCACCTCGTCGGGGTTGATGACGTTGCCGATGGATTTCGACATCTTGTTTCCGTCCTCGCCCAAAATAATTCCCTGATGGAATAGCCTGCGGTACGGCTCGCTGTTGTGCACGACGCCGATGTCGAACAAAAATTTATGCCAAAAACGCGCGTAGAGCAGGTGCAATACCGCGTGCTCAGCCCCGCCGATGTAAATATCGGGGCTACCCCAGTATTTGTCAGCCGCCTCGCCGATCAGCGCCTGATCGTTGCCCGGGTCGCAGTAGCGCAGGTGATACCAGCAAGACCCCGCCCATTGCGGCATGGTGTTGGTCTCGCGGCGCGCGGGCGCCCAGTCGTCGCCAGCCGGCTTGTCGTGCGAGCGGCTGCGGGTCTCGCCCGTTTTCAAGTTGAGCCACACTTCTACCCAGTCGGTGAGGGCGGCCAGCGGGCTTTCGCCCATGCCGGTGGGTTTAAAATGCTCGGTCTCGGGCAACAGCAACGGCAGGTTTTGCAGGGGCGTGGGAATCGCGTAAAAGCTCTGGCCGTCCTCGGTGAAGGAAACGGGGGTTTCGGGCAGCACCGCGCCCACCGGTGTTGTGCGGTCGGCGGTCGCCTTATCGTAGGCGGCCTTGTCGACCCACAAAATGGGAATCGGCTCGCCCCAGTAGCGTTGGCGCGAAAAGAGCCAGTCGCGCAGCTTGTAGTTGACCGCGCCCTTGCCCTTGTTTTGGGCGGCGAGTTTTTCGACGATTTTTTGCTTGGCCTCGTTGGAGTCCACGCCGTCGTATTCGCCCGAATTGACCATCACGCCGACGCCTGCAAAGAGGTCGCCCGGCTGGTAGTCTTGAGCCTCCTTGGAACCTTCCTTCGGGCGCACAACTTCGATGATGGGCAGATGAAAAGTCTTGGCGAATTCAAAGTCGCGCTCGTCGTGGGCGGGCACGGCCATGATCGCGCCGGTGCCGTAAGTCAGCAGCACGTAGTCCGCCACCCAAATGGGAATTTTTTGGCCGTTGACGGGATTGACCGCGTAAGCGCCCGTGAAAACGCCCGTCTTTTCCTTGGCCAAGTCGGTGCGATCCAAGTCGCTCTTGGAGGCGGCCTGTTTGACGTAGCCCTCGACGGCCTGCGTTTGCTCGGGAGTCGTGATTTTTTTGACGAGCGGATGCTCGGGCGCCAGCACCATGTAGGTGGCGCCAAAAAGCGTGTCGGGGCGGGTGGTGAAAACGGTGATCGTCTCCTGCGGGAAGTCCGCCAGCTCGAAGACAACTTCTGCGCCTTCGCTGCGGCCAATCCAGGCGGCCTGCATGCGCTTGGTGGAGTCCGGCCAATCGACGCCCGCCAAATCGTCCAGCAGGCGGTCGGCGTAAGCGGTGATGCGCAACACCCACTGGCGCAGTTGGCGGCGCTCGACCGGATAATTGCCGCGCTCGCTGCGCCCGTTGACGACCTCCTCGTTGGCCAGCACCGCGCCCAGGTCGGGGCTCCACCACACGGGGCGCTTGTCCACATAGGCCAGGCCGTGCTTAAAAAGGTTCAGGAAAATCCATTGCGTCCAGCGGTAGTACCGGGGGTCTGTCGTGTCGATCTCGCGCGACCAGTCGATCGCAAAACCGATGCGCTTGATCTGCGCGCGGAAGCGGTCGATGTTTTTCGCCGTCGTCTCGCGCGGGTGGGTGCCCGTCTGAATGGCGTACTGCTCGGCGGGCAGGCCGAAGGCGTCCCAGCCCATCGGGTGCAGGACGTTTTTGCCCTGCGCGCGCCAGTAGCGCGAGAGGATATCCGTGGCGGTGTAGCCCTCCGGGTGCCCCACATGCAGCCCCGCGCCCGAAGGATACGGGAACATGTCCAGCGCGTAAAATTTCGGCTTCGGCGACCCGTTTTCGGCGCGGAAGGTTTTTGCATTGTCCCAATAGGCTTGCCACTTCGGCTCGATTTGGGAGAATTCGTAAGACTTGCTTTCGTTGGACATAACGCGAAAATATTAATAATGAACGATTCTGCAAAAGTTTCAATGCCCAAGATGCCCGCCGCCGGGGCAAAAATGTTGCTCAAGGGTTTTATGTTGTTGCTCGTTGGCGCGTTCGCGCAGGCGCAGGAAACCGCGCCGGAGCACAACGCGGGTTTTAAAAATCTGTTGGACAGCGTCGTGCGTATCGACGTGTGGGAGAACGACTACACCAGCGGGGCCAAGCGCATCAGCCGCGGGATCGGCTCGGGCGTGATCATGGACGGGCAGGGGCACATCCTCACGAACGCCCATGTCGCCAATCCCGAGGCCGAGCGCATTTTGGTGACCTTGGCCAACCTCGAGCGCGTGAGCGCGAAATTTATCGGATGGGATCACTGGACGGACTTGGCGGTCTTGCAGCTTGATTTGGCGGAGCTTGAAAAACGCAAGCTCTCCTTCGCGCACGCGCAATTTGCCGACAGCGGCGCCGTGCAGCCCGGCGACATCGTCTACGCCGTGGGCACGCCGCACGGGTTGGCGCGCACGGTCACGCGCGGGATCATTTCCAACAACAAACGCTACTTCGAGGGTAGCAGCATCGGGCGCGGTTACGAGACTGGCTATTTTAACACCTGGCTGCAAACCGACGCGGCCATCAACCCGGGCAACAGCGGCGGCCCCCTCGTGCTGCCGGACGGTCGCGTGGCGGGCATCAACACGCAGGCGTATCTGGGCGCGAACAACCTCGGCTTCAGCGTGCCAAGCTCGACGGCGCGCGACGTCATGCGGCGCATCGTCGAAAGCGGCTCCGTCTCGCGCAGCTACATCGGCATCGTGCCCGGGCCCATGCAGGATTTGGAATCGTTTTTCGACATCGCGATTAAAACGGGCATGCTCATCGAGAGCGTCGACCCCGGCTCGCCGGCGGCGCTGGCGGGGGTGAAGCCCGGCGACATCGTTTTGGCCGTCAACGGAGAGAATGTCGACGGCCGCTTTCCCGAGCAATTGCCCGAGATCAAGCACAAGATCGCCGAGTTGCCGATCGGCAGCGCCGTCACGCTCACGCTGCGCCGCGACGAGGCGCCCGAGATAAAGATCACTACCGAACCGCTGGAAAGCCGTGTGGGGCAGGAGCGCGTCTTTGAAAAATGGGGCATGAGCGCCCAGAAACTCACCAAGGCCGTGGCGCGCGAGAAGCGCCTGGAAAATTCCGACGGCGTGATCATCGTGGGCTTGCAGGAAGCCTATCCCGCCGACATCGCCAAACTGCGCCGCGGCGACATCGTGACCAAAATCAACCGCAAGATTGTCGCCTCCATGCAGGACGTGCAGCAGGCGTATGAAGATTATGAAAAAGACCCGCGCCCCATGCTGTTCGAGGTCTTGCGCAACCGCGAGGTGCAGATGGCCGTTCTCAAACCGCAGAACTAAAACTTGCGTTTGCGCGCATCTGTGCTAGGATTAAAAGACAGTCATTTAATTTTGTGAAGCACAGCACACGCAGCATTTTTATTATTGGTGGAATCTCCCGAATTCGGTAGGGGAGGTTGCTTTGGCGTTTGTTCAAGGAGCCGTCCCCGCGACGCTAAGACTGTTTTTTATGCGAACACTACTGACTTTGTTCGCGCCACGTTACAAATTTCCACCTTATAAAAATTTCACAAAATGTTTTCCGATAAAAAAGTTTTTGTCTACGATACCACGCTGCGCGACGGCTCGCAAGGCGAGGGCGTCTCCTTCACCGTCGCCGCGAAGCTGCGCCTGGCCGAAAAGCTCGACGCCTTCCAGGTCGATTACATCGAGGGCGGCTGGCCCGGCTCCAACCCGCGCGACCGCGAATTCTTCGAGCAGGTGAAAAAATACGAATTCAAGCACGCCAAGTTGGCCGCCTTCGGCTCCACGCGCCGCGCCAACACGCCCGTTGAGCAGGACAAGCAGGTCGCCCAGCTTGTCGAATCCGGCGCGCCGGTCGTGACGGTCTTTGGCAAGAGCTGGCTCTTGCACGTCACGGAAGTGCTGCGCACGAGCCCAGAGGAAAACCTCGCGATGATCGAGGACACGGTGCATTACCTAAAAAGCCTCGGGCGTGAAGTCGTGTACGACGCCGAGCATTTTTTCGACGGCTACAAGGACGACCCCGAATACGCGCTGATGACCCTCTCGGCGGCGGCTGCGGGCGGCGCGGACTTTTTGGTCTTGTGCGACACCAACGGCGGCACCTTGCTGCCGCAACTGATCGCCACGGTCAAAGAGGTCAAAACGCGCTTTCCCGAACACAAGCTCGGCGTGCACTGCCATAACGACAGCGGCGTGGGCGTGGCGCTTTCGCTCGCGGGCGTGGGTTACGGCGCCGTGATGGTGCAAGGCACGCTCAATGGTTACGGCGAGCGCAACGGCAACGCCAATTTGACGAGCATCATCCCGAACCTCGCCCTTAAAATGGGCTACGAACTTTCTTGTGCGAAAAACCTCGCCAAGCTGCGCGACCTTTCGCTGTTTTGCGACGAGCTGGTCAACCGCCGCAGCAATCCTTCCGAACCCTTTGTGGGCGCGTCTTCTTTCGCGCACAAGGGGGGCGTGCACGCCAACGCGGTGGAAAAAGTGCGCCACTCCTACGAGCACATAGACCCCGCGCTGGTGGGCAACCGCACGCGCGTGCTGGTCTCCGACATGGCGGGCCGCTCGCTCATCATGATGAAGGCGGCCGAGCTGGGCTTGAAGCTCGATGAAAAATCGCCCGACATGGCGAACTTTATCGAGCGCCTGAAAACCCTCGAGAACGCCGGTTACGAATACGAGGCGGCCGACGCTTCCTTTAAACTTTTGGTCGAGCGCATGCTCAAAAAGCGCGCGGACAAAATCGAGGTGGTGGACTACCATGTCTACATCGGCCACGACCACACACAAAGCGCGTGCGAGGCGGTCGTCAAACTCAAGCTCAAGGGCAAGACCTACCACACGGTCGGCGAATCGACGGGCCCCGTGGGAGCGTTGGACGCCGCCATGCGCAAGGCGCTGGAGAAGGCGTATCCCTTTATAAAAGAAATGAAACTGCTGGACTTCAAGGTGCGCATCCTCGAAGGCAACCGCGGTGCCGCCGCCGTCACACGCGTGATGATAGAGTCCACCGACGGCAAACGCATCTGGGGCACAGTGGGCGCTTCCGACAACATCATAGTGGCATCCTGGGAAGCCCTAAAAGACGCCTTCGAGTACGCGATCTTGCTGAACGAGCAGGCTTGAGAAATAATCCTAACTTTTTTTCGCGAACACCTCGCGCATTTTTTCCTTCCAGATTTCCGGGGGGCGGATGGGCTCGCCCTTGGCGTTCATGAAGGCGTGCCAGGTGGTGGCGCGCATGATGATGTCGTCGCCGCGGCGCAGTTCGTAGTCGATGCTCAGGCGCAGCAGGGGTTTTTCCTTGATCAGCAGGTGCACCTGCACTTCGTCGTCGAAGCGCGTGGGCTTCAGGTATTTCATCTGCACTTCCAAGACCGGCATGAAGACGCCCAGCTCCTCGATCTTGCGGTAAGGCAGGCCTATTTCGTCGAGCAGATTGACGCGCGCCATTTCCAGCCAGGGCAGATAATTGCCGTGGTAGGTGATGCCCATGGCGTCGGTTTCGGCGTAGCGCACGCGCACTGTGGTCGTTGATCGTAGCATGGCGGAGAAAAATTATTCCCTCAGGGTGTGTTTTAAAATTATGAATTTCGCCTGCACAGTCTGGATTTGGGTTCTTTTTTGGTGTCCTCGCCTCGACGATGCCAGCATCGCCTCGGCTCGAAGCCCCAAAAAATACCTCCAAACCAGACCGCGCATTCAAAATCCCTAATTTCAAAGCACACCCTAAAAATAAAAAATACGCTGTTCAAACGCAAAGACCTTTTTAAAATAGAGTAATGAAGAATCCCTTGGTTTCCGGTCGCAAGATTCCCCGTTTCGGTTTGCTTGTGTTGCGCATGAGCTTCTCGGCGGTGGTGCTGCTCTTTGGCGTGTCTCACCTTGTCTCGGGTGCAAAGGGCATGACGAATTTTGGCGAGCACCTGCACAGCGCGCAGAGCTTTCTGCATTTTCTTCCCCCTTTGGCATGGGGGATTTTGACGGCGGTTTTGGAAATTGTCTGCGCCTCGTTATTGATTTGGGGAAAGGCCATGAAACCGGCCTGTTTGGTGATATTGCTGCCGATCGCCCTGGAATTTATTGCGCGGATGTTCCAGGCCACGCCGATCGAATTCCTATTGCCTATCGTGCTGATGGCCGGATTCTTGGGGCTTTTCTTTCTCGATTTGAAAAAACGGCCCCGCACCCCTTAAAACCCCTTCGGCTTGACGGACGGGCACTGATTGCGGTTCAATGATCGCTTTGTCCCATGCATCCTGATTTGGCACAGATTCTGGTAGATGAACAGGCGATCCACGAACGACTGGAAGCGCTCGGCGCGCAGATAGAGAACAGCTACCGCGCCCACGGCGTGGAGGAATTGACCGTCATCGCCATCACCAACGGGGCGATTCTTTTTGCGGCCGACTTGGTGCGCCGCCTCAAAAATATTTACGTGCGTCTGGACACCGTGCGCGTTTCGTCGTACAAGGACGAGGACAAACCCGTCAGCGAGCCGGAAATAGTAGACAACATCCGCCTGGATATTTCAGACGCGCATGTGCTGCTGATCGACGACATCATGGACACGGGCCAAACGCTGGAACGTCTGGTGAACGTCATTAAAAAATCGCGCCCGGCCTCGCTAAAAACCTGTGTGCTGCTAAATAAAATAGGCCGCCGCCAGACAAGCATGGATGCGGATTTCGCGGGCTTTGATATTCCCGACCAGTTTGTGGTTGGGTATGGTTTGGATTTTGCGGAGCGCTATCGTAATTTGCCCTATATCGGTGTGTTGCGTCCGGAGTTGCAGAACCCGCCGATGTGGATGTAGAGAGAGAAGAAGTGCGTGCGCCTGCGGCGCTCAGTGATTTTTTTGGGGGGCTGGCGCTGGGCGTAGCGGCCTTTGGGCTGCGAACCCTGCACGTGACCACCCGAAAGAATATCCCGTTGGGCTATTCTTGCGTTCCCGCGGTGAAAATCCTTCAGGGCGAATTTTGCCTGGTCTTACGATGGGGACAAGTAGTCTCGTACGTGCCCCCATCTATCCTGCGGCAAAATTCGCCCTGAAGGATTTTCACTTGCGGGAAAGTTGCACGGAGCAAAGTGGCCAGTGTGCTGTATTTTTTTTTTTAGAAGGGCGGATGGGTGGCGTGGCTTTTCGGATGCAGGTAAGGATGCGCAGCATCCGTCATAAAATTTTTTTGAAAGGGGTGCGGGGAAGACTTTTTTTATTCAAAAAAAGTTTTCCCCGCATTCTTCCATTCTTCTATCCTCTCTCTTATTTCCTTCTCCTTCGTTTGCCTCCGCCTTTTTTTTGTTTTTCTTTTTTGGGTGTTTTGTTGCGGCCTTTGCGGGCGCGTTGGTCGCTTTCTTGCCAGTGGCGGGGGACGGGGATGTCTATTTGGCCGCCGAGTTTGGGGGCGGTGGTGGAGCCGCTGTCGTTGTTGGCGGCGGTGCCTTTGGGGGCGAGGGTGAAGTCTATTTCGCGTTTGAAGCGGTCGACGCGGTAGACCTGCACGGGGACGACGCTGCCGACCGCCAGGGTGCGCCGGGTGCGC
>JAKPNF010000039.1 GCA_029548565.1 Verrucomicrobiota bacterium
CGCAAGCCCCTTCGCCCGCGCGCGACTCGCTCATTATGAGCTTTGTGTGGCAGGCCGGACAGGAAGACCCAACCGGCGCGCTGGCCTGGGTGCACGAGATCGGCGACGACGAGCGCCGCGCGAACGCCAACGAAATGATTATGGTGCAGTGGATCGACCGCGACCCGCAAAGCGCGTGGGCCTATTTGCAGAACAACCGAGACTCGTTCGGCGAGGCACAAAGCGCCGAATTTAAAAAACACCTCGACGAGGCGTTAAAACAGTAAGCCGCGATTTTTCCCATGCCACCGGTCTTCACAAAAAAAAGACTGTTTATGGCGTTGGCCGCCCGCGAAGACCCGCAGGCGGGCTTGGTATGGATGGATGCGATTAGCTCGGCGCAAGTGCGCGAGCGCACGCGCAATAATCTGATTAATTCTATGATTTTTTCCAACCCCAAAGCCGCGCGCGAATACTTGGATGGCGTCACCGATATGGATCCGGTCAAGTTGCAGGAATATCGGCGACGGCTTGAAAAAAATCAATCGCGGTAATGCTCGCGCACAAGGCGCCCGCAGGTGTGCAGGGCGAGCATGAGCAGCAGCATCGCGGCCACCCACAAGACGGCTTGGCCGAAGTCCGCCCGCAGCACCAGCATGACGCACGCGGCCAGTTGCATGAGCGCGATCAGCGCGCAGCGCACGCCCCATTGTTTGAGCACGCGCGTATGCCCCTCGTTCCAAAAAAGAAAATGCGCGTACGTGGCTGTCAGCAGCGTGCCGAGCACCGAGCCGGTCAGAAAAACAGGCGCGTTAAAACGCCCCAGCCAAAGCGCGGCGGCTCCCAGCGCGCATTGGGCGCCCCAATAAATGAGCGAGAGCATTCCCAGATGCCGCAGCAATGAAAAAGACAGACGTGTGCGCATCCCTGAATTACGCGCCAAGGCGCGCGCGAAGGCAAGGGCAATTGCGCGCATGGGTGGAAGCGGGCGCATTTTGGGTGTATATTGAAGGCATACACAAATAAAAAAAAAAGGAGCAAACACATGAGTGCGCGAAAAATAAAACAAATAGTCACCGGCGTTAAAACGCAGGACGGGGCGGGCGTGAAGCTCACGCGCGTGCTGGGCAGCGACACGGCGCAGGCCTTCGATCCCTTTTTGATGCTGGACGCCTTTGACTCCCAAAACCCGGACGACTACGTCCGCGGGTTTCCGTGGCATCCGCACCGCGGCATAGAGACGGTCACCTACCTCATCCGCGGGCGGATGGAGCACGGGGATCATTTGGGCAACAAGGGCGTCATCACCGACGGCTCGTCGCAATGGATGACCGCCGGCAGCGGCATCATCCATCAGGAAATGCCCATGCCCGCCGACCATCTGCTGGGCGTGCAGTTGTGGATCAATCTGCCCGAAAAGGACAAGATGGCAACGCCCAAATACCACAGCATACAGGCCGACATGATTCCCAAGGTCCAGGAGCAAGGCGCCCGCGTGGCCGTGATCGCCGGGCACTACAAAGACACCGCGGCGAAATTCCAGGGCGAGTATGTGAAGGCGACCTATCTCGACGTCGCGCTGCAGCCCGATGCCCACTGGAAGCTGGATACCGACCCAAAGCACACGCTGTTTGTTTACATTCTGGAAGGCTCGCTCATCGCCGATCTTCAAGAGCTGCAAAGCAAGCGTGCCGTGCTCTTCGGGGAGGGCGACACCTTGCAACTCAAGGCGGGCAAACAGGGTGCGCGCTTCCTGCTGCTTAGCGGCAAACCGCTCAACGAGTCGATCGCCTGGGGCGGCCCTGTCGTGATGAACACCCGCGAGCAGCTGGCCCATGCGTTTGAGGAGCTGGACAATGACACCTTTGTAAAGACAAAGGCCTCTTGAGCAAGCAGGGCGAAAAATTGCAAAATAGGCGCCGTGGCCTCGTAAAAGTTTTCGGTGTCGGGCTAAAGACACTTGAAAGGCTCGGGCGGCTTGGGCATTATGGTCTGATAGGCGCTTTGTCGGCAGGCCGAACGCAACCCCCTGTTTACCGCATGCATCCCCGAATTTTAGCAGTGATTGTGGCGCTGGCCGCGCTGACCGGCTCGTGCGCCCGCGCGCAGCACCAGCAAGGCGCGGTGGCTGCCGAGCTGGCGCAGACCCCGCCCACGGCCGAGGAGATGGCGGCGGCGCTTGAGCAGGAAAAGCAGACAGCCCAGCAGGCGCGGCTGCAGATGGAAAAAACGGTGAGCTTCAGCCGCAAGCCCGCCTCGGCTCCTTCGGGGCAGCCGCTTTATTTGCGCGAGGCGGTGGATTTGGCGCTGCGCGAAAATTTCGGCTTGCAGATCACCCGTTACACGCCGAGCATCCGCGCCGACGAGGTGGAAGCCGCCCGCGCGGACTTCGATTGGAATTTGTCGGCGGCCTTCAGCCATACCGAGAGCGTCTCCCCGCAAGCCACGAGCATTTTGGACGGCTCGCGCCGCCCCTCGGGGCAGGGCGATTCCTACGGCGTGACGCTGTCACAAAAATTCATCACCGGCGGCACGGTTCAGGTGGGCAGCGGTTTTGGTCGTAGCGAGAACAACTCGACCAACTCCATTTTGAACCCTAATTACAGCAGCACGACCGGTCTGCGTGTGACGCAGCCGCTGCTGGCCGGCGGGGGTGTGGACGTGAACCTGGCGCCCGTGGCCATCGCGTTGTCGAGCTATCGCCAGAGCAAGTACGAGCTGCGCAAGAGCATTTTGGATCTGATGGCCGACACGGAAGTGTCCTACTGGAATCTGGCGGCTACCTACCAACTGCGCAAGCTCCACGAGACCAGCGTGCAACTGGCGCGCTCGATGCTGGAAGAAAACCGCGAGCGAGCGCGCATCGGCTTGGCCACGCACGCGGAGGTGCTGGAGTCCGAGGCGTACTTGGCCGCGCGGCTGGAGAACATCATCATCGCCCAGCAAAATATCGAGAACGCGGAGGACACCCTGCGCGCGCTTTTGGGCACGCTTTCGTTTGAGTCCGACCGGTCGATCAGCCCCGCGCCGTTGCCGCAGGATGATCCGGGCTTGCCGGTGTTCCAAGAGGTCGTGCGCCGCTCGCTCTCGCAGGATTACGCGTATTTTGTGCAGCAGGAGGAAATTGAAAAACAGCGCCAGCGCTTGCTGGTGGCGCGCAACGCCAACCAGCCGGCCTTCAACGTGTCGGCGGGCATGTACGGCCTGGGCACGGACGGCGCGCCTTGGACAAGCTACCGCAACTCCTACGAGGCCGACGGCAACAACTGGAACGTGGGGGTCGCCCTTTCGATGCCGGTCGGCTTTCGCGCCGAGCGCGCGGACGTGCGCCGCGCCGGAAAAAATCTCGACGTGGCCAATTTGCGGCTGGCCGAGATCCAGCAGCAATTGATGGCCGATGTGCGCAAGGCCTGGCGTTCCGTGGCCGCCGGCCGCCAGCGCCGCATCACGACGCTGACGTCGCTGGAACTGAATTTGGAATCCTACCAGCGCCAGCAGGCGCAGTACCGCGCGGGCATCATCTCGCTGCGCGACTTGCTGCAGGCGCAGACAGACTTGGACAACGCCCGCATCAACAACCTGCAGGCCGCCTACGACCTGATCGTGGCCGACGTGCGGCTCAAGCGCCTGACCGGGGAAATACTGGGGCGCAACGGCTTTAGCTGGGTGGATGTCGAGTCGCAGGTCAACCTCGACAACGCCTCCGTCGAAAAACTGTCGGTGAAATCCGAACCCAAATCTTCTCAACCATGAAAAAGTGGATCATCATCGCGCTGGGCGTCCTGCTGCTGGGCGGCGCCGGGTATTTTATTTATGAAAGAGTGCAGGACGAAAAGGCGCGCGCGGCGGGCGACAAGCCGAACCTGACCGCGCAGGCCCAGCGCCGCACAATCGTCTCGGTGGTGGAAGCCACGGGCTTTGTGCAGCCCATTCAGGCCACGGAGGTGAAGGCCGAGATCAACGGGCGGCTGATGAAAATCCACGTGGCCAACAACGACACGGTGAAGGCAGGCCAGCTCATCGCCGAGTTGGATCCGGTGCTCGCGCAGACGAAAAAGGACGAGGCCGAGCGCACCTACCAGTCGCAGGAACTCACGCTGGCCAAGGCCAAGCGCGACTTCGACCGCCAGGAACAACTGCGCAAGAAAAATTACACGACCGAAAAGGAATTTGAGGACGCCAAGACCTCCTACGAAATCGCCCAGATCCAGTTGGAAGTGCTGCGCGCGCGTCTGGAGGAGGCCGTTGAGAATCTTTCCAAAACGCAAATCCGCGCCCCGCACGACGGGGTGGTCTCCGACTTGAACGTGACGGAAGGGCAGGTGATCATCGGGGCGGGCTCGGTCAGTTCCGGCACGACGATCATGAAGGTCAACGACCTGTCCAAAATGTACGTGGACACCGACGTCAACGAGATCGACATCAACCGCATCTCGCCGCAAAGCGAGGCGCAGATCACTTTCGACTCGCTGCCGCAGGCGCGTTTCAAAGGCGTGATCACCGAGATTTCCGGCACCGCCATCAGCCGTAACAACCTGCGCGTGTTCCCCGTGAAAATCGTGTTCGACGTGGGCGGCCAGCGCGTGTACCCGGGCATCAGCGCGGGCGTCTCCATTCCGGTGACCCGCGCGCAGGACGTCGTCAGCGTGATCGTCTCGGCGGTTTTTTCCGACGGGCGCAAGCGCTTTGTCTTCATCAAAAAATCGGGCGACAGCTACGAGCAGCGCTTTGTGGACGTGGGCATCAGCGACTCATCCTACGTGGAGATCAAGCAGGGGCTTGAGCAGGGCGAGGTGGTGAGCCTTGTGCGCCCGTCGAGCTTCGAGGGCAAGGTCAAACGCGCCGACGGCGCCCAGGCCAACGGCCAGGGCGGCCGTGCACAGGGCGGCTCGGGCGGCGGCGCGCGGCGCTAGGAAAATTTTTTCATGGCGCTTATCGAACTAGAGCAGCTGCGCAAAACTTACCACATGGGTGAGGAGAGCGTGCACGCGCTCGACGGGGTTTCGCTCGAGATTCCCGAGCGCCAGTTCGTCGCGATTTTGGGGCCGTCGGGTTCCGGCAAGTCCACGCTCATGCACATGCTGGGCTTCATGGACACCCCCACCGGCGGGCGCATGGTGTTCGACGGCAAGGACGTCACCCATATCAACGTCACGCAGCGGGCGTGGTACCGCTGCAACCGCATCGGCTTTGTGTTTCAGGCGTTCAATTTGCTGCCGCGCCTCAGCGTGCTGGACAACGTGTTGCTGCCGGTTGTCTACAGCCGCGAGTTGGAAAACAAAAAGCACGCCCGCGAGCGCGCGCTGGAGGCGCTCGAGCGCGTGGGACTTACGCCGCGCGCCAAGCATTTGCCCAGCCAGCTTTCCGGCGGCGAGCGCCAGCGTGTGGCCATCGCCCGCGCGCTGATCAACCACCCGCGCCTGATCCTCGCCGACGAGCCGACCGGCAATCTGGACAGCAAAAACGTCGACCGCATTTTGTCGCTGTTTGGCCAGCTCAAGGAGGAGGGGCAGACCATCATCATGGTCACGCACGATTTGCACGTGTCCTCCTACGCCCAGCGCGTCATCTCGATGCGCGACGGGCAGGTCGAAAAAGATTTTTTACAGACCCCGCGCTTAAGCGGCGCGGACGCGGTCGCCGCGGGAGGGAGGCTGTAGCATGAGCTTTCTCTCCGGCATCTGGAACGGCCTGCGCGAACTTTGGGCGCACAAGTTCCGCTCGTTTTTGACGATGATCGGCATCATCCTGGGCGTGGCCTCGCTCGTGACGATGGTGGCGGTGGTGCAGGGGCTGTTCCGCAACATGACGATCTTCTTCGAGCAAAGCGGCGGCATAGAATTGGTGCGCGTCAACGACCAGGAAGTGCCGCTGGAGCAGCTCAACATGGCGGCGCTCTCGCCCGGGCGCACGGGGGTGGACGCAGTGGCGATCCGCCACGCGGTGCCGCTGGCGGCGGCGGTGGCGCCGGAGGTGAGTATCGGCTGGCGCAACGTGCAGTACTCCGGCAAGCGCATGGGCGTGCGCGTGACGGGCACGACCGGCGACGTGCTGCAGACAAACCTTTTGGAGATCGAGAGCGGGCGCAATTTGTCGGACCTGGATGTCGACCAGGCCTCGCAGGTGGCGCTCATTGGCTCAGAAGTGCGCGACAATATTTTCCCGACCAACGAGGATCCGATCGGCAAGCGCATCACCGTCCACGGCTTGCCCTTCACGGTTGTCGGGCTGATCAAGCATTACGAATTCATGCAGGGTGGGCGCAACGCGCTGCGCTGGAAAAACCGCAACGTCTACATTCCCGTGAGCACCGCGCAAAAGCGCTTCACCGGCAATGAAAAACTCACCGGTCTGGCCATCCGCGCGGTCAACGCCGACTCGCTGGGCGACCTCGTTTCCCAGATCGAAAACGTGCTGCTGCAAACCCACCGCGGCGTGGAGGATTTTTTTGTGGAAACGCGCGAGGATCAGTTGGCGGAATTTAAAAAACTCGAGCGCTCCTTCATGTATTCGATGGGTTCGATCGCCTTCATTTCGCTGCTGGTGGGCGGCATCGGCATCGCCAACGTGATGCTGGCCGTGATCAACGAGCGCATCCGCGAGATCGGCGTGCGCAAGGCCGTCGGCGCGCGCGGCGTGGATATCTTCATGCAGTTTTTGGCCGAGGCGCTCGTCATCAGCGTGCTGGGCGGGTTGTTCGGTCTGGTGCTGTCCTTCACGCTCGTGGACGTGCTGCGCGACTTTGTGCCCAGCGGCGAAAACATAGCGGTGCCCGGCTTCGCGCTGGCGATAGGCTTCGTGTTCTCCGTCGTCATCGGGCTGCTGTCCGGCATTTATCCGGCCATCCGCGCCGCGCGGCTCGACCCCATCGACGCGCTCAGGTATGAATAATCAGGCGCAAGGCTGGGTCGACGCCCACACGCACGCTTATGGCGAGGAGGTTTTTTCAAACGGCGCCGACCCCGTCCTTTGGGCAAGCGAACGCGGCGAGACGCATTGGGCGAAGCTCGTCGCCCCCAACAAAAACGGCGTGTCGCTGCAAGGCTTTGTAACCCGCGCGCAGATGCTGGAAGATATGCAAGAGGCAAACGTTAGCCACGCGCTTTTAGTCGGCTGGTACTGGCAGCACGCCGAAACCTGCCGCTGGCACAATCGCGTGATGGCGCAATGGATCGCAGGGAATCCCGCTCATTTTTCCGCCTTCGCCGCCGTGCAGCCGCGCGACAATCCCGATCTTTTAAAAGACCTTCAATGGGCGCATGACCACGGCTTCAAGGGCGTCGGCGAACTTTTCCCCGCCGTACAAGGATACGATATGCGCGATGCGCGTTTTTTTGAACTGCTGGAGTTTGCGCAGGCGCACAACTGGCCGGTCAACCTGCATGTGGAAGAACCGGTCGGCCGCCCGCACGCGGGCAGGCGTGCCGCCTCGCTGCAAGATTACGTCTTCATCGCCGAGCGCTTCGAAAAGGTGCGCTTCATCTTTTCACACTGGGGCGGGGGACTCCCTTTTTACGAACTAAACCCCCATGTGCGCTCCGCGCTCAAAAACGTCTTTTACGACTGTGCGGCCAGCCCGTTTTTATACGACGATTCGGTTTTTAAAAAAGTCATAGAAATCGTCGGCGCCCACCGCGTGCTGTTCGGTTCGGACTACCCGCTGCGCCTTTACCCCAAGAAAAATTCCCCGCCCAAAATAGCATCCTTCACCCGCGCCGCCGCCGCGCAATTGACAAGCGAACAAGCGACTTTGGTGATGGGCGAAAACGCCCGCGGTCTTTTGGGAATTTGAGAAACAGCACCTGAGAGGGCTGGCGGTGGCGAGGCGAGCTGACGGATATTCGCATTGTTATTCAGCCATGAATCCGGGAACGATCAGCACCTGCAGGGGGCTAGCCCCCTGCACCCCTTTACGGAGCTGGCGCATACCGAAATCTT
>JAKPNF010000043.1 GCA_029548565.1 Verrucomicrobiota bacterium
TTCCCGCGGTGAAAATCCCTCATGGCGAATTTTGCCTGGTCTTACGATGGGGACAAGTAGTCTCGTACGTGCCCCCATCTATCCTGCGGCAAAATCCGCCATGAGGGATTTTCACTTGCGGGAAAGCTGCACGGAGCAAAAATGGCCAGTGTGCAGTATTTTTTTTAGAAAGGGCTGGCGGGTTGTCGTGAAATTATTTTGCAACATAAGGTTTATTATGCACGCCAGCTCCGTAAAGGGGTGCAGGGGACGCAAGTCCCCTGCAGGTGCAATCGTTGCCGGGCTCGTGGCTGAATAACAACGCGAATATCTTTATCTCTCCTTGCCACCGTCAGCCATCTCAGGTGCTATTATCTAAATACACCTCATCTGCTTCGCTTCCACAAAAAAATCACGCCTTCAGGATGCGCAGCATCCGTCATCAAAGTTTTTTGGGAAAGGGGGCGCGAGGGAAAGCCTTTTTTTTCAAAAAAAGGTTTTCCCTCGCATCCATCCACTTCTCCTTCCCAAACTATCTTATCGATCCGGATTGGGGGATGCCCAGGTATTGGCGGATGAGGGCGCCGCCGACGGGGGCGGCTGTGGTGCCGCCTTGGTAGGCGTCGGAGGGGTCTACGCCTTCGATCATGACGATGACTGCGATTTGCGGGTTTTCGACGGGGGCGAAGCCCATGAACCAGGCCAGGGTGAGGGGGACGCCGTCGACGCGGACTTGGGCGGTTCCGGTTTTGCCGGCCATGCGCACGTTGGGGATTTTGGCGAGGCGGGAGGTGCCGTTTTCGGCGGAGCGTTCCATGCCGTCGAGAATGAGTTGGTATTTGTCGGGGGGCAGGCCGATGGGTTGGGCGCCGTGGTCGATGTGGGAGGCGTCGCGTGTGGCGTCGTGGATGAGGGTGGGCTGCGTGCGGGTTTCGCCGCGGGCGAAGGAGGCGGCGAAGCAGGCCATCTGCAGGGGGGTGAGGCGCAAAAAGCCCTGGCCGATGGAGACGTTGACGGTGTCGCCGGTGGCCCAGCCCTCGCCGTTTTGGGTGCGGCGCTTCCAGGCCGGGTCGGGCACGATCATGTAGGAGCTTTCCTCCATCAGGCCGATGCCGGTTTTTTTATCGAGACCGAAACGGCGCGCCTCGGCGGCGAGCTTGTCGATACCCACGCGCACGCCGGCCTCGTAGAAAAAGACGTTGCAGGATTTGGCCAGGGCGTCGACCAGATTGATGAGTCCGTGGCCCCAGTGGCGGTTGCACTTGAAAACGCGGCTGCCCACGCGGTAGTAGCCGATGCAGTCGCTCAGCGTGTGCTCGTCGACCTCGCCCGAGCGCACGCCTGCCAGCGCGGTGACGACCTTGAAGGTGGAGCCGGGCGGATAGACGCCGTTGACGGCGCGGTTGATCCACGCGCCTTTTTCGGAAATCTCGTCGAAGAGACGCTGGGAAAAGGAGGGGGAAAGCTCGTTCAAATCGTGCGTGGGCGAGCTGGCGCAGGCGAGGATTTCGCCCGTTTGCACCTCGATGGCGACGACGGCGCCCTTGCGCCCTTCCAGCGCGTGCTCGGCGATTTTTTGGATTTCCAAATCGAGCGAGGTCGTCAGCGGCTCGCCTTGCTTGGGCACTTGGCGGTTGACCAGCTCGTACTGGAAGCCCGAGGGGTCGACCATCCAAATCTCGCCGCCGTTTTGGCCGGACAGACGGCTGTCGAACATGTATTCAATGCCCGAGCGCCCGGTGCTGCCCTTGAAGGCGTAGGTGCGCAGGTTGTCGCCGGGCATTTCCTCGTTGGGCATTTCCGTGGTGCGCGAGGCGTAGCCCAAGACATGAAAGCCGAGGGCGCCATAGGGGTAGTAACGCGCGTGCTCGGTGTACACTTGCAGGGGGCTTTCGGGGCTGACCTGGGCGGTGAGCCGCGCGTATTGTTCGCCCGTCAAATCGCTGAGCAGCGGGTAGGGCAGCACGAGGTTTTCCCGGTAATGCTTGCGAAATTGGCGTTGGTTGAGCGCCTCGTCGCGCCCGGTGATGCGGTTGGCCTCGTCCAGATATTTTTGCACCACCCGCTCGCGAGCCTGCCACTGCAGTTCGTTGCGGTCGATGCGGGCGTTCTCGCGCCGGTCTTCGGGGAGTTTTTCCAAATCCTCGCGCGCTTGGCGCACGCACTCGATGTAGGCCTTGCGAAACTCGGGGCGCAACTCGTTTAAGTAAACGACGGCGGAGAACAGCGAGCGGTTGCCCACCAGCAATTTTCCGTGGCGGTCATAAATGTTGCCGCGCGGTGCGCTTTGCAGGATGCGGCGGTGGTTCTGGCGCTCTTGCAGCTTGTCGTAATAATCCTTCATCACCACCTGGCGGAAGGCCAGCCCGCAGGCCAGCGTCACCAGCATGGCGGCAAACAGCGCGGCGATCACCCACAAGCGCGTGTTGGAAACGTTGCGAACCTCGACGATACGGTGCTTCATGGCCGCTGGGCGTTGGTGGGCAGTTGCAAGTCGAGGTTCAGCGCGCGCATGAGGTTTTTCTCAAGCGCGAAAAACCAGGGCGCGACGATCAGCAGCAGCAGTTGGCTCAGCGCCAAGTCCGTCAGCGCGCGCAGCCAGTACGCGAGCGAGTTCTCCGCCATGAACAATGACAGCCCCACAAAGCACAGCAGATTGCAAAGCTGCGCGGCCAGGGTCATGTGCAAAAAATTATTCAGGCGGATGTTTTTTACGTTCGCGCGCACAAGCAGCCACACGAGGCAGAAAATAAAAAGGCTCGCGCCAAAAGGCAGCGGCATCTGCGCGTCCATCAGCAGCGCGGGCAGGGCGATCGCCGCCAGTCCCGCGCGGAAACTTAGGCGTAGCGCCGGGATGACGAGCGTGACGCCCATCAGGTAAATCGAAATGTTCCACAGCCCGATCTGCTCGTTGACAAGCACGCAGACAAACCACAGCACAAGCGCGCACGCCGCAAACAAAAGCCATCTCAAATCGATAAACATGGCGCGCGAAAATCAGGGGTTTTCCAGCGGGACGAGCACGGTCACTTCCTCGAGGTTTAGCAGCCGCTCGTCCAGTTCGATCTCGCCGCGCAGGAACAGGCCGTCGGCCCCGCGCTCCAGCGGTTTTGTGAGCGTGCCGAGCGAAAGCCCCTCGGGAAACACGCCGCCCAGCCCCGAGGTGACGATGCGCCGGGGGTCTTGCGAATGCATCGCGATGCCGGGGGGCACGTCGGAAATCTCGCCCGTGGGGCGCATCAGCGGCAAGTTGCGCACGCCCCGGTAGGCAAAGGGGCGCGTGTCGCCCTCGAAATTGGCCGCCATGCGAAAACGCGGCGAGCTGATGAGATCCACGGTCGCGTTGTGGGCGCGCACCTCGCGCACGCGGCCGACAACCCCGCCGGAAAAAATCACGCCTTGCCCGGGCTTCAGCCCGTCGATCTCGCCCTTGCGGATCACGAGCTGCTGCCACCAGGTGTTCAAGTCGCGGCGCATCACGCGGGCGACCTCGTAGCGGAAACCCTCGTGCGGGGGCAGTTGCAAGAGCTCCTCCAGTCGCAGGATTTCCTTGCGCAGGCTTTCGTTTTGCTGGAGCTGGTTTTCCTTAAAGGCGTTCATGCGCGCCAGGTCGCGCCCGGCCTCGATCAGCGTGTTTTTGCTGTGGGTGCGCAGCGCCCAGTAAGCCTGCAAATCCTGCAAGCGCGAGTATGCCTGCCACAGGGGCGCCTGGAAGGTTGAAAAGAGCGAACGGGCCGCCGTGCGCCAGCCCAGCGGCAGCACCCACCACGCCACCAAAAACGCGAGCAACGCCCAGAAGGGCCAGGTCGAAAGCGGTGCGGGTTTGCGTGCCATGGGATTAAAAAATGAAAAAGCTAAAAACCAAAAAGCGCCCGTCCTTTTTAAAGACGAGCGCCTTTTGCGAAAAACGGCATTCCTTTAAAAAAGACGAGGCGGTTTGCCTTATTGTTTGGATTGCTTGATCCAGAAATCAATGTTCTCCAGCGCGGCGCCGGTGCCACGGGCAACCGCAGTCAGCGGGTCTTCGGCGACGAAAACGGGCAGGCCGGTCACGTCCGAGATCAGGCGGTCGATGCCACGGATGAGCGCGCCGCCGCCGGCCATTACGATGCCGCGGTCAACCAGGTCGGAGGAAAGCTCCGGCGGGCAGCGTTCCAAAGCGGTGCGCACGCCCTCGACGATGGCCTTGAAATTGTCCGAGAGCGCCTCGCGCACCTCGACAGAATTAATGTGCAGGCTTTTGGGCAGCCCGGCGATCGAGTCGCGCCCCTTGACCTCCATCGAAAGCTCCTGCTCCAGCGGGTAGGCCGAGCCGATGCGGATTTTGATTTCCTCCGCCGTGCGCTCGCCGATTATGAGGTTGTAGGCGCGCTTCATGTAGTCGATGATGGCGGTGTCCATCTCGTCGCCGCCGATGCGGATGGATTTCGAATAGACAATGTCGTTGAGCGAAATGATGGCCATTTCCGTCGTGCCGCCGCCGATGTCGACGATCATGTTGGCCGTCGGCTCGTCGATGGGCAGCCCCACGCCGATGGCGCTGGCCAGCGGCTCGCCGATGAGCATGGGGTAGCGCGCGCCCGCGCGGATGGCCGATTCCTCGACCGCGCGGCGCTCGACCTCCGTGATGCCGGAGGGCACCGCCACGACCACGCGCGGCGGGACAAGCTTGGCGTTGTGCGTCACCTTTTGGATGAAGTAGCGCAGCATCGTCTCGGTGACGTCAAAGTCCGCGATCACGCCGTCTTTCATCGGCCGCACCGCCGTGATGGAGCCGGGCGTGCGCCCGAGCATGCGCTTGGCCTCGGAGCCGACCGCGATGGGTTTTTTCGTCGAGGAGCTGACAGCCACGACGCTCGGCTCGCTCAGGACGACCCCCTTGTTGCGCACGTAAACCAGCACGTTGGCCGTGCCCAGGTCGATGCCGATATCGTTTGAAAGAAAAGGAAAAAGTCGTCCGAGCATAATTGCGGTGATGTTTTGAGGATGTCCTTAGGCAGTGTTTTCAAAATTCATATATTTGAAGACGCTGCCTAACTCAAAATGTTTAAATTTAAACGCCTCTTTGTCAAAGGTAAACGTATCTAAATCCTCGCAAATGCAATCCGTTAGGCACGCCCGATCACCCGAAAAACACGCCAAGTCGCCCGCACGCCGCGCGGGCAGGCGTATTTTTGCCCGTATTTCCTCATCCCCTCGCGCAACGCCCCCGCGCCGACACGGGCGCCTTTCGCGGTCGCCCCAAAACCTTTTAACGAGCGCAAAAGCGCCAGGGCGTCGGGATGATGGCAGACGAAAGATTCCTCCTGCGCGCGCTCGATTTGCCAACCCGCCGCGCGCAAAAAATGCTCCCATTGCGCCACGCTGCGCCATGTCAGCGGTGCGCACTCGGGCAGCACATCAAGCAATTCGCACAGCGTGCCCTCGACAAAAACGGACAGCGCGAGGTTTGCTTTGGGCGCCTGCGCACGCCAACGGGAGAGCGCTTCTTGCGGATTGTCGAGCCACTGCGCCATGCTTGAACTGAGTATCCACTGTGTTTGGGCTGGCAGCTCGGGTTGCGCCGCGTCCATTTTTTGGTAGCGCAAATTTTTATGCGCCGCCAACGAGACTTGCGCGCGTGCGAGCATATTTTTAGAAATGTCCGCAACGAGATACTCGCCATCCCACGGCTGCAACTGTTTTGTCAAAAGCCCGGTGCCCGCACCCAGTTCGGCGGCAAGCCCTTTGCGCTCTTCGGGTGCAATCCAATCCGCCAGCGCGACAGCCGCCCGCGCCTGCACGTGGGCGTGCGTGTCGTAGGAATCCGCGCGGCTGTCAAACGAGTGTCTCATGCGAACGGGTCGCGCGGCAGTGCGGCGCACAATTTTGAAAAATTGTGATTGGCGTTGGATATGATCTCTATTGCCGGCCACTGCGCTCGCAGGTCGGGCAAATTTATGAAGCCGTCATCATCACCGACAAAACCGACGGCGTTAGGCGGCACGCCACTGGCGCTCAAACGGTCGAGCAACTCCAGTCCTTCTTCCAAAAATAAAAATTCCTCCTCTGAAAAATCCGGCAAGCCAGCGCGATTATAAAAATCCTTGAGCGCGTTTTGCGGGTCGCGTCGCAACCATTTTTTTAAATAAAGCAACTGCGCGCGGCGGGTGCGCCCGCCTTTTTTGTGCTCCGCGCAAAAAGCCAGAAAGGGCGCGAACAGAACGAGTTTTTTGTCGGAAGGAATTTTTTCGGCGTGCGTCAACCACAACAATGCACCGAGCGAGTAGCCCGCGAAGGCATCGTAATGGTCTGCCTTTTTTAAAATTTTTAAAGGTGTATCAGCAGTAGGCGTGAAGATCTCATGCGTGTGCTGCGCAAAAAACTTTTCCGCCTGCGCGCGCAGCCATTTGTTGCTCACCGCCCAGCCGTTGATCCACGCGATGTTCATTTTTTGAGCGCGGCGAGCAGACGCGCAGCATCGTTTTGCGTGAGGGTGCGTTTGAGCGAAACGCGCAGTCGGGCCGTCCCCTTGGGGACAGTGGGCGGGCGAATAGCACCGACGCCGATTTTTTGCGTATTTAAAAAATATTTCAACGCCAGTGTGCTGTGCTCGTCGCCGATCAAAATGGGCAGGATGGGCGAGCCGCCTTTGGGGACATTCCAGCCATGCGCGCGCAGTTGGGCGCGCAGATTTTCGGAAAAGGCGCGCCAGTTTTTATTTTCGGTACAGATCGTTTTCATCTTCTCCCATGCCGCCTGCGCCATCGCGACGGCGCCGGGAGCCAGATAGGTGGAGTAAATAAACTCCGGCGAAAAATTCACCACGGCCGCGCGGGCGTTTTCATCGCGAAACAAGGTAAACGCTCCCTGCGAGCCGAGCGCCTTGCCGAGCGTGCCGACGAAGATGTCTATACATTCCAATACACCGCAATGCTGCGCCAAACCCAGCCCGTTTGCGCCATACCAGCCAAGCGCATGCGCCTCGTCCAAAACCCAGACGCAATCGTGCTGCTGTTTTATTTTTGCCAGGCGTTTCATGTCGGGCATGTCGCCGTCCATGCTGTACACGCTTTCAGTCAACAGCCAGCGCGTCTGGCCGCCTTTGGCGGGATGGGCGCTGAGCAATTCTTCCAAATGATCACAGTCGTTGTGGCGGAAGCGGAAAAAGCGTGCGCCGCTTTGTGCCAGCCCCGCGATCATGCTGCGGTGGATGAGGCGGTCGCAAAACACAAGGTCGTCCTTGCCGATCAACACGCCGAGCATACCGGAATTGGCGGCGTAGCCGCTTGTCCACAGCAGCCCCGCCGCAAACCCATAGTCGCGCGCGAGCATGTTTTCAAATTCCGCATGGCAGGGCAAATAGCCGCACACCAATGGTGAGGCCGCCGCACCGTTGGGATAAATTTTAGCCCGTGTGCGCGCATCGTCGCCAAGTTTTTTATCGGCGGCAAAGCCAAGGTAGTCGTTGTCGCACAAGTTTAAAAAACCTAGGGGAGGATTATATGTTTCCAATGTGCGCAAAAGTCCTTGCGCTTCTCGCTCTTGCAGGCGCGCCTGCAAATTTTTTGAAAGCGTGTTCATAAAAAAGACGTCTCTATTTTCAAGTCAAGACTGTCGTGCGCCAGTGTCCCCCAAATAGGCACGCCGCAATCGCGCAGCCGCGTGCGGTTGGACTGTTTTCCCGCATCGGATGCTGGCGTTACCTCATTTAAAATAATCCCGATTTTCCCCGCGTATTTTTTTTGCGCGTACGACAGGCACACGCGCGCCTGATGAATGGCGCCCAATCGGTCGGGCACGACCAGCGCGAGTGCATCGGCCTCTATTACCTGCGCGAAATCCGCCCAGTCGAATCCATCTATATCCAACGGCACCGCCAATCCACCCGCGCCTTCGATGATGCGCACGTCGCATGCGGGCAGGACGAAAATTTCTTCGAACAGATCTTTTAAAATGATTGTTTTGCCTTCAGTTTGCGCCGCGCACAAGGGGCCTAATGGCGCATGAAAAATTTTTAAAGTGAACGCTTCTATTGTCGGGCAATTTGTCAGCCGTTGCGCCGTCACTGCATCTTCGACGGTTCCGGATTGCAGCGGTTTGACGATTTGCACGCGTGCGCCCTTTGACGCGTGTGCGCGCGCCAGCGCGGCGGTGAAAAAAGTTTTTCCCGCATCGGTGTCGCAGGCGCTGACGAGAATCGTTTTCATGGCTGCTCGGCTGCGCAGGCGGCCTCGTCTTTGCAGGCGCGCGCGTAGACGCCCTCGCCAAAGGCGCCGTCGGATTGGGCGCATTCTTCCAGCACCTCGTCGTAATGGGCTCTGGCCTCGGCGCGGTCGGGGCGCAGGCCGAGTTTTTCCAGCAGCGCGAAATCGTCCGGAGCCTGCGCATTGGGCGCGGTGAGCAGTTTTTCGCCCAGAAAGATGGAGCTAGCACCCGCCAGAAAACAAAGCGTCTGCGCCTCGTGCGACATTTGCGAGCGCCCCGCAGAGAGGCGAATGACCGATTGTGGCAGCGCGATGCGCGCGGTGGCGATGATGCGCGCGAATTCGATGGAATCGACGGGTGGGCGTTCTTGCAGGGGAGTGCCCTTGACGGCGATCAGCGCGTTAATGGGCACCGACTCCGGCGGCGGATTCATTTGGCAAAGTTCCAGCAGCATTTTCAGGCGGTCGTCGATGCTTTCTCCCATGCCGATGATGCCGCCGCTGCATACGTTCAGCCCGGCTGAGCGCGCGTTTTGGATGGTTTGCAGACGGTCGTCATAAGTGCGCGTGTGAATGATTTTGGAATAAAACTCGCGCGAGGAGTCGATGTTGTGATTGTAGATGTCGCAGCCCGCTTCCTTGAGGCGGCGCGCCTGTTCGGCGCTCATCATGCCGAGGGTGCAGCACACCTCCAGCCCCAGCGCGGCGACGCCTTTGACCGTTTCCAAAATGGAGTCGAACTGCGGCCCGTCGCGCACCTCGCGCCATGCTACTCCCATGCAAAAACGACTCGCGCCTGCGTTTTTGGCAGCACGAGCTGCTGCCAGAATTTTTTGCGTCTGCATGAACGGCGTGGGCTGCACGCCCGTTTGGTTGCGTGCCGACTGCGGGCAGTAGGCGCAGTCTTCGGGACACGCGCCTGTCTTGATGCTTTGCAGCATGCTGATTTGCACGGCGGTCGCGTCGTGGTGGCGGTGGTGAATCTCCTGCGCGCGCAGGATGAGCGTGGGAAACGGCAGCTCGTAAATCTGCCGTAGTTGTTCGAGGGAGTTAATCATGGTCTTTGAAACAGGAGGCGTAATCGTAAAAATCGGGAAACGGTTTGTTTTTTCCATCCAACGCGGCGGCGATGGCGGCGAGTGTTTTTTTAAATAACTGCGCGTGCTGCGCCGGTTTCATGGCGGGCGAGGGAACGAACAACAGGGTGTCGCCCAACGGGCGCAGAATCAGTCCGCGTTTGCGCGCCTCGAGGCACACTTGCAGCCCGGCACGCGCGCCTAAAGGGTATTTTTTGTGCGGGCGCTTTGCGTCTGGCACCAAGTCGACCGCTGCCGCGAGGCCGCCGTAGCGCATCGCCGCCACGTGCGGATGGTTTTTGAATGCCGCTTTGAAGTGTTTGTGAAAGGATTTAATGCGCGCTTTGAGCGTGCCGTGGGCGATGAGTTTTTTGAGTTTTTTCAAGCTCTCCAGCGCGACCGCGCAGGCCAGCGGGTTGGCGGTGAAGGTGTGGCCGTGGATGAAGGCGTTGCCGTCTTCCAGACGACCCAAAAATGCCTCGTAAATATCCTCGCTGGTGAGGGTCGCGGCGATCGGCAGATAGCCGCCGCCTAGTCCTTTGGCTAGGCATAAAAAATCTGGTGTCACACCGAGCTGCTTGCACACGCACACCTGTCCCATGCGCCCAAAGGCGGTGAAGACCTCGTCCAGAATGAGGTGCACGCGGTATTGCCTGCACAGCCGCGCGACGCCGCGCACAAAGGCGGGCGAATGAAAGTACATGCCCGCAGAGCCTTGCAAGAGTGGCTCCATGACAAGGCAGGCTGTTTTTTTTGCGTGTGCTTTTAGATGCCTTTCCAAGGCACCCAAACTTTTTCGCGTTTGCGCGGCGGATGCGTTTTCAGGGCGCGGGCAATGCCAGGCGGGTGGGAAGAATTTTTTGAATTTGCCGTGGAAGTCCCCCGAGTCTCCCGCCGCCATGCATAGCAGCGTGTCGCCATGATAGCCGTGGGTCAGTCCGATGATTTCCTGCTTTTGCGAAAACCCCGTCTGCATCCAGTATTGCCAGGATTGCTTGATCGCGATTTCAATCGCGCCCGCCCCGTTGTCGCTGAAAAAAACGCGTGCGAGCTTTTTGGGGGCCTCCTTGATAAGCGCCGCGGCCAGCTCGGAGGCAGGCGGATGGCTCAGCCCCAGCCAGGTGGTATGGGCTGCTTTTTTGAGCTGCCGGATGAGCGCGGCGTTGAGTGCGTTGTCATTATGGCCGTGGACATTCGTCCACAGGGAACTGTTGGCGTCGAGGTAACGCCGCCCGTGTGTGTCATATACATGAAGTCCCTTGGCACGTTCGATGAACAAAGGAGGATACGAAAGAAATTCGCGCATCTGCGCGAAGGGATGCCACGTGTGCGCCGCCTCGAGTTGGCGCAAATTTTTTTCTGACGGCGAGCGAAACGCCATAGCGTCGTGTTCAGATGCCGAATGGTCGGGCGTTTTGAAAACGTCCCTGCCTTTTGGGCTATTGCGCGCGTGCTTCGCCATAAGGCGACAGCATAACAGGAAAAGATAGGTTCGTTAAGTGTATTTTTAACTATATTAACAATTGACGCTTAACAAGATGATATTCAATTTTTAAAATTATTTTCAATATGCGACCTATCGTCGGGTTTTTCTAAAGAATCACCCTCTTGTTGATGGGCGGCCAGGTGTTCGCGTGCCAGTTGTTTGAGTTGCTCGAGATTTTCCAGGCGGTTGAATTTTAAACGTAGCGTGCGCGAGTTGGGCATGCCGGCCGTCAGTTTGACCAGCGCGCTGTGCAGTGCGCGGATGGGCTTGGGGCCGTGCATCCGCGGCAACGCAAGCTCGGCATAGCGCACAAGGGTATTCCAGCGCGTTTGCAAGTCGGGCGGTTGCGGCACTTCGCCGCGTAGCGCCGCTTTGATTTCTGAAAAAATCCACGGGTAACCGATCGCTGCGCGCCCTATCATCGCGCCCGCGATTTTTGGATAGCGCGCGCGGATAGCCTGGATGTCGGCGGCGCTCGTGATGGAGCCGTTGGCGATGATGGGAATTGTCGCCTTGTCCGCGATGCGGCCGATTGTCTCCCAGTCGGCGTGGCCGCGGTAACGCTGGGCTTTTGTGCGGGCGTGGATGACCAATGCGCGCGCGCCGCTGCTTTGCAAAATGTCCAGCACCTCGTCGATGACGATGTGCTCGCTGTCCCAGCCCAGGCGCGTTTTTGCGGTGACAGGAATTTTGTCGCCGACTGCGTTCACGGCAGCGCTTGTGATTTTTTCCAATTGCGGCAAATCTTTCAGCAATGCACTGCCCGCGCAGCTGCCGGTCACGCGCGGGGATGGGCAGCCGAAATTCAGGTCGATGAAATCGGGGTTCAGGCGTTCGCAGACTGCGCGGGCGGCCTGAGCCATAGATGCTGGCTCATCGCCAAAAAGCTGCACGCCAAAGGGGCGCTGGATTTCGTCAAAGGCTATTGTTTTCCAGTAGTGACCATCGCCAAAGAGCAAGGCCTTGGCGTGGACAAATTCGCTGACCAGCACGTCGGCTCCCTGTTCTTTGGCCAGCGTGCGAAAGGCCGCGTCCGTGAAACCCGCCATGGGGGCGAGGTAGAGCGGGAAGCGGCCGTTTGCCAGCCAGGGCAGGGATGGACAGTTGTGCATTTTATTTTGCAAAAAGCCCCGACTTTTCAGTCGGGGCTTTTCAATTCGCTTGGGTGCTTGATTAGGGGCGCGTGGGCGAGGTAATTGTCGGGTCGGGCGGGAAGAAGTCGGGACCGGGGTCATCGGGACCCGGCGGCGGCCCCGGGGGCTGCGGCGGAATGACCGGCGGAATATCCACGGGCGGGTTATCGGTCGCGCCGTTTCCGTCGACGGTAATGCTCTGCCCGTTCGTGAGAATGCGGTAGGGCTTCGGGCCACTGGGGTAAGTCACACGGGTTTCGTTTTCTTCACCCTCGGCGACTTCCACCGTGGCGGCGGTTGGGCCGTCGGCTGCCACGCGGGCGACGCCTTTGATGGTCTCGGCGGAGGTCTGCTCGTGGTTCACCGTGATGGTGCTGCCAACAGCATCGGCGTCTTTGCCGACCTGCGAGGTGATGGAACCGCTGAGCAATTCAAACACCAGGTTAAATTTCGGCGTGTCCGAGCCTTCGACGGCGCTGACTTGCATGGAGGCGACCTTCACCTCGGCCGGGCCTGAGATCTCGACGGCGAAACCGCCCGGCAGGTAAACCGTGAGCTTGGCATTATCAGCCAAACGCAGCGAGGAGCCGGGAGGGATGTCGCTGTCAAGCGTGATGGCCTTGGACTCGTTGCCAACCGTGATGGTGGCGGTGCCCATGAGCGCGTCGGCTTTCATGCTCACGCTGGGAGCCTCTTGCGCGAAAAGCGCCAAGGGAGCCGCCAACAGGGCAAGCACGGAAAATAGTTTCGTAAAGGACTTCATAGTGTTGAGAGTTGAGGTGGATGTTCTTTCTTAGTGTTTAGGATGGATGGTTTGAATGGGCGTTGCAAGTAAATTTTTGTTCTGTTGGCAGGTAAAATTTCAGGTCGGAAAAATGAAGGGCGGGTCTGCTTAAGGCTTGAAGTACAGCCGTTGTGTGTGAGAAGTTTTGAGATTATGCAAATTCTAGGTATCGATATTGGCGGCTCGGGAATCAAGGGCGCCGTGGTGGACATGAAAAAGGGCGAGCTGGTCGGCGAGCGCTTTCGCGTGGAAACGCCGCACCCCTGCGTCCCGAAGGCGTTAATGGGAGCTTTGGGGGCTATCTTTGAGCATTTTAAATGGAATGGTTTGGTTGGAATCGGCTTTCCCGGGGTTGTCAGAAACGACGTGATTTATAACGCGCCGAATCTGGACCGCAGTTTGGCCGGGTTGAAATTGGCTGAAAAGATCTACAAGCGCCATGGCCTGCGCTCCAGCCTGATTAACGACGCGGACGCCGCCGGTGTGGCGGAAATGCGCTTCGGTTCCGGCAAGAACATGAAAGGCCTGACTATACTTGTGACAATAGGAACGGGATTAGGTTCCGGAGTTTTTTACGACGGGGTGCTTATTCCCAATATCGAGTTTGGCCACGTGATGATGAAAGAGCGCGACACGGGCAAGTGGCGCGAGAGCGAAAAGATCAACGGCGGGGCCGCCCGCACCAAGTACGATCTGAACTGGGACGACTGGTCGCAACGTTTCTCCGATCATCTAAGATATTTGTGTTCAGTGTTTTATCCGGATCACATTATTCTGGGCGGGGGCATCACCTCCAAGGCCGACAAGTTCCTGAAAAAGCTCGACTGCCCGGCCCCCCTGTCGATCGCTAGGTTTGAAAACCAGGCGGGTATCGTGGGGGCGGCGGCTAATGCCCGCGATCACCTGTGCCCCGCCAAATAGGGACTTTAAAGAGAGTTTTATGTTCGTTTTGGCCAATACTTGCGGGCGTCTGCACGATGCGCGCGAGGCTTCCCTCAGCCCGCTTGACCGCGGGTTTTTGTACGGGGATGCTGTGTACGAGGTCTGGCGCAGCTATGGCGGCACGCTGTTTGGCATGCGCGAGCACTGGCAGCGCCTGGAAAATTCGGCGGCGGCTTTGGGGTTTGAAAAATTGC
>JAKPNF010000052.1 GCA_029548565.1 Verrucomicrobiota bacterium
AGGTGAGCGAGAAGCTCCAAAAGGGCGACCCGGTCGATCTTTTGCTCGGTGCCTTGGAAAACGCGCGCCCGAAGCTGGAGGTAAAGAGCCGCCGCGTGGGCGGTGCCACCTACCAGGTTCCGGTGGAAATTTCGTTCAACCGCCAGCAGACCCTCGCGTTTCGCTGGATGATCGAGGCCGCGCGCAAGCGCAAGGGCGCGGGCATGCAAGACGCCCTGGCCGCCGAGATCGTGGACGCCTACAACAACACCGGCACGGTCGTCAAGAAGCGCGAGGAGACCCACCGCATGGCGCAGGCCAACCGCGCGTTTGCCCATTTGCGCTGGTGATCAGCCGTCTTTTTCCCGCTCTTTGAAATCCATCCAGTCTTAAGAAAGTTTCACAGTTATGGCATTGCTCATAGATCCCAAGAACATCTCCAAAGCGAACTCCCCCCAGCGGCGCACGCTGTTGGAGTTTACCCGCAATATCGGCATCGCGGCCCATATTGACGCGGGCAAGACGACGACCTCCGAACGCATTTTGTTCTACACGGGCGTTGTCCACAAGATGGGCGAGGTGCACGAAGGCACCGCCGTCACCGACTGGATGGAGCAGGAGCGCGAGCGCGGCATCACCATTACCGCCGCCGCTATTTCCGCGAACTGGACGACGAAGGAAGGCCCCTTTGCGGGCGTCAAACACGTCGTGAACATCATCGACACCCCCGGGCACGTGGACTTCACGGCCGAGGTGGAGCGCTCGCTGCGCGTTTTGGACGGTGCCATCGGCGTTTTCTGCGCGGTGGCCGGTGTGCAGCCGCAGTCCGAGACGGTCTGGCGCCAGATGAACAAGTACAAGGTCGCCCGCATCGCGTTCATCAACAAGATGGACCGCGCCGGTGCCAACTTTTTCCGCGCCGTCAACGACATCCGCACCAAGCTCAAGGGCAATGCGCATCCGCTGTTCATCCCGGTGGGCGAGGGCGAGAATTTTGTGGGGCTGATCGATCTGGTGCGCATGAAGGCGCTGGTCTATGATACGAGCGATCCTTCCGGCATGCGCTTTGATTACGCGGAGATCCCCGCGGACAAGAAGGAGGAGGCCCAGAAGTGGCGCGACTCGCTCATCGAGGCCTTGGCAGACTTTAACGACAACATCGCCGAAAAGTTCCTGGAAGGCGGCGAGTTTGAGGAAGACGAGCTGCGCGTTGCGATCCGCAAGGCGACCTTGTCGATGAAATTTTTGGGCGTGGTGCCCGGCTCGGCGTTCAAGAACAAGGGCGTGCAGCCCCTGCTCGACGGCGTGATCGACTACCTGCCCAACCCGTTGGAGGCGCCCCCCATGCTGGCGCACACCGAGGACGGCGGCACCGAGGACATCGTGCCGGACGACCAGGCCAAGCCGATCGGCCTTGTGTTCAAGCTGTGGAGCGACCCCTTTGTCGGGCGCCTGACCTTCTTCCGCCTGTACGCCGGCACCCTCAAAAAGAGCGACACCTTGTATAACCCGCGTTCTCGCAAGACCGAGCGCATCTCGCGCCTGATCTTCCTGAAGGCCGACAGCCGCGAGGACGTCGATGTGGTGTACTCCGGTGACATTTGCGCCATCATTGGTCCCAAGGACGTGGTCACAGGCGACACGCTGGCCCACGACGATATCGAGGTGACCCTCGAGCCGCCGACCTTCCCGGAACCGGTTATCTCGATGTCCATCGAGCCGAAATCCAAGGCCGACCAGGAAAAACTTTCGATCGGCCTGCAGCGTCTGGCCGAAGAAGACCCGACCTTCCGCCTGTCCTCCGACAAGGAAACCGGGCAGACCATCATCGCCGGCATGGGCGAGTTGCACCTGGACATTATTCGCGACCGTCTTTTCCGCGAGTTCAAGGTGGAGGCCGACGCGGGCAAGCCGCAGATCGCCTACCGCGAAACCGTCACCAAGCCCAGCGCGGGCGTGGGCAAGTTCGTCCGTCAGTCCGGCGGCCGCGGCCAGTACGGCCACGCGGAAATCAAGCTCGAGCCCAATGAAAAGGGCAAGGGCATTGAGATCATCAACGAGATCGTCGGCGGCGTGATTCCCAAGGAATACATCAAGCCCACGATCGAGGGCATCAACGAGGCCGCCAACACCGGCACCGTGGCGGGTTACCCCGTGGTGGACTTCAAGGTGCGTTTGGTGTTCGGCTCCTTCCACGAGGTCGACTCCAACGAAATGGCCTTTAAGATGGCCGGTATTTTCGCCTTCAAGGACGCGATGGCCAAGGCCGCGCCCATCCTGTTGGAACCGATCATGAAGGTGGAAGTCGTCACCCCCGAGGAATATCAGGGCGACGTCATGGGCGACTTGAACCGCCGCCGCGGCCAGATTCAGGGCATGGAAACCAAGGACGAGCTGGCCGTTGTCGACGCCTTCGTGCCGCTGGAAACCATGTTCGGCTACGCCACCGACGTGCGCTCCTTGTCCAAGGGCCGCGCCAGCTACACGATGGAGCCGTCGCACTTTGACCAGGTGCCCGCCAGCGTCCTGAAACAAGTTTCGGAAGCCAACGCCGGCCGTACGGCCGCGCGCACCGTCTAATAAAAACATTTAACCGCTATACCACTCATGGCACAAAAGATTCGCATTAAACTCAAGGGTTTTGACTACCGCATCATCGACCAGTCGGCCCAGGAAATCGTCGAGACCGCCAAGCGCTCCGGCGCCCGCGTGGCCGGCCCCGTCCCGATGCCCACGCGCATCGAGAAGCTGACCGTCAACCGCTCGCCGCACGTCGACAAAAAGTCGATGGACCAGTTTGAAATCCGCACCCACAAGCGCCTGATCGACATCCTCGAGCCCACGGCCGCCACGGTCGACGAGCTCAAAAAGCTCAATCTGCCCGCCGGTGTGGACATCGTGATCACGGTCTAGTTTCACGGGGAAATTTTCTCTTATAAAAAGCAAGGCTTGACAAGGGAATAGAAATTTTTGCAGACTTTCACTTTTGGCTCAATTCGCGTCGCGGTAACGGGTAAGTCCGCAGGCGAAGGCGGTGGGGCAAAAGAAAAAAGTTTCAACTTCAACAACACTCACACTACACAACATTTTTTAAACCACTAAAGCAGGTCTGTCGAAACGGCGGATTTTACGGGCGAAACGCCTTCAAAAAATTCTCCACCTGCCGCTTAGCTTATGAGTCTTACACTGATTGGTAAAAAAATCGGAATGACCCAGTTCTACAACGAGGAGAATGTCCTTGTTCCGGTCACCGTGGTTGAAGTGGGCCCTTGCCCCGTCACCCAGGTTAAAACAAAGCAAACCGACGGCTATGACGCCGTGCAAATCGGTTTCGGCGCGCAAAAAGAGCAGCGCATGAACAAGCCTTCGCTGGGCCACCTCAAGAAGGCCGGCGTTGCGCCCGTCTCGCAGCTCAACGAGTTTCGCACCGAGCAGCCCGACCAATACAAGGTCGGCGACGTGCTGACGGTTGAAAAATTTGCCGAGGGCCAGCGAATCGACGTGATCGGCACCTCCAAGGGCCGCGGCTTCCAGGGCGTCATGAAGCGCTGGAACTTCCAGGGCCAGCCCCAGACGCACGGCCACATGATGCACCGCCGCCCCGGCTCCATCGGCATGCGCCAGACTCCCGGCCACGTCTACAAGGGCCGCAAGATGCCCGGCCACATGGGCGCCGTGCAGCGCACCGTGCAAAACCTCACCGTCGTGAAGGTGTTTGCCGACAAGAACGTGCTTTTGATCAAGGGGAGCTTCCCCGGCGCCAACGGCGACACGGTTTACGTGCGCGCCGCCAAGAAGGTCAAGAAAAACGCCGCCACGAAATAACCTCCCGACACACCCGAAGCGATGAAACTCAAAGTTTACAGCAAAGACGGCAGCTCCTCGACCGACAAGGAATTTGACATTCCCGTGTTCGAAGGGGACAAGGGCAAGCAGGCCCTCAAGGACACCCTGGACGCCTACGCCGCCAACCAGCGCCAAGGCAGCGCCAATTCCAAGAATTTCGGCGAGGTCAAGGGCACCGGCAAGAAACCCTTCCGCCAGAAGGGCACCGGTGGCGCCCGCCACGGCTCGCGCCGCAGCCCCATCCACCGCAAAGGCGCGGTCGTTTTCGGCCCGCGCCCGCGCGACTGGTCGAAGAAGATCAACGCCCAGGTCAAGGCTTTGGCCTTCGCCCGCGCGCTGTCCGACAAGGCGACCGACGGCGAGATCAGCCTGATCGAGGCGCTCGAAGTCAAGGAGCGCAAGACCAAGGCCTTTGTCTCGGTCTTGAAGGGCATCTACCCGCAGGGCAATGTGCTCGTCGTGGACGCGGCCTTCGTCGCCGACACGGCGCTGAGCGCCCGCAACCTGCAGCGCGTGTTCATGTGCTCGGCCAGCGACCTGAACGCCCAGGACCTCGTGCGCTTTGAAAAGGTGCTCGTCAGCGAGGCGGGCTTCAAGCAAATCCTCGAACGCGTCAACGGCTAACCCAAAGGAGATTTTTACAATGAGAATCGACCAAGTCATCAAGGACTACCGCCTGACCGAGAAGGCCAATTTGCTCAACGCGAATTTGAACCAGTACACCTTCGTCGTCCATCCCAAGGCCACCCGCACAGACGTGGCCCGCGCGGTGGGCGAGCACTTCAAGAAGAAGGTTCAGTCCGTCAACATTCTGCGCGCCAAGGGCAAAGTCAAGGCCAGCCGCACCAACCGCAACATCGCAGGGCGCACGCCCGAGCTCAAAAAGGCCATCGTCACGCTGGCCAAGGGCGAAAAAATCGAACTGCTCTAACCCTTTAGGACGAAACCGTCATGGCACTTAAACAATACCGACCGCTGACGCCCACCCAGCGCTACCGCATCCAGAACAAGGTGGAACTGGACAAAAAAGACCCCGAGCCCAAGCTCGTGAAGTCCGTCCACTACGCCAAGGGGCGCAACTGCTACGGGCGCATCACCTCGCGCCGCCGCGGCGGGGGGCACAAGCGCCTCTACCGCATCATCGATTTCAAGCGCGACAAGTTCGAGATCCCCGCCAAGGTGCAAGCTTTGGAGTACGATCCGAACCGCTCCGCCTTCCTCGCCCTGTTGGCCTATGCCGACGGCGAGAAGCGCTACATTCTGGCGCCCGAGGGTCTCAAGAAGGGCGACACCGTGGTCTCCACGAACAAGCCCGTCGAGGACTTCACCGTGGGGCTTTCGCTGCCCTTGGCGCTGATCCCGCCCTCCACCATGATCCACGCCGTGGAAATGCTCGCCGGTCGCGGCGCGCAGATCGCCCGCGGCGCCGGTGCGGGCGTGCAGCTCGTTTCAATCGAGGGTGACAAGGCCACTTTGAAAATGCCCAGCGGTGAAATCCGCCTGGTGCCCGCCAACGGCCGCGCAACCATCGGCGTTGTCGGCAACGGCGACCACCAGAACGAAAAAATCGGCAAGGCCGGTCGCAACCGCTGGAAGGGCATGCGCCCCCGCGTGCGCGGCATGGTCATGAACCCGATCGACCACCCCAACGGCGGTGGTGAAGCCCGCTCCAAAGGCGGCGGCGGCTGGCAGCAGCTCACGTCCCCCTGGGGTCAGTTGGCCAAGGGTTTCCCGACCCGCAAGAAGGCCAAGACCACCAACTCCATGATCATCCTGCGCCGCAACGGCAAGAAGGTTAAGAAAGGTTAATTTCTATGGCACGCTCAATTAAAAAAGGCTTTTACGTTGACCCGTCCCTGATGGACAAGGTCACCGCCGCGCAGAAGGAGGGCTCGCGCAAGCCCATCCAGACCTGGTCGCGCCGCTCGACGATCACCCCCGAGTTCGTGGGGCTGAACATGTCGGTGCACAACGGCAAGACCTTCCACGCCATCTACGTCACCGAAAACATGGTCGGCCACAAGCTCGGCGAGTTCGCGCCCACGCGCACCTTCAAGGGGCACAACCCGCACACCAACAAGGCCGCCAAGTAATTTCTTTTTTCGCCATGTCGATTCGCCGCAAACTCTCCCTCCTGTTCGCCGCCGCGCTTTGCGCCGGTGCCGCGCAGCTGTGGGCGGGTTCCCCGGCGTGGGTCGGCTCGCTTTACCCGGTGTCCATGGGCGTTGTGGCGCGCGTGGTCTCGGCCGAGCAGGGCGACATTGTCATTGTGGCGGGCGGGGCGGACCAGGGCTTTCGCCCCGGGATGCAATGCCAGATCCGCCGCGACGACAAGCTGGTTGCCAACCTCGTCATCGCCAGCGTGCGCGAAGAGCGTTGCGCCGCCCTCATCCTTTCCAACGAGGGCGCCCCGCAAGCGGGCGACATCGTGAAAATCAAAACTCTCTAATTTTTTTACCGTCATGGAAGTGCAAGCTTTAACCAAATTCGTCCGTATATCCCCGAAGAAAATGCGGGAAGTCGCGCGCGAGATCCAGGGCCGCAGCGCCACGGAATCGCTCGACCTTTTGCGTTTCATCCCCCGCAAGAGCGCGCGGCTGATCCGCAAGACGCTCGCCTCGGCCGTGGCCAACGCGGAGAACAACCACTCGCTGCCCTCGCGCAACCTGGTCGTCAAGGCCGCGCTCATTGAGGAAGGGCCCATCATCAAGCGCTTCCAGCCCGTCTCGCGCGGCAGCGCCCACCCCATCGCCAAACGCACCAGCCACGTGCGCATCGTCCTTGCCGACGGCGCCAGCACCAAGGCCGACAAATAATTTTTTAATTTTTACACCATGGGCCAAAAGACCAATCCTATCGGTTTCCGTCTCCCCGTTCGCCGCAACTGGGAATCCCGCTGGTACGCCAGCAAGAAGGATTTCCCCACGCTGCTCAAGGAAGACTTCATCATCCGCAAGCAGCTGCGCGACAAGCTCAAGGCGGCAGCCGTCCCGCGCATCTTCATTGAGCGCGCCGGCCAGCGCATCCGCGTGAAGATCTTTACCGCCCGCCCGGGAGTCGTCATCGGCAAGAAGGGGCAGGAGCTGGACAAGATCCGCGAGGAGTTGCAGAAGGTCACCGGCAAGGAAGTCCTTTTGGACATCCACGAGGTGAAAAAGCCCGACCTGGTGGCCTACATCGTTGCCGAGGGCATCGCCTTGCAGCTCGAGCGCCGCATCTCTTTCCGCCGCGCGATGAAAAAAGCCGTGCAAAGCACGATGGGTCTGGGTGCCGAGGGCATCCGCCTGCGTGTCTCCGGCCGTTTGGGCGGCGCGGAAATCGCCCGCACGGAAAACGTGCTGGTCGGCTCCGTCCCCCTGCACACCCTGCGCGCCAATGTCGACTACGGCTTTGCCGAGGCGCAGACGCTCGCCGGCAAGATCGGCATCAAGTGCTGGATCTGCACCAAGGACGAGGAACTCTAATTTTTTTTTTAACACCCATCTCTTTTAAGTCATGGCCAACATTCAACCCTCACGCACCAAGTACCGCAAGGTGCACAAAGGCCGTAACCGCGGCAATGCCAAAGGCGGCGCGACGCTCGCTTTTGGCGACTGCGCCATCCAGACGCTCGATCGCGGCGCGTTGACCGCCTCCGAATTGGAGGCCGCCCGCGTGGCCATCAACCGCCACCTGAAGCGCCGCGGCAAGCTGTGGATGCGCGTGTTCCCGCACAAGCCCGTGACCAAGAAACCCGCGGAAACCCGCATGGGCAAGGGCAAGGGCGGCGTGGAGTACTACGTGGCCGTCGTCAAGCCCGGCACGATTTTGTTTGAGCTGTCCGGCGTGTCGCTGGCCGCCGCGCGCGAGGCGATGTCGCTGGCCGACGCCAAGCTCTCCGTCAACACCCGCTTCGTCGCCCGCGAGGAGCTCGAAAGCTATTAAGAAAGAATTTTCAGCGTTATGAAATCCAAGGAAATCCGCAACCTTCCCGAGAAGGAAATCCAGCAAAAGGTGCGCGAGCTGCGCAGCGAGCTGACCAATCTGCGCGTGCGCAAGACCACGGGACAGGTGGAGAACCCCGCGCGCATGCGCATCATCCGCCGCGAGATCGCCCGCCTGGAGACGATCGGCGCCGAAAAGAAAGCCGCCCAAAAGGCCTAACCTTTAGAATAGGAAAACAAACCCATGTCCGAACAAACACGAGGCAACCGCAAAACCGAAATCGGCGTCGTCACCGCAATCAGCGGCGACAAGACGATCAAGGTGACCAGCTTTTACAAGATCCCGCACCCGAAGTACCAAAAGGAAATCCGCCGCAAGACGGTGCTTCACGCCCACGACGAAAAGAACGAGTGCCGTTTGGGCGACCGCGTGGAAATCACCGAAACCCGCCCGCTGAGCAAGCTCAAGCGCTGGCGCGTGATCCGTGTGGTCGAGGCCGCCCCGATCATCGCGCAGGCCAACGTCTAATTTTTACTGGAAGGGACTTACTCTTATGGTACAAATGCTTTCAAAACTCGACGTGGCCGACAACACGGGCGCCAAGCAGGTCAAGATGATCCGCCGCCTCGGCCAGAACACCCGCCAGGCGCGTATCGGGGACATCATCGTGTGCGCGGTGCAGGACAGCACGCCGGACGCCGCCGTCAAAAAAGGCACGGTGGTCAAGGGCGTGATCGTGCGCACCAAGGCGCCGATCCGCCGCGCGGACGGTTCCTATTTGCGCTTTGACTCCAACGCGGTCGTGATCCTGGACGCCAACGGCAACCCCCGCGGCACCCGTATCTTCGGCCCGGTGGCCCGCGAGCTGCGCGCCAAAAACTTCATGAAAATCGTCTCTTTGGCCCCCGAGGTCCTTTAATCCTATGAAATTCAAAATCAAACGCGGTGACGAGGTGGTGGTCATTGCCGGCTCCCAAAAGGGCAAGCGCGGCAAGGTGCTGCAGGTGCTCGCCGACAAAGAGCGCGTGGTGATCGAAGGGGTCGCCATGCTCAAGCACCACGAGCGCAAGACCGACAAGACCGAGGGCGGCATCGTCGAGCGCGAAGGCTCCGTGCATTACTCCAATGTCGCCAAGGCCGCCGACTACGACAAAAAGCGCTCCAAGAAAGCCTAACCATAAGTTCCCATGAAAACGCCGGTTCTCAAAGAAATTTACAACACCCAGGTCGTGCCGGAGCTCAAAAAGCTCTACAAGTACGCCAATGTGCACGAGGTGCCCACCGTCGAGAAGATCGTGATCAACACGCGCATCAAGGCGGAGGCTGAAAAGCAGCACATCGCCGACCTGCAAAAGGACATCGCCGCCGTCACGGGCCAGAAGCCCGTCGTCAACAAGGCGCGCATCTCCATCGCCAACTTCAAGGTGCGCGAGGGCATGCCCCTGGGCGTGTCCGTGACGCTGCGCGGTGCGAGCATGTGGGAATTTTTGTTCCGCCTGGTCAACGTCACGCTGCCGAACATCCGCGACTTTCGCGGGGTGGCGCGCAAGCTCGACGGGCGCGGCAACTACACGCTCGGCGTCACCGACCACACCATCTTCCCGGAGATCAACGTGGAGACCGGCCGCAAGGCCGTCGGCATGGACATCACCATCGTGACCAGCGCCGCCAACGACGAGCAGGCCCGCGAGCTGCTGCGCTTGCTCGGCATGCCGTTCCGTCAAAGCACCCGCCAAGTGGTTCAAGCCGCCGCCGCGCCCGCCGAGGTCGCCAACGCCTAATCCTTTAACCGAAAACCTTTTTTCCAATGGCTAAAACATCCGCCGTCGAACGTAACGACAAACGCCGCCGCCTCGTGCAAAAGTACGCGGCCAAGCGCGCCGAATTAAAGGCCATCATGGCCAGCCCGAAATCCACCGACGAGGAATTCTACGCCGCCCAGCGCGCCCTGGCGCGCCTGCCGCGCAACTCCTCGCCCATCCGCGTGCGCAACCGCTGCTCGCTGACGGGCCGCCCGCGCGGTTACATCGGCCACTACGGCGTGTCCCGCATCACGTTCCGCGAACTGGCCTCGTTCGGCAAGATCCCGGGCGTCACCAAGTCTTCCTGGTAATCTTCAACTTTTTTCAGTCATGTCCGTACACGATACACTCGGAGATTTCATCACCGCCATCCGCAACGCCTACCGCGCCGAAAAGCCCGCGTGCGTGCTGCAGTGGTCCAA
Organism: Verrucomicrobiota bacterium; assembly: GCA_029548565.1. GTDB lineage: Bacteria > Verrucomicrobiota > Verrucomicrobiia > Opitutales > JAKPNF01 > JAKPNF01. The sequence continues at coordinate 9,974 of JAKPNF010000052.1, forward strand.
GCTGCGCGAGGGCGTGGCCAAGATCCTTGTTGACGAAGGCTATTTGGCCGACGCCAGGCAAGTCGACGACAAGCGCGGCCACAAGGCGCTGGAGCTTACGCTAAAGTACTCGGGCAACACGCCCGCTTTGGCCGGCATCGAGCGCATGAGCACCCCCGGGCGCCGCCACTACGTGGACAGCCAGAGCGTTCCCAAATCCTTGGGCGGCCTTGGCATCGTGATCGTCACCACCTCCAAGGGCGTCATGCGCGACGCCGACGCCCGCAAGAACAAGCTCGGCGGCGAGTTGTTGTGCAAGGTTTGGTAGTTCCTTTTTTTTCAATTCAATTTTTAAAACACTTACGCCATGAGCAGAATCGGTAAAGTCCCCGTCCTCATCCCCGACAAGGTGAAGCTCGCCGTCAACAACGGCACCGTCAGCGTCGAGGGGCCCAAGGGCAAACTCTCGCAGTCGTTCGACCCCGCGGTCGTTTCCGTCACGCTGGAGGGCAACCAGGTCTCCTTCGCCCCCGTGGGCGACAGCCGCCTGGCCAAGGCCATGTACGGCACCTCCCGCTCGCTGGTGGCCGGCATGGTCAAGGGTGTGACCGAAGGTTACACCGAGAGCCTCGAAATCCAGGGCGTCGGCTTCAAGGCCAGCCTCAAGGGCAAGGTGCTCGATCTGGCGCTGGGCTACTCGCACCCGATCCTTTACCCGGTTCCCGAGGGCATCACCGTCACCGTGGGGGAAACCCCGCAGAAAAACCCGCTCATCAAGGTGGAGGGTTGCGACAAGAAGATGGTCGGACAAGTCACCGCCGACATTTACGGCTACTACAAGGTCGAGCCTTACAAGGGCAAGGGCGTGCGCATCCTTGGCCGCCACATCCGCCGCAAGGAAGGCAAGAAGACCGCTTAATCTTTTTAATTTTTACGACTATGAAACTAGCGAAGAAACAGCTTTTGCAGCAAAAACGCCGCTGGCGTTTGCGCAAGAAAGTGTCCGGCACCGCGGAGCGTCCGCGCCTGTCGGTGACATTTTCCCACAAGCACATTTACGCCCAGGTCATCGACGATTGTGCCGGCAAGACCCTCGTGGCGCTGACCTCGACGGCGAAGGACTCCAAGAGCCAGAGCCTCAAGGCCAACGTCGCCGGCGCCAGCGCGCTGGGCAAGGCGTTCGCCCAAAAGGCCGCCGCCGCCGGTGTCTCCCAAGTCGTGTTCGACCGCGGGGCGCGCCGTTACCATGGCTGCGTCAAAGCGTTTGCCGATGCCGCGAGAGAGGGCGGCCTTAATTTCTAATCTCATGAGCGATACCGAAAATACTCCGGCTCCCGTCGCCGAAAAAGCGCCCGAAGCTCCCGCCGCCGCGGCACCTGCCGCTGCGAGTGAGGCCCCTGCTTCCCGCGGCCCGCGTGGCCGTGGCCCCGGTTCCGGCCCCCGCCGCGACGGACAGCGTGGCGGAAACTCCCGCGGCCCGCGCCGCGACCGCGCGCCCAAGGAAGAAGTTGTTTCCAAGTACACCGACAAGGTCGTGCACATCAACCGCGTGGCCAAGGTCGTCAAGGGCGGCCGCCGCTTCTCGTTCTCCGCGCTCGTCGTTTCTGGCGACCTGGAGGGCAGCATCGGCATCGGCTACGGCAAGGCCAAGGAAGTGCCCGAAGCCATCCGCAAGGGGACAGAGCGCGCCCAGCAGCGCATGGTCAAGATCGAGCTTAAAGGCCCCACGATTCCGCACGACGTCATCGGCGAGTCCGACGGCGGCCGCGTGATCCTGCGCCCGGCCAGCCCCGGTACCGGCGTCATCGCCGGCGGCGGCGTGCGTGCCGTGCTCGAGGTGATCGGTGTCAAGGACGTGCTTTCCAAATCCCTGGGTTCCAACAACCAGATGGCGATGGTCAAGGCCACCTTGAACGGCTTGAAAAAACTGCGCAGCGCCGAGACGATTGCCCGCGTGCGCGCAAAAGCCTAAATTAGGGAAAAAAACAAACATGAAACTCCACACTCTTTCCAACAAACCCGGCGCCCGCCACGCGCGCAAACGCGTGGGTTGCGGCGAAGGCAGCGGCCACGGCAAAACGTCCGGCCGCGGGCACAAGGGCATGAAGGCCCGCAGCGGCGGGGGCGTGCGCCCCGGCTTCGAAGGCGGCCAGATGCCCCTTTACCGCAAGCTGCCGCACCGCGGCTTCAACAATTACAAGTTCCGCCTCGAGTACGCCACGGTCAACGTGGGTGACCTCGAAAAACTCGCGCAGGACAGCGCCGATGCCATGAGCCTGTTTGCCAGCGGTCTTATCCGCAAGCCCGGCATGCTCGTGAAGATCCTCGGCAACGGCGAGCTGAAAAAGGCGCTCACCGTTTCCGCGCACAAGTTTTCCGAGTCGGCCAAACAAAAAATCGAGAAGGCCGGCGGCAAGGTCATTGTGATCGAGCCGGCCCAAGTCGAAGAAAAGAAAGACTAATTTTTAGTCGCCCTTAAACCATGTTGTCCGCCTTTACCAACTGCCTGAAAATTCCCGAGCTGCGCTCGCGGATTTTCTTCACCCTCGGGCTGATTGTGGTGGCGCGTATCGGCGCGCACATCCCGCTGCCCGGCTTGAACACCCTGAAACTGGAGGCGTTTTTCAACTCCATTTCGCAGACGGGCGGGGCCAGCGTGTTTGGCATGTTCAACATGTTCGTGGGCGGCGCGCTGCAAAACGGCGCGGTGTTCGCGCTGGGTATCATGCCCTATATCAGCGCCTCGATTATCTTGCAGCTGATGACCGCCGTGGTGCCGACCCTCGCGCGTTTGGCACAGGAGGGCGAGATCGGCCGACAGAAAATCACCCAGTACACGCGTTATCTGACGATTGTCGTGGGCTTGATTCAGTCGATCTTGATTTCCATCGCCTTCGTCAAGTCGCCCGACACGATCTTGCAGGGCTACGACATCAACCAGTTCGGCTCGCTCATTTTGATCGGGCACACGGAGTTCATTATTTTCTCCACGATTTTGCTGACGACCGGCACGCTCATTTTGATGTGGCTCGGTGAACAGATCACCCAGCGCGGCATCGGCAACGGTATCTCGCTGCTGATCACCGTCGGTATCGTCGACCGTGCGCCGCAGGCTTTCATTCAGGCCTGGCAGATGTTCCACCAGCCCGTTGGCACGGAAGGCGCGGGTTCCTTTGGCGCGCCGCAGGCTCTGTTTTTGGTGATTTTGTTCTTCACCGTGATCGCCTGCATCGTGTACATCACGCAAGGCCAGCGCAAGATTCCCGTGCAGTACGCCAAGCGCGTGGTAGGCCGCAAAATTTACGAGGGGCGCAGCTCCTACATGCCGTTGAAGGTGAACTACACCGGCGTTATGCCCGTGATCTTCGCCAGCGCCATCCTCATGTTCCCGCAGCAGATTTTTCAATATCTATACATGCTTACGGGCGTGAGCTTCTTTGAAAGCCTCTCGCGTGCGCTGACCCACGGCGAGACCTGGTTCTATGTTTTGTATGCGCTGCTGATTTTCGGTTTCAGCTTTTTCTGGGTGTCCATCATGTTCAAGCCGCTGCAGATCGCCGACGACTTGAAGAAAAACGGCGGTTACATCCCCGGCGTGCGCCCGGGCGAGCCCACCGCGAAATTCCTGGACTTTGTGATGACGCGCCTGACCCTGGCCGGTGCCATCTTCCTGACTCTCGTGGCCATCTTCCCGGACATGATGAGCAGCGCGCTGAACATCCCCTACAGCATCTCCGCCTTCTTCGGCGGCACGGGAACCCTGATCTGCGTGGGCGTCATGCTCGACACCATGCGCCAGATCGAGACTTTTCTTTTGCAGCGCCACTACGACGGCTTTTTGCGCAAGGGGCGCATCCGCGGCCGCAGCCCGTCTGCGGGCACCTTGGCGATCGACACATCCGAGTTGCGCAACCTCAAGGCTATCTGGTGGCCGCTGGGAACCATCTTGGCCATCGGCATCGTCTCCTGGCTGCTGCGCTTTGTGCTGAATTAAAATTTTCCCGCGGCCTAAAAACCGCGTCCTGTTCTTTGATTTTCTGTTTCGTTTTCAAACCGACACTTTTAAAACCTTCCGCTTCTTATGATTCCGATTAAAAATCCGGATGAAATCCAAAAGATGCGCAAGGCCTGCAAAGTGGCGGCCAATGTGCTCGACCGCCTGTGTAAGGAAGTTAAGCCCGGCGTCACCACCTACGACCTCGATCAAATCTGCAAGGGTTTGATCGCCGAGTACGGGGCGGTGAGCGCCTGCTACAACTATCCCAACGGCCGCCTGCGCTATCCGTGCCATGTGTGCATCTCCACCAACGAGGAGGTCGTCCACGGCATCGCGGATATCCGCCACACCCTCCAGGAAGGTGACATCACCTCCCTGGACGTGAGCCTCGTGCTTAACGGCTTTGTCGGCGACAACACCCGCACCGTCAGGGTAGGGGAGGTTTCCGAAAAGACCGAAATGCTCCTGCAGGTCACCGAGCAGTCGCTCTATTTGGGCATCGCCCAGGCGCGCGCGGGCAACCGCGTCGGCGACATTTCCGCCGCCATCCAGCGCCACGTGGAGGCAAACGGCTTTAGCATCGTGCGCGAGTTTGTCGGGCACGGGGTCGGCCGTTCGATGCACGAGGAGCCGCAGATTCCCAACTACGGGCACCCCCGCACAGGGCCGGTGCTCAAACCCGGCATGACGCTGGCGATCGAACCCATGGTCAACATGGGAAAGCCCAAAATCGCCTTTGCCGACGACGGCTGGACGGCCTACGCCAAAGACCGCCTGCCCTCCGCCCACTACGAGCACACCGTGCTTGTCACCGAAAACGAACCCGAAATTTTAACCCTCCCGGAAAATTAACTTTCCAACGAACCAATAACCGTCTAGTATTAAACCTTTTCCTTAAAGAAAACCGGCCGCTTCGGCCCCACAACATCATGCCACGTATTCTCGGTGTAGACATTCCCAACAACAAGAAGATCGAGTACTCCTTGAGCTACTTGTACGGCATCGGCCTGACCCGCGCCCAAGAGCTGGTCAAACTGGCCGGGCTTGACCCCGCCATGCGCGCCCAGGACCTCTC
>JAKPNF010000047.1 GCA_029548565.1 Verrucomicrobiota bacterium
CTCAGCGGCAGCGTGAGCGCCAAGGCCAGCGAGGCCACCGACACATAGCGGGTCGTGTAAAACACAAGCAGCCACACGATAAGCCCCGCGAGAATCGCCAGCGGCATGATCCCCACCAGCGCGCCGATGGTGGTCGAAACAGCCTTGCCGCCGCGAAAACCGTACCAGCACGAAAAGCTGTGCCCCATGAGCGCCCCGGCAAGACCCGCAATCTGCAAGTAAACGACGCCGTCTCCCGAAAAACAAAGCAACGGCCACAACGTGGCGACCAGCCCCTTCAAGGCGTCGAGCGCGAAGACAAGGTTACCCGCCTTCTTGCCGACCGCGCGCTTGACGTTGGTCGCCCCCGGATTCCCGCTGCCCGCCTTGAAAATATCAACCCCGCAGCGCCTAGAAACCGGCACCGCAAACAGCACAGAACCCAGCAGATACCCAACGCCCAACGCCACAAGCACCCAGACCCAGGGGAAGCTGGCAGCCGGCTCGGAAATTTGCGCAAGGAGGTTCATGGATAAATTCGGGATAATAAAAAAGGGAAACGCGACGCGCTTCCCTTTTATTTTAAATTAAGAAAACAAACACATCAATTAGCAAGTGACGCTGACCAGGCGGATGTCCTTGACGACCTTGAGCGCCTTAAGCTCGTCCATCGCGCAGGACGCAGGGACGCTGTCCAGCTCGAAGGCCGTCAGCGCCAGCTGGTCTTGCTTGACGCGGCTCAGCGACATATTGGCGATGTTCACGCCGGCGTTGCCCAGAATGGTGCCGAACTGCCCGATCGTGCCCGGGGTGTCCTCGTTTTTGATAAAGAGGATTTTCCCGTTGAGCGAGACCTCCAGGTCGTGCCCGTCCACGTGCACTAGGCGCGGGCTTTGGGACTTGCCCACCAGCGTGCCCTGGATCTCGACGGCCTTGCCGGCTTTGTCGATGGCCTCAAGCTGGATAAGCTCGGCGTAGTCGGAGTTGATGTTGGTCTTGACGATCTCCACCTCGATGCCTAGCTGCTTCAAAATCAGCGGGGCGTTCACATCGGTGACGTGCTTGCCGGAGATGTTCAAAATATAACCGCGCTGAATGGCGCGCGAAAGCGGCCCGGCGCTCAAGTCGGCGACTTTCCCAAAATAGCAAACGCGCAGCTTTTCGACCTTCAGGCCGGCCGCGATCTGCTGCAGCACGCAGCCCATGCGCTCGCCGAGCGTCAGGTAGGGGCGCAGCGCCTGCAAAGTCGCGCGGTCGACGCTGGGCATGTTGACGGCGTTGTTGATCACCCCGTCCTTGAGCACCTGCGCGATGATCTCGGACACCTCGATGCCCACGGATTCCTGCGCCTCCTTGGTGGAAGCGCCCAAGTGCGGCGTCAAAACGACATTGGGGATCGTGCGCAACGGGCAGTCCTTGGCGGGCGGCTCGTCCTCGTAGACGTCCAGCCCCGCGGCGGCCACTTTCCCGGAATTGAGCGCCTCGATCAGCGCCGTTTCCTTGATGATGCCCCCGCGCGCGCAGTTGAACACGCGCACGCCTTTTTTCATTTTCTCAAAAGCCTTTTCGTCGAGCATGTACTGCGTGGTTTCCGTCAAGGGCATGTGCACGGTGATATAGTCGGCCTGCGCCAGCAATGTGTCCAAATTCGTCATCTCCACGCCGAGCGTCTTGGCGCGCGCCTCGGTCAAATACGGGTCATACGCCAGCACGTTCATGGCAAACGCCTGTGCGCGCTTGGCCACTTCCGCACCGATGCGCCCCATGCCGATCACGCCCAAATTCTTGCCGCGCAGCTCGCTGCCCGAAAAGCTCTTTCTGTCCCACTTGCCCTCCTTCATGGAGGCGGCCGCCTGCACGATCGGGCGCGCCCCGCACAGCATGTGGGTAAAGGTCAATTCCGCCGTGGCAATCGTGTTGCCGCTGGGGGTGTTCATGACGATGATACCGCGCTCGGTGGCGACCTCCACGTCGATATTATCGACACCCACACCCGCGCGGCCCACGGCCACGAGCTTGGGGGCGGCGGCGATCACCTCCGCGGTGACTTTCGTCTCGCTGCGCACGATGATGGCGTGGACATCTTTGGCAAGCTCGAGCACTTGCTCGGGCGAGGAGCCATACGCCTCGACGACTTCAAAGCCGTCCTGCTCACGCAGGAAGGCGACGCCAATGGGGGAAATGCGGTCGGCAACGAGTATCTTTTTCATGACGATAAACGCCCATGCTAAAGCACCGATCCGCTTCTTGGCAACCATTCTTGCAAACAGGGGCAATAATGGCGCTTAAAAGAGTGTTGCGCAAGCGTGAGAGCTCCAAGAGAATACCGGGGCGCTAGGTAAGTCGGCTTCTGTGGGGCAGTTGTTTTAAAAACCTATTTTTTTGTCTCCGAAATTTTTAAGACCAGAGTCTTTTCTTTTTTCGTTTCCCACTCGCTTTGGGCGCGGTATTTCGGGGGGAAGTTCACAAATTCGACGTCGGGCGGGTTGCCTGTTGTCTGGCCGGCGATGATCAGGGGAATTTTGCGGGTGCCGCCGTTGTAGGCAGCGCCGTCCACGCGGATTTTTCCGCCTTCTTTGGGGAACAGGGCGCGGCGTGTTTTGAAATTGAGCACAGCGACGCCTTTTTCATCGAGCACAAACTCGACGATGCCGGTGTCCTGCAAAACGAAATCGTCCTTTGGGCGGTCGCCGTTGGCGATGTCGGGGGCGCTGCCCAGCACGCGCAGCAGCCCAACGTTGCGGCCCTGTGTGCGGGTGCCCACGTGAATAAGGCCTCGGAATTTTCCGCCGGAAATCTCCACTTTCATCATGCCGGAATGCGTGGCGCCCTTGCCGATGCAAAGACCGCGCTCGCCCAGCTCCACCTGCCCGCCGCTCATAAAAACCTCCGCCTGCGCGCCGTTCATGACATCGCGCAGGCTTAAGATGTTCGCGTTGATTTGGGAGCCTTCTGTAATAAACAGTTTGGCGGGCGCGCGGTCGGACTCGCCACCCAAAAAGATTCCGCCGCTCAAGCTCACGGCGTCGCTGATCGTGACGCTTTTGCCGCCGGCTATCATGACGTTCACAAAGCCCTCGGGCACCTGTTTTTTGTCCCAATTGGACGCCTTGTTCCAATTGCCCGATTTCGCGGAAAAGTTGCTGCCGGTGGGCGTGGCGTAATCCACGGGTCCCGCCGCGAAAACCGCCGCATGCGCGAGAACTCCGGTCAATAAGCTGATTTTTTTCAGGTTCATTTTTGGAAGGAAGTTGAAGGATTGATCATTTGCAAAACACCCTCGCCGCCGAAGTCGCCGCTGCAATAGGCGGCTGCTTCGGCGGCCAAGCGTGTTTCTTTTCGCCCTAGCGGCGGCGTCGAGTGACGAAAGCCAATGCTAACACGCCCAACAATCCGGCGCAAGCGGCCGGCTCGGGAATCGCCTTGATGTAGGTGATGTCGATCGTCGCGGCGTTGGTGCCCCAGGTGATGGTGCTGGCCGAGAAGTGTTCTTCGTCCAGACCCGTTATTTGGTCAGTGGCGGTGCTGGTGTCGCTAAGCGAGCCGTAGGTCGCCAGCGTGATGGTGATGGTCTCATTGACAACCGCGCCGTCCCACAAACCGAAGTTGGAAAAATCCACGATCACGCCCGCCGCGCCGTCGAACGCAAGGGCGCCGCCGAACTGCGCGATGGTTTTGCCGCCCCAACTGCCGCGCTGCGCCACGTCGAAAATCAGCTTCGTGTCCGAGCCGGAGAACTGCGTGTTATTGCCCAGCGAGAAGGTCGTCATGTTCGAGCTGACGGTCAGAGCCACATGCACGCCGCTGACGGCGTTTGTGCCGAAGGTGTGCGCGTTGTTTGTCTGTCCCGAAAGCGAGAAGACCCCGCCCATCAAAGATATTTGAGAAGACAGACTATATCCGTCCGTAAGCGTGGTGGTGCCGGAAACCGTCAAATACGCGGCACCCGCTATGGTGCCGCCCGTCTGGTTGATGGTCGCATTCGCTCCGCTGTTCGCCCCGTTGCCGTTGATGCCGACGCCAAACTGCATGTTGCCCTGGTCAAACAGCAGGCTCCCGCTGGACACGGCGAGATACCCCGTCGCTCCATAATTTGCCACTCCACTGGCGACGTAGAAGCCGTAGTTGCCGGTCGCTCCTTTGGCGTGCAATGTGCCGCCTTCGATGCTCAGCAGTCCCATATTGGTGCCGGAATTAATCCCCACGTAAACTCGCTGGTTCACGGTGAGGTCTCCCCCCGCCATTACGCGCACGGTGCCGGCACCGGCCGAATTCCCTATGTGCAAGCGGGGATTGTAATTCATCGTGGAATTTACCTCGACGACGGAACCGCGCGTGATGGATATCGTGTCGGTTGACGCAGCTCCGGCGTCAACCGGAGGCACGGTGCTGTTCTGCCACACGGATGGACTCGTCCAATTACCGCTGGCGGTAGTATTGTAATTTGTCGCCGCGCAAGTGCAGGCGGCACAAAGCACTCCAACGAGGCTTCCGAGTATTAGCTTTTTTTTCATAGTGTTTATAGGATTGAGGATTATCACTGCAGCATGTTGTGGTTGTTTTTTAAAATTTAACTCTCGAATGGAGCTAAGGCCGCCTCGATCCAGCGCAGATGCCAGGGATTTTTATCAAGGCCTTGTACTTCTACGACGTTGTTCCCTTCGCGAAGCGTGCCGGGCGGCAGCTCGAACGCGAGGTATTGCGACGCCAGGCCAAAGCCCGCCTTGATGGGCGTGGGGTACGGATAAACCGGCTGCGGCGTGTCGGTCGCTTTCAATTCCCGTCCGTTGACCGTCACTTTCCAGTCGGCAGGTTTCGGCGAGACGCCCTCGGATGTCTGACCTTCGCCCAAACTGCGCTCGTTGGGGCGCAAGACTTGAATGCGCAAGGTGCCGGGTTTATCGGCGCCCGCACCCGGAGCCATGTCGAGTTGGTATTGCTTTTTATCGCCCGCTTTTTCAAAGAGCTGGTCGCGTGTTCTGAGGAAATACAACTGCGGCTGTCGGGTGACCCAATCGCGGTCGGCGAGCTTGGTCAACAGGTCGAAATCCGGCTCGTTAAAAGGCCCGCGCAAAATCTTTTGGTTTCCAAATTCGCGGTAATACACGTAGTTGAAAAGCGACAGCCCGTCCGCGCCTCGCGCGTAAAACAGGTGGGCTGTCGTCGATAGCATTTCGCGCGTGCTGCGGCGGAAGCCCTGTCCGTCGTAACGGGTGCGCAGCGCCCAGGTTTGCGAGGCGTGGGTTAGTTCCCCGTAAACGGGCGTGTCGCCCGCCATGCGTTTGATTTGCGCCAAATCGCCCTGCTGCGAAGTCTCGTAATGAACGCTGACGTTGAAATAATCCACGCCCGCCTTCGAAAACGCCGGAATATCCACGCCCAGACCCGCCAGTTTTTCCTGCATGATGGGAATGCGCACGCCGAGCCAGCGGCGTTTTTCCCCGCGTTGTGTGCGGTCGAGCATCGCGCGCACCTGCGCCACAAACTCGGTCATGATGCGGCTGCGCTGGTCCATTGGGAAATCGTCCTTGAATAAACTGGCAAAGCGCATGAGGTCCAATTCCAGGCCGTCGATGTCGTACAACTCGCACATCTCCTGCATGAGCGAAAACTTGTACTGGCGCGCCTCGGGGCGGCTCCAGTCGTGCACACGCTTGTTGTGCGGCAACAGGCCTGTTTTCGGGTCGGCGTCCGCCTGCGTGCCTATTCTCAAATCGGGATTCTCGGCGTAAAAGCGGGTGACCGTGTGGCTGTATTTCGGGTCGTCCACTTTTTCGAAATACTCCACCCAGTGCGCGTCGTTGAGACGGTAGGAAATGACAGCCGCCACGCCGCGCTTGTGGCATTCGTCGACAAAGGGGCCGATGATATCGCCGCCGTTTAACAGGTAATCGTTGAAGGGCGTCGTGGCCTTGATGCCGTAGCGTTTTTCAAACCACGCGGCGTGTTCTGCCATCGAATAAATCTTGCTCGGCCACCACGGCACCCAGCACAACCCGGGCGTCAGCGAGATCGCGTCCACGCCCGGCACTGCCGTCTCGCGCACGCTCTCGCGCAGCATTTCCTCGGTGAGCACACCGAGTGTGCTGAAATCCTCGGAGGTGTCCACCTGCTTGCCGTCGGAGGGATTATAAGGACTGTTGGTGACCAAAATATTGGTCATGTCGTTGTTAAAGATGAGGCGCCAGCCGGGGTTTTTCGCGTGAACCGCGCCGCTGGTTCCTGACAATAACGCGAGGAGCAAAAGGACTCGGGATAATTTAAGCATAGAGGTTTTCATGGCAGGATTAGGACAAGTGCACTTCCTCGTGGCGGTGGAGATATTTTTTCAAAACGCTTTCGTCCAACTCGACACCCAGGCCGGGCTTGTTCGGGATCTCGACGAAGCCGCCTTTCTGGCGGATCGGTTCGGTTAACAACTCGTCGCGCAGCGGGTTGATGTTGCGGTCGAACTCAATCGCGGGGGCATTTTGCAGGGCGACGGGGTTGGCGGTGTGCGGCGTGTTGGGGATGACCGCCGTGGCCGCCAGCGCTGCCGCCAGCGCCACGCCCGAACCCCACACGTGGGGGACAACCAGCGTGTTGTGCGCCAGGCACAGCGCGAGGATTTTTGAAAACTCCGACAATCCCCCGCACACGCACACATCCGGCTGGGCGATATCCACGCAGCCCTTGCCCACAAAGTCGCGAAAGCCGTAGCGCGTGTACTCGCACTCGCCGCCGGCGATGGGAATGCTTGTGCGGCTGCGCACGCGGCGGTAGCCGTCGTGGTCTTCCGGCACGACGGGTTCTTCCAGAAAACCGATGTCGTACTGCTCCACGCGCCGCGCGAAATCAACGGCGGTGGCGGCGTTATAAGAATGATTGCAATCGATGAACAAGCGCGTGTCTTCGCCAATGGCCTCGCGGATTGTTTTTATGCGCTCGATGTCCTCGCGCACATCCAGCAGGCCGACTTTTACCTTCAGCATTTTGAAGCCGTCCCGCGCGTAAGAGGCCGCCTCGTCCGCCAACTTGGGGAGTTGTTTGCGAAAATCCAGATAATCCTCGCCGCGATAATAGCAACCGGTGGCGTAGGCGGCCACTTTGTCGCGAAACGCGCCGCCGAGCATACGGCTGACAGGCATGCCCGCCGCCTTGCCCGCGATGTCCCACAGCGCGATGTCAACAGCGCTGATGGCTTCGATGTAAGTTCCCTTCTGCCCAAAGTCGCGCGTGCCGCAATACATGCGCTCCCATAGCATCACCGGGTCGCGCGGGTCTTCGCCCAAGAGGTGGCGCGCAAGCACATGTTCGATACAGGCGGCGACCGGCTCGGCCGGGCCGTACTGCCCGCCTTCTCCCCAGCCGCAGATACCATCATCCGTGTGCACGCGCACCAGCAGGCTGTTGCGTTCGGGAAACGCGCATTGCGAGGAGTAAAACCGCTCCTTGCCCAGCGCCACTTTCAGCACAAAAGTTTCAATCTTCGTTATCTTCATGATTTAAAAATCCGCAGGGTTAAAATAACAGCGCAGTTGGTCGATCTTTCCGTCGCGCACTTCAAAGACATTGCAACCGCGCGCGCCGCGTCGAGTGCCGTCCTTGCGCACGAGATCGCACCAATATTCGACCGAGAGTGTTGAACCGTTCTGCAAAAAATCAACCACCCGCACCTCGATGACATCAAAGCCCTGCACCATGCCCTCGTAAAAACGGCGGATCTCGCCGATGCCATTGAGCTTCATCGTGGGCGATTCAAACTGCGCCGCATCGGTAAAATGCGAAAGCACCCCCTCGAGATCGAGGCGGCCTTCGGCGGCCCAGTAACTTTTTATGATGTCGATTTCCTGCATGGCGTTAATCCCCCCACCAAAGGCGTGACGCGTTGCCGCCCATGATCAGTTCAAGTTCGTCCTGTGAAAAAAGCCCGACGCGAGTGCACAGCATGTCGCACATCTGCGCATAGGTATATAAATTGAGCGTCAGCGGCGCGTCGGTGCCCCACAGCAGTTTTTCCGCGCCGACTTCGTCGCACACCTCGCCCACCAGTGCGCAGGTTTTCGGGCAGGGATACGGCTCGCCCAGCAGCGATGCCGCGGCGGACAAGCCCAGATACACATTGGGCAGGCGTGCCAATCCCCACATCTGCCGCCAGCGCGCCAGATGGCGCGGCGAATCGGCCATCTCCCGCGTGAGGTATCCCAAGTGATCAATGACAAGCGGCGTGTCGCAATGCTCGCGTGCCAGGCGTTCAATCGCCTCCACATCGTAGCCGCGCCCAAGCGGCGGACCCGGGTCGACCAGCACCGACATTCCCTTCTTGGCGGCTGCCTTCCACAGCCGCGCGATCTCGGCGCCGCCCACTTGTAAATCGGGATAAATCCCCGTCCACCCCCACCCTTCACTGAGTTCGAGTTTCAGGATCTTCATTCCCGTGCGCTCGGCGAATTGCTCGAGCACGTGGACGGCCTGTGGCGACACCGGGTCCGCCTGGAGCGCGCCGCGAAAGCGCCCTTCACTTCGCTCTATAGCCGCGGCGATCTCCTCGTTGCGAATGCCGATAAAGGCATTTTGCATCAATACCGCGCGTTCGACGCCCATTTCGTCCAGCAGCGCCGTGGCGCTGTCGGCGTCAAACGCAGTCTGCTTGAAATACGCGGGCAAAAAAGGCCGCGTTTGACCGCCGACGCGCACACGCCCATAGGCGTCCGAACAAACGGGGCCGTGGGGGCTCAGTCCGTTTACCTCGGTGAAAATATGCAAATGCGCGTCGACGATCATGGTTACAAATTTCCTCAAGTCATGATGAAACCGCCCGTGACGTTGATGCCCTGCCCGGTCATCGCGCTGGACATGTCGCTGGCCAAAAAGACCGCGACCTTGCCGATCTCCTCAGCCTCGATAAAGCGCTTCATCGGCGCGCCGTCGCGCCAAGAAGTGGCCATCGCCTCGAGCGTGATGGCATCGCGCGAGGCGTGGATTTTCATGACCTCGTCCAGGTGCGGCGTGTCCACGGGGCCGGGCAAAATCGAGTTGGCGCGGATGTTGTAGGAAACATTTTCCAGCGCCACGGTCTGCGTGAACCCAAGCATCGCCCACTTCGTGGAAACGTAGCAGCCGCGGTCAACCAGCCCACGTCGCGCGACGTTCGAGGCGATGTTGATGATGTTGCCGCTTTTGCGCGCGATCATGCCCTTGAGCGCCTCGCGCGTGCACAGCATGGTGCCGGTCATGTTCAGCGCGAAAGCGCTATCCCACGAGGCGCGATCCATTTCCGCGATCCGCTTCACCGGCCCGTACGTGCCCGCGCAGTTGACCAGAATATCGACGGGAGCGCCGCCGAGCTTTTCAAACATCCCGACCACCTGCGCCTCGTCGGTGACATCCACCTGGCACAAAACGCAATCGCGGCCAAGCGCGCGGATTTCCTCGGCGGCCTGTTCACGCGGTTTCAAGTCAGCCAAGACGATGTCGGCGCCTTCCTGCGCGAGTGACTTGGCGATCGCCAAGCCGATTCCCTGGCAACCGCCCGTGATCAACGCCCGTTTATTTTTCAATAATAGTTTCATAAGCAATGCTGCGCGATAGCGCTTTTGGTTTTTGAATTAAGTGAATCCGTGAAAACGACCAGGCCGATCCAGTCGGCGTTTCCGTCAAAACCGTAATCCCCGCCGGATTTGAAGCGAACCTGCACGCGGTGCTGCACGCCTTCCAAAAAATATTCGCCCGCGCTGATTTTTACCCCGATGACTTCCCCTTCCGGCACGCTGCAATCCGAGCTGTTGAGCTGCGTCACCGGATAGGTCTTGCCCCGCCAGCAAAGGCTCAGCGACTCGTTGGCGATTTTTTCGCCGTCCACCGTCAGCTCAAAGTCGCGGCAGGCGTACAAAAACGCCTTCCAGTACACGGAGTAAAAGCAAAAGCCCACCCCCGCGCCGTCGGCGCTGCGTGCAAAGCTGCCGCGAATGTAGGCCGTCCGGCACATCAACTGTTCAAGCGCGTTCATTGGGAAATTTTCCATTCCAGTTGCGCGATTTTCCACGCGCCGATTTGCCCGTCCGCGACGGGTTCTCCGTCCAAGGTTTTCAACACGGGACGACCCAGCCCCAGCGTGTCCGCGCACATGAGCGGCGCCGCGTGATCGCTGCAATTGTACAGGCGCGCGATGAGGCGGCCCTTCTCGGCCAGCACGGCGGTGGGCACAAAGGGTTCTTCGATGCTCAACCACGATTTAAAATCGGGCGCATCTTTTTCCATTCTCGCACATGTGCACAAAGGCGCAACCATCCATTCGCGGGCGCGGCGCGCCATCTTCGCGCTTGAGCACTGGCCGTTTTCAAGACAGAACAGGCTGTACGAAAAACGCTGCACGCCGTAAACCGGAGGAAAACCGTCTCCGATCAGCAGCTCGATTTGCGAGCCGCCCAAACGGTGCCCGGGAATGCCGAGGCTGGAAATCATCACCGTCGGCCCGTCCTGTTCGGCGATGGCGGAAAAATCGAGCACGGCCTGGACGGACTGCTTGCTTTCGTACACGCCAAAGGGCTGGTGCACGATTCTGCGCCCGCACAGCGACAGCGGAAAGCGTATTTTTAGCAGGGTGTCCGGCTGCCCCTTGTAACCAAAAATCGCGCCCTTTCCGCAGTCCACTTGCGAATTGAAATCGACGCGGTCAATGCCATGTGCGAGCGAAATCTCGGTGCGGTAGGGGTGCTTGCCTATCGTGCCCGCGACGGTGATCGTCTGCCGCGCAGGCGTGGCGGTGACGGAAATCTCGGGACGCTTGTGGCAGGAGGAAACGACCTGTGTTTCTTCGTACTCAAACACGTTGGCCCCGACATTGCCTTGCACGAGATTGCGTCCCGAGGCCTTGTGAATCACCGCGCTGAGCGCGCCGGTCTGCGGGTTGACCTCGACAATAAAATGTTCGTTTTGAATTGAGAATTTTTGCGTCTCCACCATCCGTGCGGGCGTTTCCACCAATTTGAAACGCCGCCAACCCAAGGCGGGCAAATCCGCCGTGAAACTGATTTTCGCGCGGTGCGCGCTGCCGTCGGGGTGCGCCTCAAGCACTGTGGTTTCGCAAGGAACAAATTCCCCTCCACCTTGAACGCCGACCGATTGAAAGCGCCCTTTTGAAAACTCAAGTGTTGTCTCCACGCGCTCGCGGCGCGACCAAGCCAACGAATTAAAAACCAAAAGTCCATCCGCATCGCCCGCGGCGGCGGGCGCCAGCGCGCCCATCGCCGCTTGCGCGATGTCGCGGATCTGTTCGCCTTTTTCGTGCAAATCCTGCGCGACAAGGTCTTCCTGCTTGATCTGGATTTTCGGGCCGGCGTAATTGAGAATATGCGGGTATTGCAGGCCGCTGGTGTCATAGGCCTCGCAGTTGGCCGCCCCGCCGCAGCCGTAGACAAAATGATCCTGGCTGGTCAGCAACGAATGCCAGCACCGGCGCAATTCATCCGCGCGCGGCGGCGCCCCCTGCGACACGGCGAGGGCGTGCAGCGATTCGACACTGAGCAACGCGCTTTCAAAACGGCGGTCGCGCCGCCCCAACTCTGCTATGCTGCCGTAGCCCGACCACGCTTCGGGGTGTCCGCGCATGTCGTCCAGATCGAACGTGTGCTCGCGCGCTGCGGGCGGTTTTTCCAATTCAAAATATTCCTTGAGCGTCACGCATGTGGACTCGATATTACCCAAGTTATTATAGATCGCCTGCTCGCGCTCGTAGACAGTATCCACTGTCGCGTCCTGCGCCCCGCCGATCGCGATCGAAGCCATGCCCGCACGCTGCGCGCCCACCTTGGCCTTGGCCGCGCTCAGGCTCAGCACATTGCTGAGCAGTTTGGCTGTCAGGCTCCCGGAGTGCGAGGGAATGGCGGGGATGACCGTGCCGTCTTTTCCCTTCCAGCCGATGAAAGACTCGTCGAGTTTGCGCAGCTGCCCGCAGTAGCCCCAGTTGCTCATGAAGGCGCGCTCATAACCAAACGCGCGCAGCAATTGCGGGAGCTGCGGGTGGTACTCGTAATGATCCAGCGGGCAGAGATAACTCGTTATCTTCGTTTCAAAAAGTTCCTCTAAAAGTTCCTTGCCGTAGGCGATCTGGCGGATGTTCGACTCCTCGCCCACGCTTTCCAGATAGGCGTGCGCCCAAAAACCGCGCACGGTTTCGACCAGCCCTTCCTTGATGGCGTTTTTCAATTCGCCGATAATAGGGTTGTCAAAACGGCGCAACACCTCCCAGGTTTGACCGGGAATTTCATTGAGGCGCTTGCCGCCGTAGCGCCGCGCCAAGTCCATCTGATGGCGCATCCAGTCGAGCGTGAAATCCGGCCAACCCCACTCGGCGTAACCGATCATGCCCTCCGGCCCGCTGTGCGGGAACAGCAAACCGCCATGCCAGCCGCGCAGCAGGTAGCTGTGCACGTGGTTGAATTTCGCGATGTGCCCGCCCAGCCGTTTAAATACCGGCTCCAGCAACGCCGCCGGATCGTGACTGGCTCCGTCAAGGGCGATGCGCGCCGCCTGCGTTATCATTGCGGCGGTTTGTTCTTCGCCGCCGATTTCCTCGCCGGAAAGGCTGCAAATCTGCGCGTGTGTGAAACGCGCCAAACCACAGGCAAAAAAGTACGGCTCGCTTTCAACCACCGCCTGCGCCAGCGGCTGCTCAAGCGCCTGCCCACCGAGCAGGTGGCGCGCCACGTTGGCGATCAAACGCCCCACACGGTCGTGCGAGGTCATGTAGGCGGGGCCGCGCTGCGTGCGAAACACGTCGCAAAAAATATCGCTGGCAAAAATCGCGCAGCGCACACGGTTGGACAAAAGCAAATCCGCCGCGTGACCGCCCGTGAATTCGCTGAGCACCTGCGCGTCCTGCGCGCATAGGCGCATCGAGCGCCAGTAATGGCGGTGCTGGTAGGCCAGTTCCCCCGGGAACACGCCCAGCACCCGCGCCAGCGGATGCCCGGTGACGCTCGAGCCGCGCGCGGATTCCCCGTGCCAGCCGTCCAAACGAATGCCGGTGAAGTCCTGAAACGTCTCGGGCAGATTTCCCTGCGCGTCTTGCGGCTGCACCAAAATGCAGGCCCCGCCGTCGGCCAGATAGCGCTGCAATTTCAAAAAGCCCTGCGCGTCGAGGCGAGTGCTCTCCCCGTGGATGAAAATGATCAGTGACGGCTTGCCCGCCAGCAGTTCGTCGATTTGCGAAAACTCCAGCGTGTCCTGCCCAAAGCTGTCGAAGACGGAAAACTCCACGCGCCCCAAGCTCTGCACCAACGGATGGTGCAGGTAGTTCAGCGCCATGATCGTGAGGATGTTTGTCTCGAAAATGCGGCTGCACTCGTTCACGCCGGAAACGACCGCGATGCGGATCGCGTCGGGCGCGGGGGTGTTTGGCGGCAGTGGTGTCTGGGCGATCATTGCAGTGGCGGCTGGGCTAGCATTAAAGCAAATGCCCCTTTAAAAAACCATTGCACAAACCCTCTAATTTTTGACATAATCCGGTGATTGAACAAAAAACATGAGTAAGAAGCCCTCTTTTTTATACGCCCCACTGGAACAATGGCCGCAACTGGTGCTGGATCCTGCCCTGAAATTCGAATGGCACCCGAATTTCTGGGGCTACCTCGTGCGTTCCGACCCCTGGGACATCGACGGGCTTGTGCGCGACTGGAACATCCTGCATTTGATCTTCGACGGAGACATCGCCTGCCAGACGGACGACGAGCAATTCCGCCTGCTTTCGGACACCATGCTCTGGCTGCCGCCGGGCGTGCGCTTGTCCATGCACTGGAGCCGCCCGTTTTCTTTCACGGAGTTCAGGTTTCGTCTGTGGAAAGGCAGCAGACAGTACCGCTTCCCCGAAGCCGTTTATCTTAACAGCGAGGTGCCGACCATCAACTTACTGAAGGTAATGCAACAAATTAACGACGAGTTGCTTATGTCCCAGAAAAATCACGAGCTAATGCTGCGCGTGCTGCTCAGTCAGCTCTTGTTAAAACTGGTACGCGGCGCCGACAATACCGTGCGCGGCGGCGGCTCGCTCAACCAGGCGCAGCGCCAGTGGCTGCGCGAGTTCGCGCGCGACAACATGCAGCGCAGACACTCCATAAAAGAACTGGCCAACGGGGTGCGCCTCTCGCCGGATTATTTCTGCCGTGTTTTTCGCCAAACCTACGGCGTCACGCCCAGCCGCTGGATGCTGCAAGAGCGCATGCAGGCAGCAGGCCGCCTGCTGCACGAGTCCACGCTCAACATCAGCGAAGTGTCGGAACGCTTCGGCTACACAGACGTGGCTTTGTTCAGCCGCCAGTTCAAGGAAATCATTGGCACAAGCCCCTTGCGTTTTCGCAGCGCGCATGGTTAAAGGGCTTGACATAATTCCGCAGTCTCCTTGATACTCGGTGCCGATGAAAAAGCCTCAGTCCTTACATTTGTTCGCGCACAGCGCCCCCCTGTCCCGCCGCCGTTTTCTCGGCGCCACTGCCGCCACCGCGGCGCTGCTTTCGAGCGGCCCGTTGCGTTTGTTTGCCAATCAAGCCGACGTAAAAAATACAAGCGCCCCCGGCAAGGCGCCCTATCGCGTGCTTTACGGCAACGACTGCACAAACCTGCTTTCCTGCACCAGCCCCTGGCACAAACGCGGCGAGCCGCTGGCCGCCTCGATGTTCACCGCCGCCGTGGACGAGTCGGCCGACGCGGGCGTGCACGCGCATTTGTTCCAGCCCGGATTGTGCTGGGTTCCCTGGTGGCCGAGCAAAGTGCTGCCCGCCGACCAGCACATGCGCTGGTTTCGCAAACAATTCGGCCAGCAGGCCAAAGCCGGCTCGTACCTGGGATTCGTGCTCAATGGCGGGGATCCCGTGAAGCTCACGCTGGATCGCTGCAAGGAGCGCGGTATTGGAGCGTTTATCAGCTTCCGCCTCAACGACGCGCACAATAAAAACGGGCGCATCAACCCCGACAACCCGAAAACCGCGCGCGCCGACTGCACGCCGCAATTTTACACCGACAATCCGCAATACCGCTTCGGCTCGCTGATACCCGCCGACTGGCCAAACTACGCCCGCTTCCTGCAAGACTGGAGATACGACGAGGTGCGCGAATTCAAATTCCGCCTGATTGAGGAGCTGTGCGTCAATTACGATTTGGACGGCCTGGAGCTGGACTTCATGCGCCACCCTTATTTCTTCAATCCCGACGAGACCACCACCGACCAACGCAAGACAATCATGACACAGTTTGTCGCTCGCGTGCGCCAACTGCTCGACAAAACCGCGCGCGGCAAACACCGCTGGCTGTCGGTGCGCATCCCTGCGTTTTTGGACACCTACGATAATATCGGCATCGACCTGGGCGCCTTCGAAAAGGCGGGTGTGGACATGTTTAATATTTCCACCTGGTATGTCTTCGAGCAGATGACGGACGCCGAGGCAATCCGCACGCAAATTCAAAACGCCGCCGTGTATCACGAGCTGACCAACACGCCCTACACCGGCAAGACCGTGAGCGCCCAAAGAGCTTCCGACAATTATTCCTACCGCCGTGCCACGGACGCGCAATTGCACACGACCGCGCACCTGGCCTACGAGCGCGGCTTCGACGGCATAAGCCTCTTTAATTTCGTGTACTACCGCGAACACGGGGCAAAAGAGCGCGGCCCGTTCAGCGAGCCGCCCTTTGACTCGCTCAAGCCGTTGCACGATCCGCAGTGGCTCGCGAGCCAGCCGCAGGAATATTTTTTGCCCGTCACCTGGAACGAACCGCCCAGAAAAAACCGCCAGATGGGCGATTTGAAACTGTACCCGAAAATCCTCAAGCCCAATACGCCCTGCGCGTTTACCCTCGATTTGCGCCCACCGCAGGGCGGTTGGCAAAAAACGGGGTTGCTGCGCATGCAAACCGAACAGATTTTGGACGGCACGCTAAAAGCAACGCTCAACGGCAAGCCACTCGCGCCCTCGGCGCACAAGGGCGAACTGTTTCCCAACCCGCACCCCGCCCAGCTCACCGGCCCCGACGAGGCCGCCCAAGCCTGGGATGTGCCGCCCGGACTTTTGAAAAAAGGCGAAAACAGCGTCGAAATCACCGCCCACACACAAGAGGAAGTGACAGGCGTCTTTTTAGATTTGTCCATGCCTTGAATTTCAACTTGAATGTGGTGTATCCATGTTTTCCTCAATCAAAAAAGAAAGCTGCGAGTTTGATTTGATCAGCCTGGGCGAAGTGATGCTGCGCCTGGATCCCGGCGAGGGCCGCGTGCGCAGCGCCCGCCAATTCCGCGCGTGGGAGGGCGGCGGCGAATACAATGTGGCGCGCGGGCTGCGCCGCTGCTTCCAACTGCGCACGGCGCTGGCCAGCGCCTTCGTGCAAAACGACGTGGGCTTTTTGCTGGAAGACCTCATCCTGCAAGGCGGGGTGGACACGCGCTTTGTCAAGTGGCTGCCCTTCGACGGCGTGGGCCGCGCGGCGCGCAACGCGCTCAATTTCACCGAGCGCGGCTTCGGCGTGCGCGGGGCGATCGGCTGCTCCGACCGCGGGCACAGCGCCGCCTCGCTGCTCAAGCCCGGCGACATCGACTGGGAGGATATTTTCGGGAAAAAACGCGCGCGCTGGCTGCACACCGGCGGCATCTTCGCCGCGCTCTCGCCCACAAGCGCGCAGGTTGCGCTCGAGGCCGTGAAGGCCGCCAAAAAACACGGCGCGGCCGTTTCCTACGATTTGAACTACCGCCCTTCCCTGTGGAAATCCGCGGGCGGCTTGCAGGGCGCGCGCGAAATCAACCGCGCCATCGCCCCCTTTGTCGACGTGATGATCGGCAACGAGGAAGATTTCACGGCCTGCCTGGGGCTGGAAGTCGAAGGGCTGGACGCGCAGATCTCGCATATTGAAACAGACGCCTTCAAGCGCATGATCGAAAAGGCGGTTGTTCAATACCCCAACTTCAAGGCCGTCGGCAACACGCTGCGCACGGTGAAAACCGCCACGCGCAACGACTGGGGCGCCATCGCCTGGTGCGGCGGAAAATTTTACGAGTCCAAAAAATACACGGACTTGGAAATCCTCGACCGTGTGGGCGGCGGCGACGGCTTTGGCTCCGGTTTTCTTTACGGGCTCATGCGGCTGCAAGACCCGCAGCTAGCCGTCGAGTATGGCGCGGCGCACGGGGCGCTGGCGATGACCACGCCCGGCGACACCAGCACCGCCCGTTTGGGCGAAGTGGAAAAACTCGCCGCCGGCGGCGGCGCGCGGGTGGATCGTTAAACGTCAAAGGATTCCTCTCATGCAACCGTTGCTTTCATCCAAAAAGATCATCGCCGTCCTTATTTTGGAAGACCCGAAAAGGGCAGTGGACACGGCCCGCGCCCTGCAAGCCGGCGGCATTGGCGCCATCGAATTGACGCTGCGCACCGACAGCGCGCTGGAATCGTTGCGGCGCATCCGCGCGGAAGTTCCCGAACTGCTCGTGGGCGCGGGCACCGTGCTCACACCCGCGCAGCTCAAGGACGCCAAGAAAGCGGGCGCGCAATTCGCCGTGGCACCTGGCTGCAACCCGCGCGTCATCGCCGCCGCGCGCGACGAGGGAATCTTTTTCGCCCCCGGCGTCATGACGCCCAGCGACATTGAAATCGCGCTGGAAAACGGCTGCCGTTTGCTAAAATTCTTCCCCGCCGCCACCAGCGGCGGCCTGAAACATTTGGAGGCGATGGGGGCGCCGTACAAGCACCTGGGCGTCAGCTATATTCCGCTGGGCGGCGTGACGCCCGAGAATTTGGCGGAAATGCTCGCGCACCCCATGGTCGCCTGTGTCGGCGGCTCGTGGCTGGCCAAGCCCGACCAAATCGCCGCGGGCGCCTACGATCAAATCCGCGAATTGGCGGCGCAGGCAAGCGCCATTGCCAAGCGCGGCAAATAATATCCGCGCGCGCTTACTGCGCGTCTTTGTTTTCGTGCACGGTGTGGATCGTCAGGTTGTCCAGGTTGCGCTTTTCTTTTGGCAAAAACGCGGCGAACAGCAGCGCCAGCGCGATCATGATCAGGTTCATGAGCACGGTCATCCAGAAAATGTCGGGCACCCAGACCCACTCGGGGATCATGCCGTCTTTTTTCATGAAGAAGGCCGCCGTCCACAAAAGCCCCAACGGCACCACCACGCACGCGGCGTATTTGGCGGCGCGGTTGCCCACCCGTTTGCTGAAAAAGCCCACCATGAACAGGCCGAACAGACCCATCGAGCAAATCATCGCGAAGGTCTGCTGCAAATTTTGCAACGTCTGCGAGCGGAAGGCATAGATCAGCAGCGCCGAGACGATCATGAAGATGCCGATAATGCAGGTCGACACGCGGCCCACGCGCATGTAGTGCAAGTCGGGCTTGTTGCGCACGATAAAGCGGTGGTAAAAGTCGTCCACCCAGGTGACGGTGCAGGCGTTGAGCATCGGGGCCATCGTGCTCAAAGAGGCGGTGAGAATCGCCGCCAAAAAGAAGCCCTTGAGCCCCGTGGGCAGGTACTGCGCCATGAAGTACGGCACGATTTTTTCCGGGACGACGTTGCGGAAGGTTTCGACCGTGACGTCGGGGTTGATTTCGTAGTAGGCCCACAGGGAGGTGCCCAGGCAGTTGAAATAAAGCCAGATCGGCACGACCGTGCACGCACCGATGATCACCGCCATGCGCGCGTGAAAGAGGTTTTTCGGCGCGCGGTAGCGCTGGATCAAATCCTGGCGCGTGGTGTAGTTGCTCGCGTCCATGAACAGCGTCGAAAGGATCATCACCCACACCGTTTTGCGCCCGTCGATCTCATGGAAGGTAAATTCCGTGCTGCCGAAGGAGAGTTTGCCCGCCGCCGCCGCGCGCGAAAAAATCTCCTGCAAGCTGCCGAACATCGAAAGGTCGGTCGTCTGCGAAATGCCGTAAAGGATGACCGGCAGCAGCGTCGCCCCGCCGAAGATGAAGAGCATCGACTGGAAAAAATCCGTCCACACCACCGCCTCGAATCCGCCGCACATCGTGTAGATGGTCGCCACGGCGCCGAACAGCAAAATCACCCAAAAAATAGGCTCGTGCAGCAGGCCGGGGAATTCGGCGCCCATGGCGCCCTCCGACCACTGCAGCAACTGCCCGAACGGGATGAACTCCTCCAGCGCGATGCCCGTGATATACAGCACGACCCCCAGGCGTATCATGTTAAACGACATGAAGCCGACCGCCGCGTACACGCGCGCCCACACGCCGTAGCGCTGTTCCAAAAAGGCGTAGCCGCTGGGCGTGTTGACCTTGCGGAAAAACGGCACGATAAAATACGCGCACAAAAACCCGAGGAACAGGAAGCTGAGGTTGGGCAGCACCCACAGCCAGTTTTCCTTGAAGGAAAACCCGGGGATTCCCAAAAAAGTCACCGCCGAGATCATCGAGGCGGTGATCGAAAAGCCCACGAGCCAACCGGGCATCGTGCCCCCACCGAGGAAGTAGGACTTCGTCCCCGTCTGCCTGCGCGCAAAAAACGCGCCGACCGAGAGGTTGAAGGCAATCGCCCCTACAAGGATAAATATGTCGATGGCCGACAGCTTAAATGTGAAGGCGATCTCGGAGGCGGCAGGGGCTGCCTCGCCTGCGGCCGACAACAAGGGTAGAAGCTGGGATAGCGAATGCATAATTTAGTACGGTCGTGCAATCCACACACGCATGGCACCCGGGGCGCGGTTTTCCCACGCGTAATAGGGAATCGCGCGCAAGTCTACCGGCTGCAATTGGCGGGATTTTTCATCCACAGGGAAATAAAGGTCTTCGGAAATGGACGAAGCGGGCTGCAGATAACCCCTGCCCTCAAGAACGACCACGCCGTCCAAAAGGTCAGGCTGGTACGCCGCCGTTAGCTCACGGGCAAGCGCATCATCGAGCACAAGGCGGTAAACCGCGTTGGGTTCCTTGAAGTCCGCCTGCTCCACGCAGTAGACAAAAGGCCCGCGTTGCAGGGCGACCTGCCCCGCGTTGGAGAAAACGCGCGCGTCGCTGGCCAATTGCAGGACGGGCTGCTCCAAGTCGATTTCCAGCGTGTCGCCGTTTTCCCAGGCGCGCGTGATGTCCGCGTGGCCGTTGGTTTTTGAAAACTCGAGCGCCTTTCCGTTGAGTTTTATTTTAAAAGCGCGGCTCCATTGCGGCACGCGCAAACGCAGCGTCCACGGCGCGGCGGCCTTGGATTTCAAATCGAGCGACAGGCGCATTTTCCCGTTCCACGGCATGTCGCCCGCGAGCGACAGGGTGCCGGCGGCGCCGTTTTTCAAAGCGAAGTCGATGTCCGCGCCGATGTACAAACTCAGCGCCAGCGTGTCGTCGGACTGCAGGCACATGTACCCGCCGAGCGAGCCGAGCAGGCGCGAGAGGTTGCTCGGGCAGCACGAGCAGTCGAACCACTCCTGCCGGCGGTGGCCGCCGTGCGAGGCCAGCGGGTTTTGGTAAAAGAATTTCTCGCCGTCCAGCGACATGCCCGCGATGGCCGCGTTGTAAAGCGAGCGCTCGAGAATCTCCGCGTAACGCGCGTCGGCGCCCAGGCGCGACATGCGCTGCGCCCACATGATCAATGCCACGCTCGCGCAGGTTTCGCAATACGCGCGCTCGTTGGGCAGGTCGAAATCAAAGGTGAATTTTTCGTCGAACCAGGAACTGCCGCCCCCGCCGGTGACATAGCATTTGCGCTGCTCGAAATTTTCCCACAGCGCGTCGCAGGCCTCGAACAACCCCTCGTCTTGCGTGTGCGCGGCCACGTCCGTCATGCCGGAATAAAAATACATCGCGCGCACGGCGTGCCCGACCACTTCGCGCTGCTGGCGTGCCGGCTCGTGGGCATGCAATTTCATCGGGGTGTATTTTGTCTTGTCGCCGCGCGCTTTTGCCTCGATGTCAAAGTACAGGGGTTTCTGTCCGCGCTGGTTGACAAAGTAAGCGGCCAGTTTGAGATAGCGCGGTTCGTTCGTCGCCTCGTACAGGCGCACCAGCGCAAGCTCGATTTCTTCATGCCCGCAGTAGCCGGGGATTTTACCCTCTTCCAGACCAAAGACGCTGTCGATGTAATCGGCCATGCGGCAGGCGGTCTTCAGCAGCGAGTCCTCGCCCGTCAGCGCGTGG
>JAKPNF010000062.1 GCA_029548565.1 Verrucomicrobiota bacterium
GTGCAATTGCCCGTCGCCATCTCATCTGCCACGATCATTCACGCACCCCAGCGTCCACAGGATGCGCAGCATCCGTCATAGAAGTTTTTTGGGATGGGGTGCGGGGAACCTTTTTTTCTAAAAAAAGGTTCCCCCGCATTCTTCCATTCACTCTTCTATCCATCCTCTCCTTCAAAAAATTCCCCACTTGCAAGGGGGTGGGGCAATTTTGTAGGCTGGGGGGACTGCCTGTTTGCCTTTGGCGTTCGGGGAGTTCTCTCTTTTTTCTATTTTTCTCATGCCAGACGTTCAAAAGTCCGCCGATTTCGACCCCCGTCACGAGGGTAATTTCTTTACGACCAAGGCAGACGCCATTATCAACTGGGTGCGTGCCAATTCGTGCTGGCCGCAGCCGATGGGGTTGGCGTGCTGCGCGATCGAGCTGATGGCGGTGGGGGGATCGCGCTTTGATATCGCGCGTTTCGGGATGGAAGTGATGCGCTTTTCGCCCCGCCAGAGCGACTGTCTGCTTGTCGCGGGCACGGTTACTTATAAGCAGGCGGAGGTTGTGCGGCGCATCTACGACCAGATGCCCGCGCCCAAGTGGGTGGTGGCGATGGGCGCCTGCGCCTCTACGGGGGGGATGTACCGCTCGTACCCGGTGCTGCAGGGGCTTGACCGCATTGTGCCGGTGGACATTTACATTAGCGGGTGCGCCACGCGCCCGGAGGCGCTGATCGACGGCATGATGGCGCTGCAGGACAAAATCCGCGAGACAAAGAGCCTGCGCGGGCTGTGGAAACCGGATCCCGTCACCGTTTAATTTAAAATTTTTTCTCAATGACCGCCGCCCAAGACCAACTGGTTGAAACCCTTTGCTCCCGTTTTGAGGGGGTGAGCGCCCGCGAGATTTCGCGCGACAGCGCCGTCAATGTGCCCGCCGCGCACTTGCTGGAAGTGGCGCAAGCCCTGCGTGACGAGTACGGCTACGAGATTCTGACTTGCGTCAGCGGGATTGACTGGCTGGGGCAAAGCCCGCGCTTTGGCGTTTACTACCATTTTCATTCCCTGAAACACCGCAGCTATTTTTGCGTCTATAGCGACTGCGAGGGCACGGACGAGGAACCCAAAATCCCCTCGCTGGCGAAACTTTATCCCTCCGCCGACTGGCACGAGCGCGAGAACTTTGACATGTACGGCATCCGTTTTGAGGGGCATCCGGACTTGCGGCGCATGCTGATGTGGGAGAGCTATCCCTACCACCCGTTGCGCAAGGAATTTCCGCTGGCGGGCATCGAGACGGAACTGCCTGTGGCCGATATCGCCGAAGAAACCGGAGCGAAGGTCATCGCCGCGCCGGAAGCGGGCGGGCCCTTTGTCGCCAAGCCCGGCCCCAAGTTCATGAGCGCGCGCGAGCCGCGCGCGCGGGACGAGTCCTGGAACGAACGCACCAGCAAACCCCTGTAAAAATTTTTCAATGGCTTTGCAAAAACAAGAAATCACTTTGGGCGACATCGCGCTTCGCAACGCCGAGGCCGAGAGCGAGCTTTCGGGCGACCGCATGGTCTTCAGCGCGGGGCCCTCGCACCCGATGACGCACGGCGTGCTGCGCCTGGTGCTGGAGCTTGACGGTGACACCATCACCAAGTGCGACCCTGTGATCGGCTACCTGCACCGCGGCAGCGAGAAGATCGCCGAGAGCATGACGTACAACCAGTTTGTGCCGTACACCGACCGCTTTGACTACATCGCCAGCCCCGCCAACAACGTGGCCTACGCGATCGCGGTCGAGAAAATGGCGGGGCTGACGGTGCCGGAGCGCTGCGAGGCGATCCGCGTGCTGAGCTGCGAGCTGGCGCGTTTGGCCTCGCATTTGGTGGGGGTGGGTGTGTATGGGATGGACGCGGGGGCGTTGACGGTCTTCATGTATGCTTACACGCTGCGCGAAAAGGTGCTCTCGTTGTTGGAGGCGCTCACGGGCGGGCGGCTGACTACCTCCTACACCCGTATCGGCGGTGTGGCGCGCGACTTGCCGGAGGGCTTTTTGGGGCATGTCTCCAAGGTGTGCGATGATGCGTTGTTTGACATCGACGAGATGGACAAGCTGCTGACGCGCAACAAAATCTTTATCGACCGCACCGACGGGGTGGCCGTCATCACGAAAGAGGACGCGCTGGCCTACGGGCTCTCGGGTGCGAATTTGCGCGCCAGCGGCGTGGACAGCGACTTGCGCCGCGACAACCCCTACAGCGGCTACGAAAAGTACGACTTTGAAGTGCCCATCGGCACCAAGGGTGATTGTTACGACCGTTATCTGGTGCGCCTCGAGGAGTTGCGCCAAAGCGTGGGTATCCTGCGCCAGGTCGTCGACACCATGCCGGAGGGCGACTGGTACAACAAGGAGGCGAAAAAGGTCTTCCTGCCGCCCAAGCAAAAGGTGCTCACGAGCATGGAGGAGCTTATCCAGAATTTCATGATCACCACGCAGGGCCCGCAACTGCCGGAAGGGGAGGCCTATTTCGAGGCCGAAAACCCCAAGGGCGCACTGGGCTTTTTCGTGGTGAGCAAGGGCGGGGGCGTGCCCTACCGCCTGCGCGTGCGCGGCCCGAGTTTTTCCTCCTTGAGCATTTTGCCCAAGCTCACGCTGGGCCACATGTTCCCGGATTTGACCGTCATTCTCGGCTCGCTGGACTTCATCATGGGCGAGTGCGACCGTTAAAAAATTTCTTCTCTCGGCAATGAATTTAAAACCAGAAACAATCAACGCCATCGACGCCCTCATCCCGCGCTATCCCGAAAAGCGCAGCGCGATGATGATGGTCTTGCACGCCATTCAGGAAGACATCGGCTGCATCTCGGACGAGGCCGTGCGCTGGGTCGCCGAAAAGCTCGGCGTGTCGGACGTCGAGGTGCTCGGCGTCGTCACGTTTTACCCGATGTTCCGCCAAAAGCCCCTGCCGCAAAAGCACGTGAAGGTCTGCCGCACGCTGTCCTGCGCGATGCGCGGCTCGCACGCGGTGCACGACACGCTCAAGGAAAAGCTCGGCTGCCAGTGCGGGCAAAGCGAGGATGGCGAATTTGAAGTCGAGTACGTCGAATGCATGGCCGCCTGCGATGGCGCGCCCGCCGTCATGGTCAACGACGAGTTGTTTGAGAACATCACGCCCGAAACGGCAGAGGCTTTCGCCGAAAAACTCAAGCACGGCGAACAGTAAATTTTTTAATTTTTTTCCACATGTCCGTCCAACAGCGCAGAATCATCCTTCGTCACATCGACGAGCCGGGCTACACCGCCGACATCGACTGCTATATGAAGCACGGCGGCTACGCGACGCTGCAAGCGGCGATCAAGCGCCCTGCCGCCGACCTCGTGCAGGAAGTGGTGGATTCGGGGCTAAAAGGCCGCGGCGGCGCGGGCTTTCCCTGCGGCGTCAAATGGCGCTTCATCAGCCCGAAAAACACCAAGCCCGTTTACCTGATCGCCAACGCCGACGAGTCGGAACCCGGCACCTTTAAGGATCGCCAGATCATTCACAAAGACCCGCACTCGGCGATCGAGGGCATCATTCTTTCGGCCTACGCGATTCAGGCCAAGCAGGCGTTTATCTACATTCGCGGCGAATTCCCGATGGGCGCGAAAATCCTTATGCTGGCGATCGAGGAAGCGCGCGCGAAGGGCTTTGTCGGCGAGAATATTTGCGGCAGCGGCTATAGCTGCGACATTGTCGTGCATCGCGGCGGCGGCGCGTATGTCTGCGGCGAGGAAACGGGGCTGATCGAATCTTTGGAAGGCAAGCGCGGCTACCCGCGCATCAAGCCGCCGTATTTTCCCGCGGTACTCGGCCTGTACCAGTGCCCGACCATCGTCAACAATATCGAGACGCTCACGACCGTACGCTACATTTTGGAAATGGGCGGCAAGGAGTACGCGAAAATCGGCGTGCCCAATGACGCGGGCACGCATATCTGGGGCGTCAGCGGCATGGTGCAAAAGCCCGGCTACTACGAGATCGAGGCGGGCAAGGCCACGGTGGGGCAGTTGCTCAACGAGCTGTGCGGCGGGCCGCTTCCCGGGCGCAAGTTCAAGGCGATCATCCCGGGCGGCATCTCCACAAAACTGCTGCGCTTTGGCGAGAAATTTAAAATCAAGGACGCGGACGGCAATGAAAAGGAAATCGGCGTCGAGGACATTCCCTTGAGCGCGCCCGGGCTGATGGCCTGCGGGTCGTCGCTGGGTTCGGCCGGCATGATCGTGATGGACGACTCCGTTGACATGACGGAAGTGCTCGCCAACACCAACGCCTTTTTCGCGCACGAGAGCTGCGGGCAGTGCACGCCGTGCCGTTACGGCTCGCTGTGGATCGCCAAGATTTCCAAGCGCATTTGCGAGGGGCAGGGGCGCCTTGAGGACGTCGACTTGCTAAAATCGCTGGCCGACCAGGTCGAGATGCGCACGGTGTGCGCGTTGGGCGACGCGCTGGCCTGGCCGGTGCAGTCTTCGGTCAACAAATTCCGCGACGAGCACTTGGCCAAAATTCAGGCGCAGCTTGACGGCAAGTCGCTGGAGCCCAAACAGCCGTGGTCCCTCGTTAAATAAAAAAAATATAAAAACTCTCTCTTTTTTTCTTTTGCGATGAGCGAAACCGACAAAGCGACCCAGGTCACCATCAACTACGACGGGCAAGACGTCAGCGTCCCGGCGGGGTACAACCTCGTGCAGGCCGCGCAGTTGCTGGGCAAGGAGATTCCGCACTATTGTTACCACGAAAAGCTCAGCGTTTCGGGCAACTGCCGCATGTGCATGGTGCAGATCGGCACCCCCATGCGCGACCGCGCGACGGGCGAGCCGGTGATGGATGAAAACGGGAAGCAAAAAATCGGCTGGAGCCCAAAGCCCGCGATCGGCTGCGCGACGACCGTTTCGCCCGGCCTGCATGTGCGCACGGACAACGATTTGGTGAAAGGCTGCCGCAATGGCGTGACGGAATTTTTGCTGGCCAACCACCCGCTGGACTGCCCGATTTGCGACAAGGCCGGGGAGTGCCGCCTGCAGGAATACTCCAGCCAGTACGGCCGCGACTACAGCCGTTTTGTCGAGCACAAGGTCGTCAAGCCCAAGCATGTGGACATCGGCCCGCGCATTATTTTGGACGACGAGCGCTGCATCCTTTGCAGCCGCTGCATTCGTTTTTGCGACGAGGTGATCAAGGAATCCTTCCTCGGCTTCACCGAGCGCGGCAGCCACGCGACCTTGTCGATCCACCCGGGAAAACCCTTTGACCACAACTACTCGCTCAACACCGTGGATATCTGCCCGGTCGGCGCGCTGACGAGCAAGGATTTTAGGTTCCAGATGCGCGTGTGGTTTTTAAAGCCGGTCAACTCGATTTGCACGGAAAGTTCCGCGGGCGTGAACACGAAGGTGTGGAGCCGCGAGGGGCGCGTGTACCGCATCACCCCGCGGCGCAACGACGCCGTCAACGACTCCTGGATGAGCGACTCTGGCCGCATGCTTTATAAGAAGTGCGAAGGCTCCGGGCGGCTGGTCGAGCCGCAGGTCGGCGGGCACCACATGGGCAGCGAGGAAACGCTCTCGCGCATCGCGGTGCTGCTCAAAAACGAAAAGGCCGCCATCGTCGCCAGCGCGTTTTCGAGCGTGGAGGAACAATTTTTGCTCAAGCGCCTGGCCGGCGCGATTCACGCCGGCGTGCACATGATAAGCCACACCCAAAAGGGCGACGGGCTGCTCATCAGCGAGGACGCCACCCCGAATTTGCGCGGGGCGCTGCTGACGGGTTTGATTTCCCGGATTCCCTCGGACAACCTGAGAGCGCTGGGCGACAAGATTGACGCGGGCGAGGTGGAAACGCTTGTGTGCGTGCGCGAAGACCTCGTTCAGGCCGGGCTTTCGCAGGCGCAGTTGGACAAGGTCAACCTCGTGTACCTGGGCACGCACACCCCGTCGTTTGCCCAGAGCGCCAATGTGCTGATGGGCGTGCCGACCGTCTTCGAGCGCGCGGGCAGTTTTGTGAACTGCCAGTGGCGCATCCAGAAATTCGCGCAGGCCGTGCCGCCGCCGCGCGGCGTGCTTTCGGAGCTGACGATACTGGCCAAGCTGCTCGATTTGGTGGGCGCGTGCCCGGGCGTGGCCGCCACGCTTTCGCCCGCGTGGCAGCAGCTTTCCAAGGAAGTCCCCGCCTTTGCCGGCCTTTCCTACGACAGCTTGCCCGACGAGGGTGCGCTCGTGGACGGCGGCTCGCTAAAATCTTTGCCTTTTGTTGAAACGGCGCACCTGCACTACACACCCAACGCCAAATAATTTTTTCCGCTATGCTTTTAACAGACAATATGTGGCTTCAGTTGCTGCTCGACCTCGTGTTCGCGGGGGTGGTGCTGGGCGTCATCATGGGCATCGCCGGTTACACGGTGCTGGCCGAGCGCAAGGTCGCCTCCTGGATTCAGGAGCGCCCGGGGCCCAACCGCGCGTCGATCCCCTTCATCGTGGCGATCCCCGTGATCGGCCGCTTTTTGCAGCGCATCGGGTTCTTTCAACTGATAGCCGACGGGGCGAAATTTTTGTTCAAGGAAGAGCCCACGCCCAGGCACACGCACCGCTTCTATTATGTGCTGGCGCCCATGCTCGCGCTGATTCCGCCTGTCATTGTGATCAGCGTGCTGCCCTTTGGCGTGTGGTGGTACGAGGGGCAAGTCCGCCCGCTGGCCATCGCCAATGTCGATATCGGGCTGCTGCTGGTTTTGGCGATCGGCTCGCTGGGGCTTTACGGCAGCGTTCTGGGCGGCTGGGCGTCGAATAACAAATTTTCCTACATGGGCGCCATCCGCGCGGGCGCGCAGTTGATCTCTTACGAGCTGGCCATGGGCTTGGCGGTGCTGCCGGTTGTGATCTGGGCCGCCATGCCCGGCACGACGGGCGGGCTCAACATGATGAGCATCGTCGAGTCGCAAGGCACGCTGTGGAATGTGATCTGGCAGCCGGTGGCGGCACTGGTGTTTTTGGTCGCGCTGTTTGCCGAGACGGGGCGCTTGCCCTTTGATATGGTGGAGTCCGAGACCGACTTGGTCAGCGGGCCTTCCACCGAGTACGGCGCGTTCAAGTTCGGGCTGTTTTATTTCGCCGAATATATTAATTTGGTGATCGGCTCGGCGCTGTTCACGCTGCTGTTTTTGGGCGGCTGGAACTTTTTGCCCTTTGTGCCCGCGCCCTGGCCGGAAAACTTTTTCGGCTCGGTGTGCACCGTCGTGTGGTTCACGCTGAAAACCTTCGGCATGATCTTCTTCTTCCTGTGGATGCGCTGGACGCTGCCGCGTTTTCGTTACGACCAGGTCATGCGCATCGGGTGGGGGATGCTGGTGCCCCTGGCCGTCGTCAACCTGATCGCCTACGCGCTCATCATTCCCCTCGTGGACAAATTCCTGAAATAATTTTCCAATGGCTAAAATAGTCGAACGCCCGAAGCTCACGCTGGCTGAAAAGACCTACCTGCCGCAAATCATCGGCGGGCTGAAGATCACTTTTAAGCGCATGCTGCGCCCGTGGGTGACATTGGAGTACCCCGAGCAGCGCCCGCAACTGCCGGAAAACTACCGCGGCGCGCCGACGCTCGTGTGCGACCAAAACGGCCGCGAGAAATGCGTGTCGTGCCAGATGTGCGAGTTTGTCTGCCCGCCCAAGGCCATCCGCATCACGCCCGGGAAAATCCAAAACCCCGCCCAGGCGCACGTGGAAAAAGCGCCGCAGGCTTTTGAGATCAACATGCTGCGCTGCATCTACTGCGGGCTGTGCCAGGAAGTCTGCCCGGAGGAGGCGATCGTCTTGCAAAAGGTTTTCTCGCTCAACTCGCGCACGCGCGCGGCGCTCGTTCACGACAAGCGCCGGCTGTACGAGCTGGGCGGCACTTTGCCCGACAACATCCTGAAATGGGATAAAAAACTCGAACAGGCCAAGGCCGCCGAACACTCCACCCACTGATTTTTTCGTCATGGTTAACGACATTTTATTTTACCTGCTAAGCGCGGTGGCCGTCGGCGCCGCGCTGGCGCTGGTGTGCGTGCGCAACCCGCTCACAAGCGCGATGTGTTTGCTGCTGACGATTGTGTCGGCCGCGGGGCTGTTCGGTTTGCTGGACGCGTGGTTTTTGGCGATCGTGCAGATTCTCGTCTACGCGGGGGCGGTCGTCGTGCTGTTTTTGTTTGTGACCATGATGGTCGACACCGACGACATGCCGCGCATAAAGGTAAGCTGGGCGGGGGGAGTGGCCGCGGTCATTTCCTTTTTGCTGGTGGGCACGATTTTTGTCTCGGTGATTATTCACGCGGGGCAGAGCGTCCCCGCCTTGCCGGAGCTGGGCAGTAATCCTGAAAATACGCTGGCCTTCGGACAGACGGTGAAGTCTTACGGGCAGCTGCTGTTCACCAAATACATGCTGGCCTTTCAATTGACGGGCGTGCTGCTGCTGATGGCCATGCTCGGTGTCATTGTCTTGAGCAAGCGCATGAACGCCGAGGGCCGCGTGGAACCTTCCGCCCCCAAAAAATAAAAATTTTTATACCATGAGCATAGGACTCAACCACTTTTTAATCGTCGCGGCGCTGCTGTTTAGCATCGGGTTTTTCGGCATGCTGCTGCGGCGCAACGTGCTGGTCTTGCTGATGTGCGTGGAGCTGATGCTCAACGCCTCGACCGTCGCGCTCGTTGCCTTCTCGCGCTACACCGACCAGATGGACGGGGCGATGTTCGTCTTTTTCATCATCACCGTGGCCGCCGCCGAGGTGGCCGTGGGGCTGGCGATCATCGTGAGCTTGTACCGCCGCAAGCAGTCCCTCATGGCCGAGGACTACGCCACTTTAAAAAATTAGACTATGGACAACACACAATTGTTGCTGACGCTGTTGGTGCTGCCGCTTTGCTCGGCCGCCTTCATCGCGTGCTTTTTGCGCCGTTCCAAATGGGGCGGGGCGCTTGTCTCGACAACGGTCGGCTTTGTGCTCATGGCGCTGGCGCTGGTTTTCTTTTTCAAATGGGACGGCGCGACGATCCAGCAATCGTGGCAATGGCTGCGCCTGGGCGATATCTCGCTCTCGCTGGGGATTTTGGTGGACGCCAACGCGGCGCTGATGCTGCTGGTCGTCACCTTTGTGGCGGCGTGGATCCAGCTCTTTAGCGTGGGCTACATGGACGACGACCCGGCCAAGGGGCGTTTTTTCGCGGGGCTTTCGCTGTTCATGTTTTCGATCATCGGCATAGCGATCGCGGACAATCTGGTGATGCTCTTTATTTTCTGGGAGCTGGTCGGCTTTTGCTCCTATATGCTGATCGCCCACTATTTCACGCAGCCTGACGCGAACATGGCCAGCAAGAAGGCCTTTATCGTCAACCGCGTGGGCGACCTTGGGTTTCTGATCGGCATCGTGTGGTGTTACCACCTCTACGGCACGGTGCAAATTTCCGAGTTGGCCGCGCTGATCGAGGCCGATCCGTCCAAGATGGTGACGGGGCTGGGGCTGTGCCTGATGTGCGGCTTTCTTGGAAAAAGCGCGCAGTTCCCGCTGCAGGTGTGGCTCACCGACGCGATGGCCGGCCCCACGCCGGTTTCGGCGCTCATCCACGCCGCGACGATGGTGGCCGCCGGTATTTATTTTCTGGCGCGCATCTTTTTTATGTTCACGCCGTTTGTGCTGGACTGGATCATATGGTCGGGCGCGTTGATGGCGCTGCTGGCCGGCATTTGGGCGCTCGGGCAAAAGGATATTAAAAAATCGCTGGCTTATTCGACGCTCTCGCACTTGGGCTACATGGCCTGCGCGGTTGGCCTGGGGATGCCCGCGCTCGCGCTTTTTCATATGGCGATGCACGCGGTCTTCAAGGCGACCTTGTTCCTGGGTTCAGGTTCCGTCATCCACGCCTGCCATCACGAGCAGGACATTTTTAAAATGGGCGGGCTCTTTAAAAAGATGCCCATCACCGGCATCACCTTTTTGATCTCGGGGCTTTCCGCCGCCGCCGTCCCGTTCTTCGCGGGGCATTATTCCAAGGACGCGATCATCTCGCAGGCGTGGAATGTCAACGGCGTTGTGTTCGGGATGCTGCTGCTGGCGGCGGTTTTCACCGCCGTGTATGTGACGCGCCTGTTCGCCGTGGCCTTCCTCGGCAAGCCGCGCGGCGAGGGTGCCGAGCACGCGCACGAGAGCGGCTTTGCGATGACGCTGCCCTTGGTGATTTTGGGCGCGCTGTCCTTGGGCGCGGGCTGGATCGTTTACGGTTGGCCGCTGCTGCCGCAGGTGTGTGCCGACGCGATCATGCCCGCCTACCATGCTTTCCACGGCTCGCTGGTCGAGGCGTCGCTGGCCAGCCCGTTGTTGATCGCCTCCATTGTGGCGGCTCTCGTTGGGTTTGCGTGGGGCATTCTTTACTACGGGAAATCGCGCGAGGACGACCCGCTCAAACAAAAGCACCCCAAGCTCTATCATGCCATCCACCAGCACGGCTGGTTCGACGTTGTGTACGACTGGTACGTCGCCAAAGTCCAGCAGCGCGTGTGCGACGTGCTGGCCTTTGCCGATATGCTCGTTTCCGGGTTGCTCATGATGCGCGGCAGCGCGACGGTGGTCGCGGCGGTCGGGCTGTTGGCGCGTATTTCCGTCACCGGAAACGTGCGTGTTTACCTTTACTGGTTCTTCGCGGGGATGCTCGTGTTTATGGCCTTCTTGTTCAAATTCCTTTTCTAATTTGCCATGTCTTATCATTATCTTCCGCTGATCGCCGTGCTGGTGCCGATGGCCCTGGGGCTTTTCCTGCTGTGGCAGGGCAGGCTGGGCACGCGCGCGACACAGGCCTTGGGCTTTGTCGGCTTTCTGGTGCCCTGTGTGATCGCCGTTATTCTGTGGAAAAATTTTTCCTGCATCCCTCCCTCGGACTTGTACGGCGGCTTCGCCTACTTCGGCGATTTTGACACGGGGCTGGCCGACTTCGGCATCAGCCTGAAAATGGGCATCAACGGCATTGGTTTGCCGCTGTATTTGCTGGCGGGCATCGTGGGTCTGGCGGCGGGTTGGTACGCCCTGAGCACGACCGAGGCGCCGAAATTCCCCACTTACATCGGGCTGCTGCTGTTCATGCAGGCCGGGCTGATGGGCGTGTTCTCGACGATAGACATTTTCTTCTTTTACTTCTTCCACGAGTTCGCGCTGATCCCGACCTTCATTCTCATCGCCTTCTGGGGCGGGCGCGGCCGCCGCACCGCCGCGATCGAAATGACCACGTATTTGACGCTCGGCGCCATGCTCTCTTTGGCCGGATTGATCGGGCTGTATGTGAAGTTCGACGTGCAATCATTCGATTTGGTGCAGCTCAAAAACGCACTGGCTGGGGCGGGCGCCGTCGCCTTCGCGCAGGACAACTGGTACGCGCTGTTGTTGTTTGGCTTTGGTATTTTGGTGTCGCTGTTTCCGTTCCACATGTGGGCCCCGCGCGGTTATGCAGCGGCCCCCACGCCCGCCGCGATGCTGCACGCGGGTGTCTTGAAAAAATTCGGCCTTTACGGTCTTATTCAGATCGCCGTCGTCCTGCTGCCCGAGGGCGCGAAGGACTGGACGAACACGCTCGTCATCCTGGCGTTGGGCAATGTGATTTTGATCGGTCTGGTCACGATGGCGCAGCGCAATTTGAAGATCATGCTGGGGTATTCCTCCGTGATGCACATGGGCTACGCCTTTTTGGCGGTGGCCGCGATGAGCGTGGCGGGGTATTCGGCCGCGATTTTGCTGCTGTTCGCCCACGGCCTTTCGGTCGCGGCGCTGTTCATGCTGTCCAACGCCGTGGGGCGGCGCACCGGAAGCTTCGACATGGGCGAGATGGGCGGGCTGGCGCAAAAAGCGCCCGTCTTGGCGGCCTTCTTTATCGCCGCGATGTTCGCGAGCATAGGGTTGCCCGGGTTCGCGAATTTCTGGGGCGAGCTGGGTGTCTTTTTAAGCGTGTGGGCGTTCAAGCCGTGGGTCGCGGCGCTCATCTGTTTGGGCATTGTGATCTCCGCCGTTTACGGGTTGCGCGCGGTCAGCCGCATCTTTTTCGGCCAGCCGAGCAAGGCCTTTGAAAAGCGTTTTGAAGACACCGAGATTTCCGACATCACGCTGGGCGAACGCGTCCCCGCGCTGATTCTTTTGGGTGCGCTGATGGTCGCGGGCTTTTGCCCGTGGCTTGTCACCGATTCCGTCAACACGGCCTACGGCGCGGCGCCTGTGAAAGCGTGCGCCGCCGGGGAAACCCCCGTGCCCGTGCAACCCGCTTCCGTTTCCCAGTAACATGAACGCCGAGACAATTTTTCCTTCGCTGCAAACCATGGCCGAGTCCAACCAGTGGGTTTATCTCTGGCCTCAAATCGCATTGGTCGTTTTGGGGTTGGGGCTGCTGGTGCTGGAGATGCTGCTGCCGCGCAAACGCGTGGGCACGCTGGTGCCCGCCGTGGCGCTGGCGGGCTTCGCGCTGATAGGGGTATTGGTGTGCACGCCGCTGTTTCCCACGCTGGCCGACTCGCTGACCGTGTTTGACGGGATGCTGCTCTCGCCGTTGTCGCCCGGGATCTTTTTGTTCTTCATCGCCTCGTCCTTTTTGACGGGGTACCTGAGCATGGTCTGCCTGCCGCGCCAGGTCTTGCCGCGCACGGAGTACTTTGCCGTGCTCAGTTTTGTGACGGCGGCGATCCTGGTGCTCATCCACGCCAACAACTTTTTGATGATGTTCGTGGCGCTGGAAACCGTGACGATTGGCCTGTATGTGCTGGTCGGTTACGCGCGCGGACAGATGACGACGCTGGAAGCGGCGCTGAAATATTTGCTCACCGGGGCGATGAGTTCGGCCATGCTGCTGTTTGGCATCGTGCTGCTGTACGGCGCCGGCGCGATCAAGGGCATCGCCGACCCGCTCAATTACCAGAGCGTGCTGCAACTGTTCAAAGACGCGCAACTGGGCGCGGGCGACTCGCTGGCCTTGTGCGGCGTGGCGCTGACGCTGTGCGCCGTGGCCTTCAAGCTCGGCGCGGTTCCCTTTCACATCTGGGTGCCGGACGTGTACCAGGGCGCGCTCACGCCCACGACCGCCTTTTTGGCCGTCTCCTCGAAGGCGGCGGGCTTTGTCGTGCTGCTGTGCATGCTGATGTTCTCGTTCGACGCGCAGAGCCTGAAAGAACTTTTAATTCCCCTGCTGTCGCTGCTGGCGGCGCTGTCGATTTTGTTTGGCAACCTGGGCGCGCTGTCGCAGCGCAACGTCAAACGCCTGATGGGTCTTTCCGGCGTTTCGCACGCGGGTTATTTGCTGCTGGGCGTGGTGGCGTACCTGACGCTGGGGCACGTCTCGATGCTCTACGCGATCGCTTTTTATCTGCTGGCCTACATGCTGGCCTCCTACGCCGTTTTTGGTGTGATGTCGCACGTGGCCACCAATATCGACGACTTTCAGGAAATGCAGGACTACCGCATGCTCCTTGAAAAGTGCCCCTTTTTGGGCGGCGTTTTGTGCGTGGGGCTTGGCTCTCTGGCGGGCATTCCGCCCTGCGCCGGATTCATCGGAAAACTGCTGATTTTTATTTGCGCGGTGCAGGCGCAGTTGTACTGGCTGCTGGGCATCGGTATTTTTGGCGTCGTGGTTTCCATCTACTACTATTTCGGCTGGATGCGCGCGGCGGTGTACCGCCCGTGGCGCAGTTCGCAGGACAGCTCCAGCGGAAAAATTCCCATGGAAAGCGCGCAGCCCTCGCCGGAAGTTCCGAGCGTTTGGAGCCGTTTGGTGCTCGGCGCCTTGGCCGCGGCGGTGCTTTTGCTGGGCTTGTTCCAAGGTTCGTTGGTGTCCGACCCGGCGAACCCGCGGCAGGTTTCCTCGCAGACGAGTGTGCCGCAGGACAATTGATTTTTTGGATTCTTAATTGCACGAGCCCTTTTGATTACTTACACTTAACGACAAATTGGAAAGCCGATGCGCGTTGTTTATTTCTCAATTTTTTTTGCGTGGGCGTGCTGTTCGTTGAGCGGCTCGTTGTCTCCGTTTGGGGCGACCCAGGCGCCGATTTCCACCGAGGGCGAGGGGAAAGTTTTCGGCGAGTCGTTGGATGCCATGTTGGCGCAGGATAAAAGGAATAAAAAACCGGCAGCCCTCACGCCCGCGCAACTGGCGGCCTTGGCGATTGTGCGCGGCGACAAGGGCAGCGGCAGCGCCTTTGTCTGCAAGATGAACGACCAGTTTTTTGTCGTGACCAACGCCCACGTGCTCTCGGGCAACGACAAGTTCACGGTCACGGCCGTCAACGGGACGGAGTTCACCGTTCAGGATATTTTCGTGGGGCACAAGTTCGACGTGGCGCTCATCCGCGTGGCCGAGGAACCAACCTCGTACCTCGAGGTGCTCGAAGACATCCTCAACGTCGTGTCCATTGGCGACGAGGTGATCATCCCCGGCAACGCGCGCGGCGGCTCGGTCGTCACGCAGACGCACGGCAAGGTGCTGGGCATCGGCCCCGAACTCATCGAGGTGGACGCGCAGTTTGTCTCGGGCAACAGCGGCAGCCCGATTCTGCACGCCCCCTCGGGGAAAATTCTGGGGCTGGCGACTTATTATGTCGAGTACCGTATCGCGGACTCCCTGCAAGACAAGAGCGATTCCAAAAAGAAGGAAATGCAAAACCGCCGCTGGTTCGGCTTCCGCCTGGACACCATTAAAAATTGGGACCGCATCGATTGGAATCGTTTTGCCGCGGAGGGCAGACTCATGGCGCAGTTGGACGACCGTACGCAGGCGCTGCTGGCCCTTTTCAACAATAAAAATGCCCTGATGCAAAGCCGCGACCGCAAGATACAGCAGGCCATCAGCTATTTTTACCGCGACGTGCGCAAGGCCGGCGTGACGGATGATTATTTCACGCAACGCTGCCAGAGCCTGATGCGCGACTTGCGCAATGCGGCTACGGAAGACCTGCGCAGCGTCCGTCCCCAGTACGGTTTTCACCGCGAGCAGCTCGAGGAAATTCGCAAAACCCGCGAGCAGATAGAGGAGTCGCTTGTGCACGTCGAGGACTTCTTCAGGGAGCGCCGCCGCTAGGGTGTGCTTACGCCCATGATCTTGCGGCGCCTGTTTTTTTGGACAAGTTTCCTGGTTTGCGTGTTTGCCTGCGCGCGCGCGGACGAAGTTAGCTGGGACGACTTTTTTGAAAAATCGCGCGCGCAGTTGCTCGAACAAAAACCCGCGCGCGCGGCGTTCGCGCTGGTGGTGGGCAGCCGCAGTTTTTCATCCCCACGCACAGACGAGCCGTTTGAAATGGGAGAACTGCTGCAGCCGCTGACAAGTTTGCTGGCCGCCAAACTCGAGCAGGACGGGGCGGTCGCTTGGGATAAACCGCTTGTCACGCGGCACGCGTTTTTTGGGCTTGCCGGCGACGAAGCGGCCAAGCGTTGCACGCTGCGCGATCTGCTCGGCATGACAGCGGGCATTCCCGTCTCGGCGGACGAGGTTTTGAAAAAGCTCGAAAACCCGAACGCGCAGGATGCCTTCGAAATCATCAAGCAACTCAAAGGCCCGCCCGTGGGCGCCGCGCGTGTCGAATCGCGTGTAAGTTTTTTAGCGGGCGCCTATGCGCTGCTCAAAGACCCGCTCGCTAAGAATACGCCCGAACAGTTTGCTGCGCTCATGCAAACACAACTGCTCGAGCCGCTGGGAATCTCGGCCAAACTCGCGCTTTCGGTCGCATCTTGCTCGTTGAAAATGTCGGCGCAAGACGCTTTTAGTTGGTTGTATGCCGAGGCCAATCGCGGGCGGTCTGTTCAGGGGAAACAAATAGTGCAACCCTCGCTGGTGCTGGAGCGTTACAAAGCGGTTCCAGTCAAAGGCGATCAGGCGTTTGGTCTGGGCTGGCAGCGCGACGATTACGAAGGGCTGGAGATGATCAGCCGCCTGTGGATCGACAAAAATCGCTGCGCGATGATAGGAGTTTTTCCGCGTTACCGCGCGGGGATGCTGGTTTTGATCGAGGGCGCAAATGAGGATACCCCGCTAAGCGTGCAAGATATTTTTTTAAACATGGCCGACCTGTTGCGCGAGACGCCGCTGCCGCCGCCGAACGACTGACTATTTGACCGCTTGCGGGTCGGGCAACAGGGGGCCTTGCCGCGTGCACCAGTACGCCAGCGCGATGTACGCGCGCACGAGTTCCCTGTCCTGCGCCGATGGGGCGGCGCTGCCGAGCGTGTGAAATTGATCGTCGTAAAAAATCCCCCAAGGGTTTTTGGGCGCCTGCGCGGGTTTGTCCTTTGAAAGAAGCGAGTGCCCCCAGGCCGCGTATTCAAAGCCCTGCGGCGCGCACAAATCGATAAGCGTGGGGATGGCGTCCATCCACGAAATCGCGCCGATGGTGCGCGGCAGTTCCGACCGCGTGGCGAGTTCTCCGGCGATCAGCAGCGGCACAAGATTTGACATGCGCGCGGTGAACTCCAGCTCCTTCGGGTATATCCGAGCGGCGTGGTCGCCCGTGACGATGACAATCGCGTCGGGGTATTTTTTCAGGATGGAATCGATAAAGCGCCCGATCTCCTTGTCCGCGTACCAGTGGTGCTGGAGTTTTCTGTCGTGCGGGTCGCTCAGGGGGTTGGGGCAGCCTTCCTTTTCCAAATCCACGTCAAAGGGCGGGTGGTTCGAGACGGTGAGGATGAGGTTGAAAGACGCAGTGTCGCGTTGCTGCGCGAGGATGAAGTCGAAAAGTTCCGCGTCGCGCACGCCCCATTCCACCTGCCCGAAATCGGCGGACATCTTTTCGCCGCCGACTATGTTTTGAAAGAAATTATTCTTCGCGAAATTGCCGACATCGTGCCACGACATATGCCCGCCGTAATAAAAAAACGTCTCATAGCCAAGCTGCCGCATGAATTTGGCGGGAGAAAAATCAGAAGCGCCCTTGTGGTAAGCGCCGCCGGGCAGACTGCAATAGGGGATGCCGCTGATGAAGGCCGCCGTGGAGTCCATGGTCCCGCCGCCGGTGGCCAACACCGTGTTGGAGAAGGGAAAGGTTTTTGCCAGCCGCAGCGTTTGGGGCATCAGGTTGTAATGGCGCATGTCTTCGAAGGTCGGCCACGCCGTGTAGCCCTCGCCGATAATGAAAAAAACGTGCGAGGGTTTTTGGGGCAGCGCGGCTTTTGCGGTGTGCTTTTTCAAAATTTCCCTCAGGTCGAGCGAGCCGCAATCACCGTAAAGGGTGTCGGCGAATCCCTTTAGTTCTTCAGGCTTGAAGTCGCCGTTTTTGGCAAAGGTCGCTGTCAAAAGTTTTTTAATTTCCTGCTTCAGGCAAAACGCCGGAGAGGGAACGATACCGTTCAAAAAATCGGAGTTTGTGACGACAAAATCGCGTGCCTGCAGCGGCCGGCCGCTGAGTTTTCCGCCGCGCATCAGCGTCACGCACACAAACAACGCGGCCAGCGCCACGAACGCGCGCGCGGGCAGGTATTTCATGAAAGAAGGCTCCGCCAGCTTTTCGGTGCGCGCGAATAGTTTTTGGAATCCCCAAGCGATCAGGGCGATAGCGGCGCTTGTTCCCAAAATGATCCAGACGATGGGGTACTGCTTCCAAATCGTGGAAAGGATGGCCTTCCGGTCGTCAAAGATAATTCCGAAAACCCAATGATTGTATTGGCTTTGGTACTCGGAGAAAAATCCCACATTGACCACGACAATGACAATCGACACCAGCACAATAAAAATGCCATACCATTTTTTTAACCCTGTGAGCCTGAATTTCGTGAACAGGCACACAAGCGTCAAGACCAGCGCCGGCAGTGTGAAGTAAGCCGCCGTCATCAAGTCAAAACGCAGCGAGCGCACGAGCCATGAGAACGTCACCGTTGTATCTTCCGGC
Organism: Verrucomicrobiota bacterium; assembly: GCA_029548565.1. GTDB lineage: Bacteria > Verrucomicrobiota > Verrucomicrobiia > Opitutales > JAKPNF01 > JAKPNF01. Next base: position 17,883 of record JAKPNF010000062.1, read on the forward strand.
GCGTAGGCCACAAACAGGATGACGCGGTTCAAGGCGTAAATGGCCAGCAAAACGAAAAATAAAACGGCGTCGCGGACGAGATGCTTCATGCGTGGGTGCGGGATTTTTTAAAAGCGGACGATGGTCTTTGGAAACAAAAAACCTCTGAGGGACAGAGGTTTTTTATTGGCGAAAAAACGGCGGCGATATTTTTCTTAAAGCATCGTGCCGTCTTTGGTGACGACACCGCGGTAGGCCTCCAGAATTTTTTGCGTGACGGGGCCGGGCTTGCCGTCGCCGATTTGGCGCGCGTCAATTTCCGTGACGGCCACCAGCTCCGCGGCCGTGCCGGTCAAGAACGCCTCGTCGGCGATCCAGAAGTCGTAGCGCGTCAGCACGCCTTCCTTGAAGGGGATGCCGAGCTTTTGGGCGATGTCCCACACCGCCTGGCGCGTGATGCCGCTTAGGTTGTCGGACTGCACGGTGGGCGTGTAAATGACGCCTTTTTTCACCATGAAAATATTGTCGCCCGTGCATTCGGCCACAAAGCCCTGGTCGTTGAGCATGATCGCCTCGTCGTAACCCAGGTGCTGCGCCTCGATCTTGGCCAAAATATTGTTGAGATAATTCAGGCTCTTGATCATCGGCGGCAGCGCAGCGGCGTGGTTGCGCCGCGTGGGCACGGTGATGAGCTTCAGGCCGTTTTCGTACACTTCCTTCGGGTATAGGCGGATCTTGTCGGCGATGATGATCAGCTGCGGGTCTTTGCAGGTCTTTGGCGAGATGCCCAAGGAGCCTTTGCCGCGGGTCACCACCACGCGGATGTAGCCGTCTTTCAAATTGTTCATGCGGCACGATTCCAGAACCGCGTCCGAAATTTCCTGGCGCGACCAGGGCAGCTCCAGCAAAATCGCCTTGGCGGAGTCTTCGAGGCGTTCCAGGTGCGCGTCCAGGCGGAAGACGCAGCCTTCGTACAGGCGGATGCCTTCGAAGATGCCGTCGCCGTAGAGCAGCCCGTGGTCGAACACGGAGACGCTTGCCTCGTTTTCGTCGTAGAACTTGCCGTTGATGTACACTTTCATAATAAGGATAGATCGTCGCTCAAAAGCACCCTAAAGGCAAGATAAAGTGCGGGGGATAAAGAGTCAGTGCGCCTGCGGCGCTGAGTGATTTTTTAAAGGCTGTCGCTGGGCGTGGGGGCATTGGGGCTGCGAACCCTGTGCGTGACCACCCGAAAGAATATCCCGTTGGGCTATTCTTCCGTTCCCGCGGTGAAAATGCTTCAGGGCGAATTTTGCCTGGTCTTACGATGGGGAGCAGTGATTTGGGTGTCGGCTGAACGCCGACAGTGCTTCGCACCGAGCACTGCG
>JAKPNF010000094.1 GCA_029548565.1 Verrucomicrobiota bacterium
CCAACGGGATATTCTTTCGGGTGGTCAATAGCAGGGTTCGCAGCCCAAAGGCCGCCCCGTCCAGCGGCAGCTCCCCTAAAATCACTCAGCGCCGCAGGCGCGCTGACTATTATTTACTCCACCGTTACGGACTTCGCTAGATTGCGCGGTTTGTCCACATCGCAGCCGCGCAACAAGGCGATATGATAGGCCAGCAACTGCACCGGCACCGTCGCCAAAATCGCGCGCACGCTGTCGTGCGCCTCGGGCACGCGGATCACATCGTCGGCCTGCGAGCCCGCGAACTCGTTTTCGTCGGCATCCGTGATCGCGATCACGGGGCCTTGGCGGGCGCGGATTTCCTGCAGATTGGAAATTGTCTTTTTAAACATCTCACCCTTGAAGACGAACAACACCGTTGGGCACTCGGGGTTGATGAGCGCGATGGGGCCGTGTTTCATCTCGGCGGCGGGATAACCTTCCGCGTGAATGTATGAAATTTCCTTGAGCTTGAGCGCCCCTTCCAGCGCGATCGGGAAGAACTCCTGGCGACCGAGGAACAGGAAGTCTTTTTTATCTTTGTATTTGGCCGCGATTTTGGCGATGTGGTCGGCCTGGGTGAGCACTTGGGTGACAAGGGTCGGCAACGCTTGCATCGCCGCCACGATCGCGCGCCCTTCCGTGAAGGCCAGGTCGCGGATGCGCCCGATGTACAGCGCCACGAGGGTCGCCACCATGATTTGCGAGGTGAAGGCCTTGGTGGAGGCCACACCGATCTCGGGGCCGGCGTGCTGGTAGATGCCCCCGTCGCTCTCGCGGGCGATCGTGGAGCCGACGACGTTGACGATGGCCAGTGTGCGGTAACCCTTGCGCTTGGACTCGCGTAGCGCCTCCAGGGTGTCGATCGTCTCGCCGGATTGCGAGACCACGAACACCAGCGTGTTTTTGTCCAGCGGGGAGTTGCGGTAACGGAATTCCGAGGCGTACTCCACCTCCACGGGGATGCGCGCGTATTTTTCTATGAGATACTCGGCCACCAAACAGGCGTGCCAAGCGGTGCCGCAGGCGCACAGCAAAATACGGTCAACCTGCCGCAAGTCGCGCACGTCGAGGTTCAGCCCGCCGAAGCGCGCCGTGGATGCGTCGTCGGCAATGCGCCCGCGCATGGCGTTTTCGAGCGCCTGAGGCTGCTCGAAAATCTCCTTCTCCATGTAGTGGTGAAAATCGCCCATGCAGGCCTGCTCGATCTCCCAGTCCACCTTGTTGATGACGGGGGCGACATCCTCCTCGCTCAGCGTGATGATCGAAAAATCGTCGGCCGTGAGCTGCACGACCTGCCCGTCTTCCAGATAAACGACATTTTGCGTGCGCCCGACAAAGGCGGAAACGTCGGAGGCGATCATGTTCTCGCCCTTGCCGATGCCCAAGACCAGCGGCGAGCCCTTACGCGCGCCCACGATCTCGTCGGGGCAATCGGCGCACAACACAGCTAGGCCGTAGGTGCCTTCCACGTGCATGAGCGTCTTGCGCAGGGAATTGAACAGGCGGCTTTTTTCACTGCCGCCGTTGGGAGTCGGTTCCGGCTCTTTGTTGTAATGGTAGGCCAGCAAATTGACGAGTGCCTCGGTGTCGGTCTCGCTCTGGAAGGTGTAACCTTTGGAAACGCAAAAGCGCCTAATGGATAAATAATTCTCGATCACGCCGTTGTGGATGACGGCGATTTTGCCGTCGGAGGACACGTGCGGGTGGGCGTTGGCGTCGGTCACGCCGCCATGGGTCGCCCAGCGGGTGTGGCTGATGCCGATCGTGCCGGTGAGGCTTTTGCGGGCGGCCAACTTGGCCATGTTCTCAACGCGGCCGGCCTTTTTGACCGTTTCAAACTGGCCGTTTTGCAGCACGGTCAAGCCCGCCGAGTCGTACCCGCGGTACTCCAAACGCTTGAGCCCCTCTATCAAAAACGGCGCGGCCTTCTGCCGGCCGACATATCCTATAATTCCGCACATAGCCTAGGATTATGCCCCTTCTTAGCTTGGGCGACAAGCCTTTCCGCAGGCGCGCGAGGGCGGGATTGGGTATTGACAACCCGCATCATCAAACGGTTATCATAAAAAGCACAATCACCCCCGCTCACCGTGTTCCATCGTACCCACTCCCCGCACCGTGTTCGCACGCGCGCGAACAAACGCAACGGTTTCACTTTGGTCGAATTGCTGACCGTTATCGCCATCCTCGGCGTCTTGGCGGCCATTTTGATCCCGACGATCGGCGGGGTCTTCCACCGCATAAAGACAACGCAATGTTCCAGCAACATGCGCACGGTCTACCAGGCGTGCATGACCTACGCCACCGACAACCACAACTACCTTCCATCCAGCCACGGCAACGTCGTTCCCGGCTGCGAGGAGACCAAGTCGTGGGACTTCATGGTCATGTACTACAGCCATTTTTCGGACGCCGTCCAGACCAACCGCATGAGCCAGCGGCTCGACGACTATCTGGACGAGCGCATGAAACGCTTTGAAAACAGCAAGTCCGTGCTGGTGTGCCCGGCCGACATGGACCCCGACTCCATCGACAACCGCCAGGTTTTTGACGGTCGCGGCGGCATCAGCTACCGCGGTTCGCGGCAATCCATTCCCGACACGGCCGACGAATACCGCCTGAACACCAAGCTGCCCGTCTACAAACTGCGCATGGACGACCCGCGCATCCGCGGCAGCATGCTGTATTTCGCCGACTCGGGCAAGCGCGACACCCAGCGCCCCATGCGCAACCGCCGCGACTGGACGCCCAACCGCCACAACGCCGCCGCCCCGCCAACCAACGACGGCAACGACAGCCCCAACGGCGTAAACAACATCGTGTTTTTTGACGGCCACATAGAGAGCCTGCGGCGCACGGAGATCCCCACCACCGAGGGCGGTCAGGGAGGCGTGCGTTTTTGGATGGTTGATGTGGACTAGAGAATAAAATAGTCAGCGCACCTGCGGCGATGGAGATTTTTTTAGGGGGCTGGCGCCGGACGGAGCCGCCTTGGGGATACGCACCCTGCTTTTGACCACCCGAAAGAATATCCCGTTGGGCTATTCTTCCGTTCCCGCGGTGAAAATGCTTCAGGGCGAATTTTGCCTGGTCTTACGATGGGGACAAGTAGTTTGGGTGTCGGCTGAACGCCGACAGTGCTTCGCACCGGATGCTGCGCATCCGCCCCCTGCGCTCGCCTATAAATAGCTCGCTGCGCGTACGTGCCCCATCTATCCTGCGGCAAAATCCGCCCTGAAGGATTTTCACTTGCGGGAAAGTTGCACGGAGCAAAAGTGGCCGCAGTGCAGTATTTTTTTTAGAAGGGCTGGCGGGTTGTTTTGAGGTCTCGTTGGAAAAGAGAGATTCAGATACGCACCAGCCCCATAAAGGGGTGCAGGGGACTTAGTCCCCTGCAGGTGCTAATTGTTGCCGGGTTCGTGGCAAAATAAAATAGCGAATGTCCGTCAGCTTTCCTCGCCACCGTCAGCCATCTCAGGTGCTATTTTTTAAACGCTCCTCGCAGGCGGCGCAGGCTTTTGAGCATGCGGATGCCGTCGCGCGGCAGGCGCACGCGGGTATCGGGGTCGTCCTTCCAGAGCACGTCGGCTTCTTGCACGCGCCAGTTTTTTTGTTGGGCGTACAGCAGCCACTCGATGTCGAAAACGTAACCTGTCTCGGTTTGCATTTGCGCCAGTTCGCGGGCGAAGGGTTTTTTGAAGGCTTTGAAGCCACACTGCGTGTCGCTGAAGGGCAGCCCCGTCAGGCGCTTGACCCAGGCGTGAAAAACACCGCTTAAAAAACGTCGCAAAAAGGGCGATTTGCCCACCCGCGAGCGACGCCGCCCGACAACACCCGCCACTTGCGCGTCCGCGTCAAACAGTTTTAAAAAAGTGTCAATGGCGCCCAGATCGGCGCTCAGGTCGGCGTCGCACATGAAGACGATTTCGCCCTGCGCCTGCAAAAAACCCTCGCGCACAGCGGCGCCTTTGCCGCGCTGAACAGGCAAGTCCAGCACACGCAATTGTTCCAACTCCCGCGCCACTTCCAGCGCCTGTTCAAGCGTGCTATCCGTGCTGTGCTCCACACAAAGCACAATCTCCCACACACGTCCCGTGCGCTCGCACGCCGCAGCCAGCGCACGCATATTGCGCGCGATGCACCCCGCCTCATTAAAAGCAGGCACCACAACAGAAAACCCAACCATAAAAAATATACCGCCGCCGCGCAGGATGCGCAGCATTCGTCATAAAAGTTTTTTGAAAGGGGTGCGGGGAAGACTTTTTGTGGTGTCGGCTGAACGCCGACATGCTTCGCATCGGGCGCCTTTGGCGCCCGCCCGTTCCGCTCGCTTATAAATGGCTCGCTTCACAAAAAAGTTTTCCCCGCAAAAACACTACCTGCAACTCCTACTGTTGCGTGCCAATCACCTGCACTTCGATGTAGTGGTTGTTTTGGTTGGCGGTGTTGCCGGAGCTGTACAAGCGCACGTAGCGGCCTTTGACGGCTTTGACGGGGAAGATGCGGCCTTTATGGGTGTCGATGTAGTGCTTGTCGTCGCCTTTGCCGAGTTTGGCGGTGTTGTCCTCGTCGTTATTGAAGACGGTGGTGACGTCCTTTTTGAACTCCGGGTCATCGGAGATTTGGATGACGACGTCCTTGTAGGCGCGGGCTTGGGAATAAAAATGCCACACGACGATCGCGTAAATGGTGGAGGGTTTTTCCAGATCGATCTGCACCCATTGCTGGTTGACGTCCAGCTCCACGTAGTAGCCTTCCTCGGCGTCGATCTCGCCGTCGGTGACCAGCTCCAGCTCGCCAATGATGGGGGCGGGGTCGCTGGAAGTCACGGGTTTGTTCAGCGCGATATTTTTGGCGTTCTCGGGCACTTTTATACTTTCGGCCGGCAGGCCGTCGGAGCGGTCGAGATTGCCGATGTTGACCGCCACCTGCGTGCCGATCAGGCGCGGCTTGGGGTGGGGAACTTTTAGCGGCACATCAGCGGCGTAGAGGGATGCGCTGGTGATGAGAAGGAGGGTGATGAGAATTTTTTTCATAAAATTGAAACGTTAAAACGGTTTTTATTTTTTTAAATTTTAAAATCGTCCTCCTTGAAGAAGACTTTCGTCTGCGCCTCGACCGCCGGGTTGACGGCGTAGATTGGCACCTCGCTCTCAAAAGCCTCCTTGCCATCGCAGGTGAGCTTGGTCTTGCCGCGGATCGCGTCAAAGAAGTTTTCCAGATGCGGCTGATGGATGGCCTTGTTCAGGACGATGGGCAGGTCGAACATCGCGGCCGGCGCGCTTTCGCGCACGTCGACTATCGTCGGGTCTTTTTCGGCGGCCGGCGTTTCGACCGCGCGCAAAATCCCGTCGGAAGTGAGCTTGTCCCACACCTTCATGCGCTCTGCGATGGAGGCCGTGCGGTCCTCGCGGTAAATTTTCGTGTGGGCGGGGTTTTCGCTGATGACGATGGTGCCCTCGTCGCCCATAAAAGTTTCAAAAAATCCGCCGCCAGAGGTCGTGGTCGTCTGCACCTGATAAAACGCGCGGGCGAAGTAGCCGCCCATGTCGTACTCGTAAAAGCTCATCACGTTGTCGTAGTGCTCGTGGGTCTTGTAATAGTCCACGCCGCCCACCGCCATCACCGAGGCGGGGTGCCGTCCGGTGTACCAGTTGAAAATGTCGATCTGGTGCGCGCCTAAATCGGAAATCATGCCGCCGGAGAGTTTTTTAAACCAGCGCCAGTTGCGAAACTGGTGCATGTTTTCAAAGCCGTATTTTTGCAATTTCGCCTCGTCGATCACGTGCTTTTTCGGCCAGTTTAAATCCTCAGAGACGGAACGGTTCCACTGCCCGTTGATCGCGGTGAGCTTGCCGATGATGCCGTTCTTTTTGATGAGCTGGTCGAGCACGTAGCGGTAGCGCGGGTTGCTGCGGCGCTGGTGGCCGATTTGCAAAAGCTTGCCGCTGCTTTGCATGGCCTGCACCATCGCGCGCGCGCCCTCGACGGTGTTGGACATCATCTTTTCGCAGTAGACGTTCAGCCCGGCGTTCAGGCACTTGACGCTATGCGGGCTGTGCCAGAAGTCCGGCGTGGCGATGACCGCCGCGTCGAGGTCTTTTTCCTGCGCGAGCATCTCGTCAATGTCCTCGTAGGTGGCGACGTCGTAGCCCTTGGCCTTCTTGATGCGGTTTTTGGCGGCGCTGCGGTAGTATTCCCAAATATCGCACACCGCGCGAAAGCGCAGGCCGGGGATGTTTAACAGCGAGCCCATGAGCACGCGACCCTGCTCGCCCACGCCGATCAGCGCGATGTTCAATTCATTGGCGGGCGAGCCCGCAGCCTGCGCGCGCGCGATTTTCGGCAGCCCGATCGAAAGCCCCGCGCCCAGCACAGAGCTTTTGATCAAGAAGTCGCGCCGCGACAGCGAAGAAAGTTTTTTCGTTTCGTCCATGATAAGAAGGGGATTTTTGTTGTGTGCGTTAAAAAGGCGGGACTATCTACCACTTGGTCGTCAGCGTGAAGCAATTGTACTTCACCCAGTAAAGCGCCACCGCGCACAATAGCGTATGGATCGCCAACTGCGCCACGCCCTCGTCGACGGCCAGCAGCACAAACCCGAAGGTCAGCGCTATATATAAAAGGCCCTGCAAAAAGAGGCTCACGCGCATCGCGATGCCCAGAATCGTCATGACGCCCAGCACGATGAGGATGATGCCCAGCGCCTGGTAAAACGGCTCGCGCACCCAGGCAAACAGCAGCGGCTCGTCGTTGAATTTATTGGCGAACACCTGCGGGACGGCGTGGTAGTGCTCCCACGCGTATTCCTTGACCTTCACCATCACGCTGGCTCCGGTTTCCAGGCCGTCCTCATCCAAGACGGGGCGCGCCTCGTCCACCTTGGCGGAATACTTTTCAATCCCCGTCATCACGGCGCGCATGCCCAGCCAAAAACGCAGCAGTAAGAAGGCCAAAGATTGGTCGATCGTTTCTTTGGAAGGGAACAATTTCATGGGATAAACAATGAGGTTTAGAAGGGAAGAACAAGTCCTGATTAAACACCTTCGCGCGCCCGAGGTCAAGAATTGCCCTGCCCCGTCATTTTGTTGACATCTAAAGAAAAAAGCACTTCCGGGCTGTTTTTTCCAAAATCCATGCTACAGTACAAGACAACCCCGCCCATGATTCAGGAATTTAAAAGCACTCACGCCGCGATGGCGACCGAGTTCACGCTCATCATTCGCCACAGCGACGAGGCCTACGCGCGCGGCGCCTCCCAGGCTGTCTGGAACGAGGTCGACCGTATAGAAGACTTGCTGAGCCGCTTCAAGGAAGGCAGCGACATTTATTGCGTGAACCATTCCACGGCGGGTGCCACCGTGCCCTTGCGCGAGGAGACGGACATGTGCTTGCGCTTGGCCATCCGCATCATGCAAGCCACCAGCGGGGTCTTCGACGTGGGCGTGGGCGCACTGTCCGAGGCACTCGAAAAAAGCGGGCTGGAAAGCCCCGCCGCACTCAAGGACGCGCTGGAGAAAAAGGGCAAAAGCTCCCTTGTTTTGCACGAGGACTCCCCGCACATCACCGTGCTGGAGCCCGGCATGAAACTCGACCTGGGCGCGATCGGCAAGGGCTTCGCCGTGGACTGGACCCAAAGCCTGCTGGGCGACTACGAGATCGACTACTATTTGCTAAGCTCCGGCGGCTCCTCCGTGCTGGTCAATGTGCCGGAAGGAAAAGAGCCCTGGAAAATCCGCCTGGTCGGCGATAAAAAGCACTACATTTTCAAAGCCAGCCAGTGCTCCATCAGCGCCTCGGGCACGGGCGTGAATGGGTTTCATATTGTCGACCCCAAAAAGGGAAAACTGGAGAGTTACCCGCACAAGCGCTCGTGGGCGATCAGCCAGTCCGCCGCGGTTTCCGACGCATTGGCCACCGCCGTGCTGCTGATGGACGAGCCTTCCATCAAGCGCGCGCTGCTGGCCCTCGACGAAAAAACCGGCGTCGTGCTCGAACCCAACGACCCCGACAACGACTGGATTTTCCTAAGCCACCCCGAAGACGCCTTTGTTCCGGAAGACCCGAACGACCCTGAATCCGCCTGGGTTTTGAAATAAAAATACCGAAGGCACACTTGGGCGCTTGGCGCACCGTGTTCAAACTGCTATAGCTGTTGCATGGACGAAGCGCCCCGACATAAGCCCCCGACGGCCCGCTGGCCGCGCTGGGTTTTTTCGTTGACGCTGACGCTGCTGGTCGCCTGTTTTGTCTGGCAGGTCACGATGATCGACGCGCGGCCGCTGCATGGCGACGAGGCGGTGCAAAGTTATATTCTCGGCGAGTTGCTCGAAGGCAAAACGCGCGTGTTCGACCCCGAGCACTTTCACGGACTTTTGCCGCACTTTTTAAATGCGGGCTGGATGTCGCTTGCGGGCAAACACGGCTATGCCGATTTGGACGCCTTTGACATCCGCGCCGGCCACCTGCTGGCCGGATGGGCGGCGCTGGCACTCATGGTCTTTTGGGTGTACAAGCGCCTGGGGGCAAAACCCGCCATCATCGTCGCGTTGCTGTGGGGACTATGCCCACTGGCCGTTTACTACAACCCGATTTATTTTCACGAAAATTTTTTACTGCTGACCGCGCTGGGCGTGTCATGGACGCTCTACAACGCCCTCAAAACACAGCGCAATCGCTGGTGGGCTGCGACAGGCTGGTTCCTTGGCTTCTTGATAAGCATCAAGGCCACATGGTTGCTCATTGTGATCAGTTGGGGATGTGCCGCGTTGGCATTGTTTGCGTTGGATAAGTTTTTTAAACAGAACCACCCACCGCTGCGCGTGGGGTGGCGCGGATTGGGTGACAGCGCGCGCATCCCTCAATTCAAAAGCCGCCTCGAGGAGCGCCTCGACGCTTGGCGGGGCGTTATCGCCGCGCTGATTGGGGCAGTGGTAATCGCCGCCGTCGTTTACACCAACGCTTTCACGCACCTACAGGGCGCGTGGGACGCCGTGCGCACGTACGTCTGCTATGCCACCGATCCCGGCCACGAAAAACCGTGGACTTATTTTTTGAGCGACATCCTGTTTTACAAAGACGGGTTCGGCCAGGTCGCGATCACCCTGCCCGCGCTGCTGGGCTTTGCCGCCATCGTTTTTAACGGGCGCTGGCGGGCGGCCTGCCCGCGCGTTTTTTTGTGGCTGGCGCTAAGCGGGGCGGCGCAGATCGTCGCGTATTCAATTATCAACTACAAAACCTCGTGGACGATGCTCGTTCCGCTGGCCTGCCTTGCCCCGTTTTCAGCCTGGGTGTTTTTTTACGCGTTTTTCGGCGAAGGACGCACCCGCGCACACGGGTGGGCAGGCGCGGGTCTTTTGGCCACCGCGCTGCTGTTTGACGCCTCCCAAATCCTGCGCAGCGCCCCCGCGACCGAATCGCGCGCGGCACCGCCGTTTGCCTATGTCCCCACGTCCGTCGATGTCCCTCAACTGGTGGGCGAGCTTTTGAAAAACACCCCTTCGGGCGACATCGCCGTCATTTCCGATGGCCCCCAAATCTGGCCGCTGCCCTGGTACCTGCGCGGCGCCGCAAACCGCACGGCCTACCACGACAACGCCCAAATCCCCCCGGGCGACTTCGCCGCCTATATCTTTGTCAACTACGCCCCCGACAAAAAAACCGCCCTTTCCCTGCGCGAGCATTTTATCAAAAAAGAAGGCATCCTCTTTGTGCCCGGGCAGCCGTTTTCGGTTTATTGGAACAAGCCGCCTGCGCTGCACTAGGTTGTGTTTAGGTAATAGCACCTGAGAGGGCTGGCGGTGGCGACGAAAGATAACGGACATTCGCTATTTTATTCAGCTACGAACCCGGAAACGATTAGCACCTGCAGGGGGCTAGCCCCCTGCACCCCTTTACGGAACTGGCCCACACCAAACCTTATACTTTCAAAATAACCTCAAGATAATCCGCCAGCTCCTTCTAAAATAATATTGCACTATGGCCATTTTGCTCCGTGCAGCTTTCCCGCAAGTGAAAATCCTTCAGGGCGGATTTTGCCGCAGGATAGATGGCGGCACGTACGAGACTACTTGTCCCCATCGTAAGACAAGGCAAAATTCGCCCTGAAGGTACCGAGCGAGCCCATTTATGGCGAGCGACAAGGGCTGGCGCGTAGCGCCAGGTGGGAAGCACTGTTGGCGTTAGCCGACACCCCCTTTCGCCGCGGGAACGGAAGAATAGACCAACGGGATATTCTTTCGGGTAGTCACGCACAGGGTTCGCATCCCCAATGCCGCCCCGCCCGGCGCCAGCACCCAAAAAATCACTCAGCGCCGCAGGCGCACTGACTATATTTCACACAAGAATGAGATTGAGTGCGTTGCAGCGCCGCGATAGAGTTGTAAGGTCTTTTTATTTCATGACTACCACCGACTCTCCCGTGCGTTTCGGCGCCATCGCCAAGGATATTTTATTGATCACGTTGTTTCTTGGGCTGGTTTATTTCGGCCTGTCGTGGGTGCGCCCGCTAAGCAACCCGGACGAAGGGCGCTACGTGGAAATCCCGCGCGAGATGGTTTTAAGCGGCGATTACACCATCCCGCGCTTGAACGGGCTGCTCTACGTCTACAAGCCCCCCATGTTTTATTGGCTGCAAGCCGGCATGCTCAAGCTCACGGGGTTGCAGCAATACGAGGGCGACAGCCTTGGCCAGACGCAGGCCGAACCGTTTAAGATGACGCCCTTTTATGTCTCGGCGGTGCGCTTTGTCAATTCCGCGCTGGCGATTTTTTCGTGTTGGATCGTGTATCTGACGGCACTGGCGCTGTGGAACCGGCGCGCGGGCATTTTCTCGGCGATCGCGCTGGGCACCAGCGGCCTGTGGTTCGGGCTGGGGCAGGTGGTGACGATGGAC